>CAZCBF010000045.1:0-13510 GCA_964496895.1 uncultured Methylophilaceae bacterium | reverse complement strand
TTGGTATTGGTCTCGCGCGCCGCTGCTTTAATGAGTGTTTGAAATAAATCAATCTCATAATTTGCATGTACGCCTTGCAACACGGCAGATAAACGCTCTAAACCCATACCTGTATCCACAGATGGTTTAGGTAATGGATGCATCACGCCCGCTTCATCGCGGTTGTACTGCATAAAGACGTTGTTCCAGATTTCGATAAAGCGGTCACCATCTTCATCTGGGCTGCCCGGTGGGCCACCAGCAATATGTGCACCGTGATCATAAAAGATCTCAGAGCAAGGGCCGCAAGGGCCCGTGTCACCCATCATCCAGAAGTTATCAGAGGCGTATTTAGCACCTTTGTTATCACCAATGCGGATGATTTTTTCTGCGGGCAGGCCGATTTTTTTGTGCCAGAGGTCATAGGCTTCATCATCATCGGCATACACAGTCACCAGCAATTTTTCGACAGGTAGTTTGTAGACTTCTGTGAGTAGCTCCCAAGCGTAACTTATCGCCTCTTCTTTAAAATAATCGCCAAAGCTAAAGTTGCCGAGCATTTCAAAGAAAGTATGGTGGCGCGCGGTGTAGCCAACGTTTTCTAAATCGTTGTGTTTACCACCTGCACGCACACATTTTTGACTGGTCGTTGCGCGGGTGTAGTTGCGCTTATCAAACCCCAAAAACACGTCTTTAAACTGGTTCATGCCTGCGTTGGTAAAGAGCAGGGTAGGGTCTTCATGCGGCACCAATGAGCTTGATGCGACGATTTCATGGCCTTTAGACGCAAAGAAGTCTAAAAACGCTTGGCGAATTTCTTTACTGCTAGGATTTTTGCTTAATTCTATAGTCATTGTTTGCTTAGTGTTTCAGTCTTCATTGGACTGTTCTGCAATTACACGTTTAATAATATCAAAGCCAAACCCGCGCCCTTGTAAAAAGCGTGCTTGTTTGGCCCATTCGTTTCTATCTTTTGGCGCTTGGCCGTATTTTTTTTGCCAGATCACTCTGGCATTGTCTAAGTCATTGGCTTTGGCCGATTCGATTGCATTGGCAATCACTTCATCGGCCACACCTTTTTGTTTGAGTTCGTTGGCAATGCGTAGACTGCCAAATTTACGCTGCCTTGCATGTGAGACTTGCTCCGCAAAGCGCTCATCACTGAGCCAGCCACGCGTCTTGAAATCATCTAGCACCAGCTTGATTTTGTCATCAACAACACTGGGGTCGATGTCAAAGTCGGTGTCTTCTTCACTTTCTTGACAATCACTAGCCGCATAAGGTTTTAGCTTATTGGCTAGCTCCACATAGCTGTATTCACGCTTGCTTAAATACTCTAGTGCGCGTTGCCGCAGGCTTTTAGCTGGTTGACCTTTACCTTGTGCAGCGATTGCGCTAAAGCCTTTTACTCAGCCTCAGGGCCGGTGTTTGGCGTCATGTCGTTTAAGACATTGGTTTGCTCGCGAATCTGGCGTTCTATTTCCTCGGCCATTTCTGGTTTTGTTTTTAAATACTCGCGCACATTGTCTTTACCTTGACCAATTTTCTCGCCGTTATAGCTATACCAAGACCCAGCTTTTTCAACGATTTTGAGTTTTACACCCAGCTCAACCAACTCACCTTCAAATGAGATGCCTTGCCCGTATAGAATATCAAATTCAGCTTGTTTAAACGGCGGCGCGACTTTATTTTTAATCACTTTTACACGGGTTTCACTACCCATGATTTCATCGGCTTTTTTAATCGCACCCGTACGGCGAATATCCAAACGTACTGATGAGTAGAATTTCAATGCGTTACCACCAGTGGTAGTTTCAGGGTTGCCAAACATCACACCAATTTTCATACGGATCTGGTTAATAAAGATCACCATCGTATTGGTACGCTTAATATTACCGGTGAGCTTACGCAAAGCTTGTGACATTAAACGCGCTTGCAAGCCCATGTGTGAATCACCCATTTCGCCTTCAATCTCAGCGCGAGGGGTTAAGGCTGCGACCGAGTCGACAACCACAATATCCACAGAGCCCGAGCGTACCAGCATATCGACAATCTCTAATGCTTGCTCACCAGTGTCTGGTTGGGAGATCAAAAGATCAGGCACGTTGACACCCAGCTTGGCCGCGTATTGTGGGTCAAGCGCGTGCTCTGCATCAATAAATGCCGCAGTGCCGCCAACTTTTTGCATTTGTGCGATCACTGATAAAGTCAGTGTTGTTTTACCTGAAGACTCAGGGCCGTAAATCTCGATGATACGACCACGTGGCAAACCACCTATGCCTAAGGCAATGTCCAAGCCTAATGAGCCAGTTGATACCGCTTGTATATCTTTGTCGGTATTGTCATCCCCCATACGCATGATCGAGCCTTTGCCAAATTGTTTTTCAATTTGAGAAAGCGCTGCCGATAATGCCTTGTTTTTGTTCTCATCCATCTCGATATTGCCTCTAGTCATTTACGTGAAATCAACAACGCATTATTCCATATTTTAGGTGACTAAGATAGAGAGTGGCAGGTGCATATGCGCCACAAAGTCAACTTTTTTACAAGACAATCGTTTAATAGAGTGTGATGCATTGATTATCAATTGGGGGATCACCATGCAAATTATGAATCATCTTTTAAAAATAGCGAGTATGACAACATTGGCATTGTTAATAACATTGCCAGAGGCTGCGAGTGCTGGCGATAGGCGAGTGGTTGTCGGTACTAAACACATGACGATTACGCGTAGTGTGACGCATGCACCTGTCGTGGTGCAGCAATATCCAAATACGGTTATCTATAGTAGAACACCGCGTGTGATTTATCAGGGTGCCCCTACTGTTGTGATCAACAGGCCTTTTGTGAATGCAAGGCCGAATAATTATTACCAACAGCGCAATAGAGGTTGGAATAATCGATCTAGCATTGGCTGGAGAAATCGACCGATTCGCCAGGGGCAGCCGCGTTATTGCCCACAAAATAGAAGGCCAACTTTTGGTCAGTATCGTGGACAAACCCCACGACGCTGGTAGAGGCTAGAGGGCTTACTCGCTTTAACAGCGCCTAGTTAGTCGCCCGGTTGATTAGGCGATTTAGCCCCTCAAGTGCGATAAGTACAGATTGTTGGCGTACCGCTTTGCGGTCGCCTTTTAATAAATGTGTTTCTGATATTGTCGCGGTAGTTTCACTCGTCCAAGCAAAACAGACAGTGCCTATAGGTTTGTCTGGGCTGCCACCTGTTGGGCCAGCGATGCCTGTGATGGCGACCGCTAGTTGACTTTGGCTATTGGCTAAGGCACCTTGTGCCATTTCAATCGCGACAGCTTCACTGACAGCACCATGACTATCAATGATATTTTCGTTCACGTGTAGCAAGTGTATTTTTGACTCATTGCTATAAGTGACAAAGCCACAATCAAACCATACAGAACTGCCTGAGAGTGCTGTAATTTCTGCACCGAGCATGCCACCTGTGCAAGACTCCGCCACTGATAGCAACCACTCGCGGGCGATTAACACCTGACTCAGTGTAGATAACTCGGCGGCTAGTTGTTGTGTTAGATCAGCCATAAAATTCCTTTGAGGACAATAATCGCGTAGATCGCAGCCAATAGATCGTCTAGCATGACACCAAAACCACCTTTCACTTTGGCATCAATCACGCTGATTGGGTAGGGCTTCCAGATATCGAATAATCTAAATAATAAAAAAGCTAAAACCCAATAAAAAACCGTGCTAGGCGTGAAAGTAAGTACTAACATCATTGCCGCAATTTCGTCCCATACGATGCTGCCATGGTCTGCAACACCTATTGCTATTCCCGTGCGATGACAACACCAGATGCCGAAGATAAAGCTTAGGCTCACGATGATGATGTGCGTGGTGAAAGTATAATTTGCAATCAAGTAAAACAAAGGCAGACCCACTAAGGTGCCTACGGTGCCAGGTGCTTTGGGGGCCAGTCCAGTACCAAATCCCAAGCTGAAAAAGTGGGCTGGGTGTGAGAGTAGTAATTTAAAATCAGGCAAAGTGGTCATAACCTTTTGAATCAAATACCAAGGGTTCGTCATCGCACATTATTGTAAGTGCATACTCACCTTTTGCGGTGTGCGTATGGCCAATACGGGTAATTGGTATAGCCAAATCTGTAGCAATTTTTGCAATATCCGTGCCTCTATCTGCTGGTGTAGTAAAGCATAACTCATAATCTTCACCACCGGCTAAGATGCATTGTTGCACCTCATTATCTTCTAGCTTCTCAGCAACACTATCATGCACGGGGATGGCACTAAGTTCAATAGTAGCTGCGAGTTTTGACGCTTTTAGGCAGTGGGATAAATCAGCCATTAAACCATCTGAAATATCAATACAACTGGTGGCAATACCACGCAAGGCCAGCCCCAGCGCATTGCGCGGTTGTGGTGTATGTAATGCGGCTAGCGCGGTTGGATAGTGTGCTTGATCAGTGAGGATATCGCCTTGTAAATAGCGTAGCCCAATGGCTGCGTTACCCAGTTCACCACTCACCCAAATGTCGTCATTCGCTTGTGCGCCTGCGCGAGAGAGAGCTTGCGATTGAGGCGTTTCACCCATAATGGTTACACTTAATGTGAGCGGGCCTTTGGTGGTATCTCCACCGATTAAGTCTATGTTAAATGCATTGGCACATTCAAAAAAACCAGCGCTAAAGGCATTGAGCCAGTCGTGATCAATGGCGGGCAATGATAGTGCTAACGTTGCCCATTTTGCCTGTGCACCCATTGCAGCTAAGTCTGATAGATTAACCGCAAGCGCCTTCCAACCCAGTTGTTTGGGATCAGTGTCAGGATAAAAATGCGTGCCAGAGACCAGCATATCTGTCGATACTGTTAATTGATGTTCTGGCGTCACTTGAAAAAGTGCTGCATCATCACCAATACTTAAATCAGTGTGGTGATTTTTTTTGGTGAAAAACTGCTCAATGAGGTTAAATTCAGGCGACATTTTAGTTTATGATGAACATCTAAGCACGAATGAAAAATCTATAGCGCATTGTAACGGATCATGCTGGATATGTCGTTTTAAAGTCGTAAAGTAGGATGAAAGATGGAAATTGATTGGATCTTAGTATTGGCCGCAATCATGGTGGCAGCGGGGTTTGTAGGCTCATTATTACCATTGTTGCCAGGTGTGCCTTTGTTGTTTAGTGGCTTGTTGTTGGCTGCATGGGAGCAGGGCTTTTCAAAGGTGAGTGTGCTCACAATGGTAGTTATCGGTGTGCTTGGGGTGGCTGCTTGGGCAGTGGATTTTTTTGGTTCAATGGTCACAGCAAAAAAAGCAGGTGCCAGCAAGCAGGCGATGTGGGGTGTTGCGATTGGTGCTGTGTTGGGTATCTTTGGCGGCATACCGGGTTTGATATTAGGCCCGGCGATTGGTGCGATCGTGGGTGAGCTAATCGCACATCAGGATAAATTACGTGCCACCACAGTAGGCTTGGCGGCAGGGTTGGGGTTTATTTTAGCAATGGTCGCTAAGGTGTTTATTGTGGTGATTATGTTAATCGTCTTTACATCTGCTTATTTTGTTTAGTGCGTTTTAGGCCTACGCGCCGATTTTGGTCTAAAGGCTTTCACCAGACTTTCATTGGTCTCGATATATGGCGCGCCGATAAGGTCAAGACAATAGGGCACTGCCGCAAAAATCCCATGTACGTTTTGTTTTCCGTTCTCATCTTTTAAACCTTCTAGCGTTTCCGCAATCGCTTTAGGTTGGCCGGGTAGATTAATAATCAGAGACTGCTTACGAATCACCGCAACTTGACGTGACAAGATGGCAGTAGGCACAAAGTTAAGTGAAATCTGGCGCATTTGCTCTCCAAAACCAGGCATTTCTTTATCAGCAATGGCCAAGGTAGCTTCGGGAGTGACATCACGTAGTGCTGGCCCTGTACCACCCGTGGTTAGGACTAAATCACAGGCTTCTTCGTCCACTAATTTAATCAACGTTTTTTCAATGAGTGCTTGTTCGTCAGCGATTAAAGCAGTACTAAACTGCATTGGTGTTACCACTGCTTCATTGAGCCAGTTTTGAAGGCTTGGGATGCCTTTGTCTTCATAGTCTCCGCGGCTGGCACGATCGCTAATAGAGATTAAACCAATTTTAATGAATGATTCTTGCATACTGTTGTCTTACAAGTTGAGTGTTTGAATTGCGTGTATGATGAACGAAAACGCTTTACTTTTCTAGCAATTTTAAACTTTTGGTTCAGCTTAAGCCTGATCAATCTAGGAGGTAGTATGCAAAAACAGCAAGTAGCAGTAGCATCAAGACAAAAGCAAAAAACTTATGGTTGGCTAGTGACATTCGTGATGTTGCTGTTAGTGACAATGAGTTGCAAATGGGCATTTGCAGGTGAGGTAAATCTATACGCCAAGCATTATCAGCAGCAGGGCCAATCTGCGCTGCGCTCTCAAAGCCCTGACCCAAAGACGACAATTTTTGTCAGCGAAGACAAAGCCGAAGATAACATCAGCATGTTAGAAAAAGGCTATGACATGGTTGGCAGTAGCAACTTTATCAGTACAGATGTTGAGCCAGGCTTTGCACTGAAGCATGGGCAAGCGATTAAAGCTGATACCGTATTGGTGTATACCCAATATGCGTCTAGTCGACAAATTGCAGCGCGAATAGCGCTGATGAAAAAACAAGCAGAAGAAGCTGGTAAGCCATTTGATCAAGCCGCGGTTGAAGAGGAAGGCTTATATGATTACTTTGCGAGTTATTGGGTAAAGATTCCAATGCCGAGTTTTGGTGTGCACATTGTGAAGCTAAAGCGGGTTGTGAAGCGAGATAGCGAAGTGTTGAGAAAAGGCGAGCTGAAAGGCTTGCGCATTTTGGCTGTTGTTCAGGGTTCAGCTGCAGCCAAAGCGGGTATTCAGCGTGGCGATCAAATTCTGCAAATTGGCCATACTGGCATTAACCAACCGAAAGATTTGGTTGCTGCAGTAAAGAAGTTTAAGGGCCAAAATACAGAAGTAGTGGTGGTGCGTAAAGGCGCTAAGCAAGCCGTTAAGATTGAGCTATAGCGCCATCAA
This sequence comes from uncultured Methylophilaceae bacterium, assembly GCA_964496895.1. Taxonomy (GTDB): domain Bacteria; phylum Pseudomonadota; class Gammaproteobacteria; order Burkholderiales; family Methylophilaceae; genus Methylotenera. Next base: position 6,473 of record CAZCBF010000045.1, on the reverse strand, counting down.
ACAGCAACTCGTTAAAATAGATGGCCATTAACTAAGAAATGTACCCAGATGCTGGCAACATAGCCTAAAGCAATTACTGGCATCCATTTTAAATGGCCGAAGAAAGTATATTTGCCGTGGGCTTGACCCATTAGGGCAACACCTGCGGCAGAACCAATCGACAACATAGAGCCACCGACACCTGCGGTGAGTGTGGCTAGCAGCCATTGGCCAATAGACATATCTGGCAACATGGTGAGTACGGCAAACATCACTGGGATGTTATCAACAATTGCAGAAAGTACACCTACTGCGATATTGGCCACGGTAGCACCCCATTCGCCATACATGATGCCGGACATCATGCTCATATAACCGAGCAAACCTAAACCACCGACAGACAAAATTACACCGTAGAAGAAAAATAAGGTATCCCACTCAGCGTGCGCGATACGGCTAAAAATATCATACGGATTGTCACTACTACCAGGCGTGTTGACGACATAATCTTGCTCGCCTGCTTTGCGTAAGAAGAATGCAAACAGTTTTAGCAAACCTAAACCAGTCAACATGCCTAATACGGGTGGCATATGCAAGAAGTTATGCGAAGAAACTGCGAGTGTAATAGTCACAAGGAATAAAAAGATAATGGTAAAGCCACCGCGTAACACAGGGATACTTTCAGTGCTGCCTTGAGGTTTTTCATTCGGGATAAAAAAGCTCATGATGCTAGCAGGTACCAGCCAGTTGACTAATGATGGAATCAATAAATTAAAGAATGTCCAAAAGCCAACAATACCATTACTGGCATGAATGTTCTTTTGCCAGACCATTAAAGTGGTGATGTCGCCAAAGGGGCTAAACGCACCACCAGCATTGGCTGCAACAACCAGATTAATACATGCGAGTAATACAAACTTAGCATTGGTACCACCAACAGATAACACCACTGCGCCCATCAACAATGCCGTGGTTAAGTTATCAGCAATCGGTGAGATAAAGAACGCGAGTAAGCCAGTGACCCAAAACAGGCTGCGATAGCTGAAGCCTTTTCTGATTAACCAAGATCTCAATGAATCAAACACACGACGTTCTTCCATAGCACTGATATAGGTCATCGCTACCAGTAAGAACAGCATCAGCTCTGCAAACTCTAACAAAGTATGTCGGAAAGTTTGCTCAACCACATGGTGAATATCTTGTGTTTGGTAGTACCAGGCGATTAATGCCCAAATAATGCCTGCTGCCAAAACAACAGGTTTAGATTTCTTTAACTCAATATATTCTTCAGCCATTACCAATAAATAAGCAAAGATGAAAATAGCTAAGGCGGTGTATCCCACCCAATGACTGGTTAAATCTAACGTATGTGCGCCTCCATCATTGGCCATGCCTAACGTAGGCATCAGCAATAATGCGAGCATAAATAAAATGACTCTCATAATGTTCTCTAATTTAGTTGAAATGTTGACTTGCGCAGCACCCTAAGGCGCTGCAATTTGATTACTTGGCCTTAGCAGGCTTTGTTTTTGGTTTTTTTGCTGTTGAGTCTTTGTCTGTGTCATCTGTTAATGCAGGTGCTACAGGTTTTGGTTCAACAATCACTTTAATATTGTCATTCTTAATACGTACTTTAAGCCAAGCCTTAATTTTATCAAAGCTCTCTAGAGTGAGCGGTGCTGTTGAATTAAGGTTAACAATGATCAGGCCATCGGCCACTTTGCCTTTATTTTTTTGCCATTCAACGGCTTCTGAAAAATAAATATCTTCGATCTCAGGGTATTGAGTGTTGAGCTCATTTGAGACATCCATCCAGACGGCCTTTCTGATCTCGCCAACTTTTAATCCTGCTTCTAAGTTTCTGATTTTAAATTCTTTTTCGCTAATCAGCTTGTTTTTTTCTTCTAATGCTTTCAGGTTTTCTTTGTATAGATCGCTCACGATATTAGATTTTAAGGCTGAAACATCAATACGTTGATTTTTTGCCTGATGCAAAATTAATGAGGCATCACCAAGATCATAATGAATCAAACGTTTATTCAGTTCTTTGACTTGATCATTTTCTATCAACTCGCCAATTAAAGTCAGCTCTATCAGTCTACGCTTGGCATCAATATTACTAGAGGCAACATGTGCGTTTGACAGCGCCAATTCATTTTTCATAAATGCACTGGCTTTTGAGGCAAACACTTCTTGCTTAACCAAATGCACCGCTAGGTAAATACTTGGCAACATTGTCAAAAGCACTACCGATGAAAGTGTGAGCTTGACGCGCTTTTCGGTCTGCTTATCCACAAAGGCTTGGTGCTGCGGATGGATTACCCAAACAATCAACACCGCACTAAAGGCAATGTAAACACAGTTGATCGAATACAAATAAAGCGCACCAAAAAAGTACTCCCAATTGCCATGCGCTAGACCAAAGCCTGCGGTACATAATGGTGGCATCAAGGCTGTGGCAATCGCAACACCGGGAATAATATTCGTGCGCTCATCTCGTGTGGCGCCAATAATCCCGGCTAAGCCACCAAAAAAGGCAATCAGTACATCCCACATCGTGGGTGTGGTACGAGACAACAGCTCAGATTGCGCAAATGACAGCGGCGAAATCAAAAAGTATAAAAATGAAACAAATAAACTGATCCCAGTCGATAAGGCTAGATTGCGTAATGACTTGCGAATCAGATTCGAGTCATAAATACCCACGCCATAGCCAATACCCATGATCGGCCCCATGAGAGGGGAGATCAGCATTGCGCCGATCACCACCGCGGTTGAATTCATATTCAAACCAATGGAGGCGACCAAAATCGCAAAGATCAATACCCATAGATTGGTACCTCTTAGCTCGACACCTGCGCGAATATTATTGCTAATAATCTCATCATCCGCTTTATCTTCAAGCAGATTAAACATGTGTGCAAACTTGAGCACCATGGCGGTTATGCTACGTTTTTGAGGTCTTTTTTGTTCAGACATAAAGGGCTAAAGCAATATTAGAGCTTTTTGATCAGCAAGATTAACTGCTCGTCAATTTTCTCTTGCTTGATGATTTCGTATGGATGGTTAGAGATTAAGGTTTGGATATTATCGACAGCACTTTGTTTGCTGGTCAGTACTTTTAACACTTCGCCAGGGTTAAGCGTATCTAGTATCTCTTTTGTTTTTATCACCGGCGTAGGACTCTCTTCGCCTAGTACATCTAGTACTTTATGGAAGTTCTCTGACATCGTTGACTCCTCTTGTTGGTCGATTGATCTTGATAAATCTCAAGATTTAAATAATTTAAAGCGATATTTTACTGGTTTTCTAAGATAAAACGAATCTGTTTAAACAATTCGCGGCTGGATTTTGGTGGTTTATTCGCAGTAATCTCTTTTTTCGTATTGCGAATCAGCGTTCGCAGCTGCTGTCTATCGGCTTGAGGATAGCTCTCTAAGAACTTAGTCAAGGCTTCATCATCATCAATCAACTGATCACGCCAGCGCTCCATTAAATGAAAGCGTGCGTTTTCAGCATCATCTTTGCCTTCCCATTTTGCCAGCTGCGTTTCTATCGGCTCGGGGTCAACTTCACGCATCAGCTTGCCGACAAATTGCTTATGCCTTCTAGTAGCACCATTTGCCTTAATGCGATGTGATTCCAGCACAGCTTCTTCCAAAGCCTCAGGCAACTTTAATTGCAATACTTTGTCTTTAGGTAAAGCGCACAATTTCACCCCCAAGGCCTGCTGAGCATCGGCAATCGCTTTAAGCTGCGTTTTGCTCGGCGGTTCATTGGGATCGAGTTCGGGTGCTTTTAGCGACCAACGATTAGCCGCAGTATCTTCGTTTAGCGTCTTATTTTGTTTCATGCTGCGGTATGATAGCATTTTTGACACGCGATCATCGGCTTTACGGTCTGCCATACGCACTAACCATATTCAGGAAAGCACAGATAACAACATGCCAAAGCAGGAAGAAACACCATTTCACTATAGTTTAGACACCCTCAAGTCCATGTCACAAGACCTGCTCAAAATTGCTACTGAGCAAGGTGCCAGTGCGGCAGAAGTGAATGTATCAGCCAGTGTCGGGCAAAGCGTTTCGGTACGTTTGGGTGAAACTGAAAATATCGAATACAACCGAGACAAAGGCTTATCCATCACGGTGTACTTCGGTGAGCAAAAAGGCAATGCCAGCACTTCTGACTTACAACCGCAAGCCATGCGCGATACGGTATTAGCCGCTTGCGATATTGCCAAATACACTGCGCAAGACCCATTTTGTGGTTTGGCTGAGGCTGATTTACTCGCCACAGACATTGTCGAATGTGACCTTTATCATCCTCATACCATTGAGGTGGCAGAAGCACTTGCGCAAGCCAAACAATGCGAAGATGCCGCAAGAGCCGTTGATCAGCGCATTAATAACTCAGACGGTGCTAGCTTTTCCACTGGGGCAGGGCAGTTTGTTTATGCTAACACGCATGGTTTTAATCAAGGCTATGCCTACTCTCGCTACAGCCTGAGTTGTGCCGTGATTGCAGAGGCTGAAGGCAAAATGCAGCGCGATTATTGGTATCACTCCGCGCGTGATTACAATGAATTGCTCGGCGCACAAGCCATCGGACAAAAAGCAGGTGAGCGCACCGTTCAAAGGCTCAACCCACAAAAAATAAAAACGGCGCAAGTGCCGGTAATGTTTGATGCCAGCCTTGCCAGTGGCATCATTCGCTCGCTTACCAGTGCGATCTCAGGCGGTAATTTATATCGCCAGTCATCGTTTTTACTCGATAGCCTTGGTACACAAGTCGCTTCACCAAACCTCACCATCGTAGAAGACCCATTTATCAAAAAAGCCCTTGGCAGTAGCCCTTTTGATAACGAAGGTGTGCAAACCAAACAGCGCACACTAGTCGACGCTGGTAACTTACAAGGCTATTTGCTCGGCAGTTACTCTGCAAAAAAACTAGGCATGCAAAGCACGGGCAACGCTGGCGGTAGTCATAATCTTATTATGCAATCTGGCGAGTATGACTTCGAAGCAATGCTAAAGCTTATGGGCACTGGCCTACTCGTCACAGAGATGCTAGGCCGCGGCCTTAATATCGTCACTGGGGATTATTCGCGTGGCGCAGCTGGATTCTGGGTAGAAAACGGCGAGATTCAACACCCAGTAGAAGAAATCACCATCGCAGGTAATATGAAAGACATGCTCAATCAGATTGTTGCCATTGGTAATGACGTACATATCTCTGGTGGTACGCGTGTCGGCTCTATTTTAATTGAGCAGATGACAGTGGCAGCAGAGTAGGCTTTGCGCTAAGCCCAGTCATGCGATATTTTTTTGAAGCATAACGCCCGCATTTGGGGCAGCCGAAACACAGTGTAGGCTGTCCCAGCCGCGAAGCAGCGAACAACATGCGCTTGTTATGCATTTTTGAAGATGCCAGTGTCTTTGCCATCTAGGCTTTTGGTATTCTTTTCTTGCCAATACTCTTCAACGCTTTCCCGGCCGCGATTATCGGCCCATTTTCTTAATGTTGGCCGTTCGCCAACTAAGTCATAAAACGGAACGGCATAGCCACATGATGTTTGAACTAGCTTCAAGTTGACTTCAAATATTTGACGTGCCCCTGTGTATTCAGGAAATAGTTTCGCCCGATGTAGCCAATCGTTATCTTGAGGGTGAATAGCTTTAGCGCGGCCATACAATCTCAATATAAGAGGCTGCTTATCAAATGAGCAAAACATCATGGTCATTCGGCTACTTTCAAGAACGTGGGCAGCAGTTTCATTCCCGCTTCCAGTGAGGTTGAGCCAAGCAACCGTAGAATTATTTATAACTCTAAAGCTATCCATACCTTTAGGAGAGATATTGACAGAACCTTCACTTGCGGCGGTACCGACAAAGAAAATATGTTGCTTCTTAATGAACTCAATATGTTTTTCAGTCAGGGCTTCAAATTTTTCTGCCATATGACCTCCTTATGCATAACGCTCTAGTTAAAGGGCGGCTGGAAGCCGTCCATTTTTAAACGCCTTGTTATGCGCTTTTGCACTCTGATTTATAACCTAATATTTGCATGTAACCAAAAGTACCCACCATTATTGCAATAATTAAAGAAACAATAATACCTTTAGTTGATGTGATTCCAACGCCAGCCAGAACAAGAGCAAGCATGCCTATTACCCACAAAAAATCACCTAAAACAAAATAGAGAATTTCAGTGCAAATAGGTTTTTCTCTATTACTTGCGTATATAAGATGCAACCCATTAAATAATAATATTACTCAAATTATTTGAATCAGCCAGACAACATTATTACCAATAAAACTGCTAGTAGACGATGGAAATAACAAAAACAACAGACCAAACAGAATGCAAGAACTAGAGTTCATTAATAGTGTTTTCTTTAGATTATTCATAAGTTTTCTCCTTTTATGGTCGCATTAATCAGAGGTGCGCGTTTTTTGCGCGTCCTGCTGACTTAACTTGTTAGCTGAAGTTAC
>CAZCBF010000044.1:0-13812 GCA_964496895.1 uncultured Methylophilaceae bacterium | reverse complement strand
AGAATGATGGCAGAAGAGGGTATCTCAGATTATGCTTATGCTAAGAAAAAAGCAGGACGGCAGCTAGGTGTCACAGATAAACAAGGCTTGCCATCAAACATCGAAGTAGAGGAAGAAATTAAACTGTATAACAGTTTATATCTCGGTGATGTGCAGCCTGGCCATTTAGCGCAGTTACGTGAAAATGCCTTGTATACGATGGAGCTGTTAGCGGAATTTAACCCGTATTTAACAGGGGCTGTTTTAGAGGGTACTGCAGGACTAGGCACTGATACGCATATTCATTTATTTGCAGAAAGCGCTAAAGAAGTAGAAATCTTTTTACTCAACGAACAGATTCCGTTTGAAGCCAATGAAAAATCTTATCGCATACTGAATGATGGTAAGCGAGATAAGCGCGGCGATGGGCGTAAAAAAGTGCCTATGCTAACCTTAGAAACTGAGTTGGGTTTGATACAAATCAGTATTTTTGAGGTGGATGATGTGCGTTACGCTACTAAGCGCACAGCTGATGGTGCGAATGCGCTACGTGCTGATATTGCCCGCGTGCGCAGTATGATCAATGCTTAAGTTTTTGTTTCTCTAAGCCAACGCGCCACATCGATAGCAAAGTAAGTCAAAATACCATCAGCACCTGCGCGCTTAAAGGCGAGTAGGCTCTCTAGCACACAGGACTTTTCATCTAACCAACCATTTTGAGCGGCTGCTTTTAGCATGGCGTACTCGCCGCTGACTTGGTAGGCAAAGGTTGGTACGCCAAACTCATCTTTGACCCTTTGCACAATATCAAGATAAGGCATGCCAGGTTTCACCATCACCATTTCTGCACCTTCTTCAATATCCAACGCAACCTCATGCAATGCTTCATCACTGTTAGCGGGGTCCATTTGGTAGCTGTATTTATTACCGCCACTTAAATTACCTGCAGACCCTACTGCATCGCGAAACGGGCCGTAAAATGAAGAGGCATACTTGGCAGAATAAGCCATGATTTTAGTGTGAATTTGGCCGTTAGCTTCTAAGGCTTCGCGAATCGCGCCTACGCGACCATCCATCATGTCAGAAGGGCCAATGACATCGGCCCCAGCTTCTGCCTGTGAAACGGCTTGCTTCACGAGTACTTCTACTGTTTCATCATTTAACACATAGCCAGTGTCATCAATAATGCCATCCTGACCATGTGTCGTAAAAGGGTCTAGTGCAACATCGGTCATGATCCCCAGTTCAGGATGCGCAGTTTTAATTGCCCTGATCGCACGTTGCGCTAGCCCTTCTGGGTTGTAGGCTTCTGCAGCATCTAAACTTTTTGCATCTTCACCCACCACTGGAAATAAGGTCATCATTGGGATGCCAAGTGCGACACATTCGCTGGCTGTTTTGAGCAGAATGTCGATGGATTGGCGCGATACACTTGGCATTGAGGGTACGGCTTCAGTGCGGTTATCACCCTCGAGCACAAACACTGGATAAATCAGATCATTGGTGGTTAAGATATTTTCACGCATTAATCGGCGTGAAAAATCATCTTTACGCATACGTCTTGGGCGAGTGTTAGGGTAGCGCATGGTTAGCCTTTACTGGAAAACATTGGCCAATGCTAGCCCGGGGTCAGGTTGACGCATAAAGGCCTCACCGATTAAAAAGGTGTTTACTTTGTTGCTTTGCATTAAGTGAACATCTTCCGAAGCAAAAATACCTGACTCAGTAACGACAATCCGATCATCAGGGATTTGAGGTAATAAATCTAATGTGGTTTGTAAGGTGACTTCAAAGGTGCGCAAGTTACGGTTATTAATACCAAGTAATGGTGTATCCAATGCCAGTGCTTGTGTTAGCTCTGCTGCGTTGTGCACCTCTACCAATACGGCCATTCCAAGACCGTGCGCTATTGTTTCAAGGGTTTGCATGGTGGCTAAATCTAGCGCTGCTGCTATGAGCAAAATACAATCTGCACCCATGGCGCGTGCTTCATAGACTTGATAAGGTTCGATCATAAAGTCTTTGCGCAACACGGGTAAATTACATGCGGCACGTGCTTGCTTAAGGTATTCAGGCGAACCTTGAAAGTAATCCGCATCGGTTAACACCGAAAGACAGGCAGCGCCTGCCAACTCATAGCTTTTTGCGATTTCAGCAGGGCGAAAATCAGCGCGGATAATACCTTTAGAGGGGCTGGCTTTTTTAATTTCAGCAATAATTGCAGCTTTTTGGTCATCCAGTTTTTGTTGAATGCTGCCTACAAAGTCACGCGGCTCTTGCTGTGCTTCAGCCTTGGTTTGCATACCCGATTCATCAATCAGGGCTTTGCTGGCAGCAATTTCCTGTGCTTTCGTTGCTAATATTTTGTTTAAGATATCTGACATAGACTAATTTTTCTATCCATACATTACTGATAAGTTTTATTGCGGTGTTTTAACCAGCCACCTTTGATATCACCCCGTGGGTCATGGTGCGTCCAGTGCAAAATACCACCTTTTTCGTTATACACATATTCGCCACGAAAGATAATTTGGTCGCCGCGTTTGATGGTATTAATACGCGGTGCCAAATCAATATTGTGGGCGACTAATACGCTAGGGCCAGACGAAGTACGTAAGATAAAACGCTGATGACGATCACCTTTTGTATCATCTGAAAGTATGCGAATGACACGACCTTGACCTTCAATCCAGACATCGCGATGTTTGCGCTGAAAGGCTGTTTTAGCAGTCAGGACATGATGACGCTTAGGTTTGCCTAATCGTTGATTAAAATCAATTTTTTGCGTATTGCTTTTTACTTCCACTGTCGATTGATTGGTATTTTGTGGTTGCATAGGTTCTGACTCACAAGCCATTAAACACAAAGTGATTAGCAAGATAACATGGTGTTTAACTCGCATAAGATTGACTTTGTTTTACTAGCGCAGCGAGTTTCATTTGCGCAGTGCCATCATCAATGACGGTGAACGCATGATCGATACCTGCGCTTAAAGAATCAGCCATGCCAGCAACATAAATCGCTGCGCCAGCATTGAGTAAGACGATGTCGCGTGCTGCTTGATTAGTACAGGCAATGCCTGCTAACACATCTTCGATCATGGCTTTAGATTCATCAGCATTGTTGACCTGAATATCTGATAGTGCATGTGTTTTGATACCAAAGTCGGCTGGCTTGATCGTATGCTGTTTGATCACGCCGTTGTTTAATTCAGATACATACGTTTCGCCTGTGAATGAGATCTCATCCATCCCATCAGCACCGTGTACGACCATCACATGTTCACTGCCTAAGTTTTTGAGTACGCTGGCTAGTTTACTGGTTAACGCTTTGTCAAATACGCCCATAACCTGACGCTTTGCAGTTGCTGGATTAGTCATTGGGCCTAATAGATTAAATAGGGTGCGTACCCCAAGTGCTTTACGAACAGGGGCAGCATGCTTCATCGCACTATGATGATTTGGCGCAAACATAAAACCAACACCGATAGCATTAACACAATCAGCCACATGCTCGGAGGTAAGGTTGACATTGACCCCCAGCGCTTCTAAGACATCTGCACTGCCACAGGTTGAGGATACCGAGCGCCCGCCATGCTTAGCGACTTTTGCGCCAGCCGCAGCCGCAACAACGGCTGAGAGTGTAGAGACATTAAACGTTTGAATGCCATCCCCGCCAGTCCCACAGGTATCGATCAGGTGAGCGGTATCGTTAATGGAGACTTTGCTAGAGAGTTCGCGCATGACTTGAGCGGCCGCTGTTAACTCATCAACCGTTTCACCTTTTGTGCGTAATGCCATGACAAAGCCAGCAATTTGCTCTGATGATAATTCGCCGGTCATGATTTGTTGCATGACATTGAGCATTTGCTCATGGTCTAGGTCTTGGCGATTGGCGATTTGTTCTAATGCAGCTTTAAATGTCATTTCACGCTCTCTTTAATGCAGTCTTTAGAAAGTTATTTAACAAATCATGGCCATGCTCAGTCAAAATTGACTCAGGGTGAAATTGCACGCCTTCTACTGCAAGTGTTTTATGGCGCACGCCCATGATCTCATCCATGTTGCCATCTTCATCTTGTGTCCATGCGGTCACTTCTAGGCAGTCTGGCAATGTTGCTTGATCAATGACCAGTGAGTGATAACGCGTTGCTGTATACGGGTTGGCTAAGCCTTCAAAAACACCAGTGTCTTGGTGGTGCATTAATGAAGTTTTGCCATGCATTATTGTTTTGGCTTTTACAATGTTACCACCAAAGGCTTGCCCGATGCTTTGATGGCCTAAGCACACACCAAGTAGCGGGATCTTACCTGCAAAGGCCTCAATGGTTGCAAGGCTGATGCCCGCTTCATTGGGCGTGCATGGACCAGGCGAGAGTACAATGCGATCAGGGTTGAGTTTGCTAATTTCATCTACGGTGATTTCATCATTACGATACACGCGTACGTCTTCGCCCAGTTCCCCTAAGTATTGCACGAGGTTGTAGGTGAAAGAGTCATAATTATCAATCATTAAAAGCATAGTAAATACTCACTCTTCTGCATCGTTATGGTCTAGGCCAGCTTGCACCAGCTCGGCTGCGCGCAGTACAGCGCGCGCTTTGTTTTGGGTTTCATCCCATTCATTTTGTGGGATAGAATCAGCAACAATACCAGCACCAGCTTGAACATATAAAATTTGGTCTTTTACCACACCTGTTCTAATGGCAATGGCGACATCCATGTCCCCGTTAAAGCCTAAGTAGCCAACCGCACCAGCATAAATGCCACGTTTGCTTGGTTCAAATTCATCAATAATTTCCATGGCGCGGACTTTAGGCGCACCCGAAACAGTGCCTGCAGGGAAGGTCGCTTTGAGTACATCAATGGCATCCATGCCAGGCTTGAGCTTGCCCTCAACATTGCTAACAATGTGCATCACATGCGAGTAGCGCTCAATCGTCATGTTGTCAGTGACCGTCACTGTGCCAGTTTGAGCAACCCGCCCAACATCATTGCGGCCTAAGTCCATCAACTGAACATGTTCTGCTAATTCTTTTGGATCGGATAATAACTCTTTTTCTAATGCGAGATCTTCGTCGCGCGTTTTACCGCGAGGACGTGTGCCAGCAATTGGGCGGGAGGTCACGGTACCGTTTTCTAAACGTACTAAAATTTCTGGCGATGCACCCACCACATGATGATCACCCATGTCGTAATAAAACATATAGGGAGAAGGATTTAAGCTACGCAAAGCACGGTATAACGACAATGGAGAACCCGTAAACTGTTGCGACATGCGTTGAGATAGCACCACCTGCATGATGTCACCTTCGACAATATAGTCTTGCGCTTGTTTTACAACGTCTTTAAACTCAGCCTCACCAAACTCTGATGCAGCTTGGGTGGGTGATGTCTGCGGTGAGCTCGGTATTGTGACTGATGTACGCAAGCTTTGGACTAGGTTATTCAAACGTGTCATACCCGTTTGGTAGGCATTATCGTCATCAGGGTTGGCATAGACAATAAAATAAAGCTTGCCACTCAAATTATCGACAACGGCCAGCTCTTCTGACACCATCAATAAAATATCAGGAGTATTGAGCGCATCTGGTTTTTGAGTGTCTGCTAGCTTGCGCTCGATATAGCGAATGGTCTCGTAGCCAAAATAGCCTGCTAAACCACCAGTAAAGCGTGGTAAGCCTTCATATGGTGGCGTTTTAAAACGTTTTTGATAGTCTTGTACAAACTCTAAAGGGTTTGTGTTGTTAGCGGTTTCAATGAACTTATCATTTTCAATCACGGTGACATCATTGCCATAGGCAACAATGCGCGTTTGGGCGGGTAGGCCAATAATCGAGTAGCGGCCGAAGCGTTCTCCACCTTGTACCGACTCTAATAAGTAACTAAATGGTTTGTTGGCCAGTTTTAGATACAACGATAGTGGTGTATCTAAGTCGGCAAAGGTTTCTAATACCAATGGGATGCGGTTGTAGCCTTTTTCGGCCAAGGCATCAAAGGCAGATTGTGTGAGCGTGTTTAACATAAAATTCCTTAACTTTTTTATTGTAATCGATGGATTTGATTGTGACAAAGCAAAGTCAGCGTTTAGTGACGCCAACTGGCGACTTTGCGCCATCGTAATGATTGGTAAGGAGTTTTAGGAAGTTGCATCTTAAGTTTGAATATAGTTTGTTGCGTCTTTTAAGTCATCAATGCTTGCGTCAATAATGGTCTTGTCAATCGCCAAACCTTGATTATAGCCATATGGCACGGTAAATACATAACATCCTGCATTTTTTGCTGCCTGAATGTCAGTATTGGAGTCACCAATCAACACTGCTTGACTCGGTTCAATTTTGAACCGCTTACAAACGTGCAATATTTGATCTGGATCAGGTTTCTTTTTACTTAAGGTATCACCGCTCACAACCATGTCAAAATAGTCATACAAACCATTGGCTTTGAGCACAGGCTCGGTAAACTGGCTGGGTTTGTTTGTGACGCAAGCGATGGGTAAATTGAGTGCCTGAAAGGCTTTTAAGCCACTTTCTGCATTGGGGTAGGGTTTACTTTCGACTGCTAGCGAAGTATAGGCCTTAAAGAAATGCACTTTGGCTGCTTCAACGATCGCTTCATCAAGCTTCTCATCCACTGGATTAGATAAGGCAGCGTTTAAAGTGCGTTTGATGAGTGTGAGTGCGCCTTCACCAATAAAAGATTGTACGGTTTGTGATGGCAAGGCAGGTAATTGCATGGCCGGCAACATGATGTTTGCCGCGCGAGCAATTTCAGGCGCGCTGTGAATTAAAGTGCCGTCTAAATCGATTAAGACGGCTTTAACAGCATAGCGCGTCTCAGGAAAAGGGCTTGCGTTTTGTTTCATTTAAACAATCTCTACAAGCCCTATCTTGACACTAAATTACTTTAAGCCGCAGCTAATGCATCACGCATTGCTTTGACAATCGTGTCGTAACGGTTAGGGTCAGCCTCATTTGGCTTACCAAAGATCGCGCTACCAGCCACAAAAGTATCTACACCAGCTTGTGCGATTTCAGCAATGTTGTTTGGATTCACACCACCGTCGATTTCTAACCAGATTTCACGGCCTGTTTCAGCAGTGTAAGCATCGATTCTTGCACGCGCGTCTTTGGCTTTTTCTAATGTTTGTGGGATGAATTTCTGACCACCAAAGCCGGGGTTAACTGACATTAATAGCACCATATCGATCTTGTCCATTACGTGGTCTAAGTAATGTAGTGGTGTCGCTGGCGTAAACACCAAGCCAGACTTACAACCTAAATCGCGCACCATTGATAGGCTACGGTCGATGTGTTTAGACGCTTCTGGGTGAAAGGTAATAATGTCTGCACCGGCTTTAGCAAAGTCGGGAATAATGCGGTCAACTGGCTCAACCATTAAGTGCACATCAATTAACGCACCAACATTGTGTGACAATTCACGAATAGCATCACACACTAGTGGGCCAATGGTGAGGTTAGGTACGTAGTGGTTATCCATCACATCAAAGTGAACGAGATCTGTACCAGATTTGATTACATTTTCAATTTCATCGCCGAGTCTTGCAAAATCGGCAGAAAGAATACTTGGGGCAATTCTAAAGTCTTTATCCATGGTTCTATGTTTCCGCTCTTAATTAATAATCGTTATGTATTTCTTATTAAGCTTGCATTTTACCTAAAATTTGCCATTTTAGATAAGGTTCTTGCTTAAGGCGCGTCAATATACGAAAATGTTAGGTTTATTTAACTGATTGCACTGATTAATTTTTTCTATAATGTGTTTTGCTATACTTAAAGTTTAGCTCAGCACTATTATAAGTAGTATGAAATAAATATTATTTAGTGGAATAACGGTTTCAACTATCCTCATGCAGCTTTATGTCATCGGTGTTAATCACAACACAGCACCCGTTCAAATACGAGAAAATATCGCGTTTAATAGCGAGCACTTGGGTACGGCGTTAACTCAGCTGACACAAAGTAACGCGGATGAGGCAGCGATATTATCCACTTGTAATCGTACCGAGTTGTATTGTAGTACCGATGACCCACAAAAACCTTTGCAATGGTTGTCGCGTTATCATCAGTTGACGCAAGCCAGTATACAGCCCTATGTCTATACGTTACCGCAGGATGAAGCCGTCAAGCACGCTTTTCGTGTGGCTTCTGGATTGGATAGTATGGTGTTGGGTGAGCCGCAGATCCTCGGGCAGTTTAAAGACTCGGTCAAACTCGCCCAAGAAGCCGGTACCTTAGGCACACTCTTACATAAGCTGTTTCAACGCACTTTTGAAGTTGCAAAAGAAGTTCGTACCAACACAGAAATTGGCGCTAGCTCACTGTCAATGTCAGCCGCTTCGGTCAAACTCGCGCAGCGGATTTTTGGTTCATTGGCGCAACAAAAAGTTTTGTTTATAGGTGCCGGTGAGATGATTAGCCTTTGTGCAGACCATTTTGGGGCGCAAAAGCCTGCCAAAATGGCAGTGGCTAACCGCACACTTTCTCGTGGACAATTATTGGCCGACAAGTTTGGTGCCGAGACCTTAACCCTAAGTGACTTGCCCAATCGTATTCATGAGTTTGACATTGTGGTGAGTTGCACGGCAAGTCAGCTGCCTATTATCGGCTTAGGTATGATCGAAAAGGCCGTCAAAAAGCGTCGTCACCGCCCGATGTTTATGGTGGATCTGGCGGTGCCGCGTGATATTGAGTCAGAGGTGTATGACTTGGATGATGTTTATCTTTATACCGTGGATGACCTTGAGCAGGTGGTGAATGAGGGCTTGGTAAGTCGTCAAGAAGCTGCGGTGGATGCAGAAACCATTGTGGCCTCGCGAGTACAAAACTTCATGGATTGGCTCAAAACGCGCGAAAGCGTGCCGATTATCAAAGGGATTCGTGAACAAGCAGAAGGCTTACGCCAAGCCGAACTTGACAAAGCCCTTAAACAATTACAAAAAGGCGACGATCCAGCTAAAGTCTTAGCCGCTTTGAGCCAAGGCTTGACCAATAAATTTTTACACGCGCCTAGCCATGCGTTAAACTCCACGCAAGGTGAGCTGCATGAGCAAATTGCCGACGCGCTCAAGCACTGTTACCAAATTAAATCTTAGCGTTTTTGCGCACACTACTGTCATTTTACTGACAGCTAATCTTGAATAGCATTGATAGAAAGACATTATGAAACCAAGCATGATTAGAAAGCTCGCTACGGTTAGCGAGCGCTTAGAAGAGCTCAACGGCCTCATGAGCCAAGAAGGCGTTACTGACGATATGGATAACTATCGTAAGATTATGCAAGAGCATGCTGACATTACGCCGGTGGTTGAGCAATATAACAAACACCAACAAGCCGAAAAAGACATCGCCGAAGCGACTGAAATGCTCAGCGACCCTGAGATGAAGGAGTTCGCGCAAGAAGAAATTCAAGCCGCTAAAGAAACCCTAGAAATCGTTGAAGAAGCGTTACAAACATTACTCTTACCCAAAGACCCTAATGATGACAAAAACATCATCTTAGAAATCCGTGCCGGTACGGGAGGTGATGAGTCTGCGCTGTTTGCGGGTGATTTATTCCGCATGTATTCGCGCTATGCAGAGCGTCAACGCTGGAAGCTGGAAATCTTATCCGCAAATGAAAGCGATGTCGGTGGCTATAAAGAAATTATCGCCAAAATCGAAGGTCAGGGCGCCTATTCAAAAATGAAATTTGAAAGTGGTGGCCACCGTGTGCAACGTGTGCCCGATACCGAAACGCAAGGACGTATTCATACTTCTGCGTGTACTGTGGCGATTTTGCCTGAGGTCGATGAAGTGGCTGATGTCACCATTAACCCCGCTGATATTCGTATTGATACCTTTCGCGCCTCAGGTGCGGGTGGTCAGCACATTAACAAAACCGACTCTGCGGTGCGGATTACCCATGCGCCAACGGGTATCGTGGTCGAGTGCCAAGATGGACGCTCACAACATGCCAATAAAGCACAAGCCATGATGGTGCTGGCTGCCAGAATCAAGCAAAAAGAAGAAGATGCCCAGCATGCTGAAATCGCTTCAGAGCGCCGCGATCTGATTGGTTCAGGTGACCGTTCACAACGCATTCGCACCTATAACTATCCCCAAGGCCGAATTACCGACCATCGTATTAATTTAACCTTGTATAAAATTGATGCGATTACCGAAGGTGATTTAGATGAGTTGGTCGTCCCATTAGCTGCAGAACATCAAGCAGATTTGTTGGCGAGCATGGGAGAAGAGGCGTAAGCCCCTTTTTTATCGATGACAGTACATGAGGTGCTGAATCAGGCAGCTGGTCGACTTAATCATGCTGAAGCTAAGCATGAGGCGCAATATTTAATGCAAGCGGCGTTAAAAGTTGACCATGCTTGGTTGATTACACATGCAAACGACGCGTTATCAGTTGACAGTAAAACTGCCTTTTTAACACTGATTGATCGTCGTTCAAAAGGTGAGCCAATTGCCTATATTTTAGGCGAACGTGAGTTTTATGGTTTGCCGTTCAAAGTCTCTGAGGATACGTTGATTCCTCGTGCCGATACGGAGACGTTGGTTGAAGTAGCGCTGGATAAACTGGATGCCCATGTGCATGATGGTCTTGAGGTGTTAGATCTAGGTACAGGCGCTGGGGCAATTGCATTAGTGATTGCTCACTATCGTCCTGATCTGGGTATTATTGGGGTTGATGCGTCGGATAAAGCCTTGGCTGTGGCGCAGAAAAATGCTGACCAATTGAATGTTGAGAATGTAAGTTTTGTGCAAAGTGATTGGTATGCGGCTTTGTCAGCGCAGAGATTTGATTTCATTGTTAGCAACCCACCTTATATCGAAGAAAACGATCAACATTTGAACCAGGGTGACCTGCGTTTTGAGCCGAAAGCTGCTTTGGCTTCTGGTGCGGATGGTTTGGATGATATTCGACATATTCTGAATGACTGTTTAGTCTATTTAAAACCACAGGGTTGGATAATGTTGGAGCATGGGTATAACCAAGCAGAGCCAGTGCAACAGTTAATGGCAGAAGTAGGGTTGGTTGAGGTGCAAACGGTGAAAGACTTAGGCGGTAATGATCGCGTTACACTCGGTAAAAATCCATTGGTTATTAGCCAGCATTGGAGCGAATAAAATTGGTTGTCTTTTGAACTTCTAGCAAAATCGCTGTCAAAAAAGAGTGTCTTAATGTCAGGAGTGGTGTTATGGGTAGTGATGATGAATTAACTTTACTCTGCTATACCAGTATTTCTAAGTATTTAATGACACACGATGAGTTGATTAAGTTGTTGGAGATTGCTCGTGAAAATAATGCGAAGAGAGATGTCACTGGGATGTTGCTTTATATGGATGGCTGTTTTTTTCAGGTGTTAGAGGGTGATAAAACGACTGTAAATGAGCTGTTTGAAAAAATAGGAAAAGATGAGAGACATCAGCAAGTGATGAAGCTGATAGAAGAAAGTGTCGAAGAGCGTAGTTTTAGCAAATGGACAATGGGCTATCAGCGTGTGAGCAGAGCTGAATTGGCCAGGGTTACTGGTTTAACTGATTTTTTAGACCGAGATAATACAGGTTTTGACACTTTTGAATTAGGGCGTGCTAGACGATTAATAGAAATGTTTCGTGATGGTCGTTGGGTGAAACAGCACTCAATGCTGTCAACAGCTTAATAATTGTGTTGTTAGCGCGCCTTATCCAATGATTAAGGTCGCGCATGAAAGCCATATAGGTCTTGCTAGCTGCTATTAAGCGTTACCAGTCAAGTACTGGTTTTTAAGTTTGATGTAATGGTTGGCCGAATAAATAAAATGCTCAATTTCTTTGTGCGTGAGCTTGCGTATTTTTTTAGCGGGGCTACCCATATACAAATAACCACTTTCTAGTACTTTTCCTTCTGGCACTAAGCTGCCTGCTGCTAGCAGTACGTGCTTTTGAACAATGGTTTTGTCCATTACAGTGCTACCCATTCCGATTAAGCACTCGTCTTCTATTGTGCATCCATGTAATAACGCTTTGTGTCCCACGGTGACGCGGTCACCAATAATGAGTTGCGCACCTTTGGGATCCCAGCTTGAGCGATGGCTCACATGTAGCATGCTTAAATCTTGTATATTGGTTTGTTTGCCTATGCTTATATGATTGACATCACCACGGACAACAGTGCCATGCCAGATCGAGCTGTCATCGCCGACTAAAACATCTCCAATAACCGTTGATGTAGGGGCAATGTAGGCGGTTTTACCTAATTTCGGCCAATGATTTAGGTATGGGAGCAGGTTTGGTTTGCGTTCTTCGGTCATTTTCGATTATTTAGATGTGAAAAGTCGTTGGTGGTTTGCATATAAATTGGCAGCATAAGAAAGTATAATAGCAGAATGTCAGAAATACGATCAGTCGACCAAAGCCAGTCTGTGGGTTTGGTGACACCACAAATCGCTCATTTTAATACGCCACTACCACTTAAAAGTGGTGATGTGTTGCCATCATATGAACTCGTTTACGAAACCTATGGCAAATTGAACGCTGATAAATCCAATGCGGTGTTAATTTGTCATGCGTTGTCAGGTACGCACCATGTTGCTGGGCGTCATTCAGTTGAGGATAAATATCCTGGTTGGTGGGATAATTTAGTTGGGCCTGGTAAACCATTGGACACCAATAAGTTTTTTGTTATTGGGCTAAATAATCTTGGTGGATGTCATGGCACTACTGGGCCTGCCAGTACTAACCCTAAAACAAACCAACCATGGGGTTCAGTTTTTCCCATTGTAACGGTTGAAGACTGGGTGCAATCGCAGGCAAGGTTATTAGATTACCTTGGAATTGAGCAGTTGGCTGCGGTTATTGGCGGTAGCCTAGGAGGCATGCAGGCCATGCAGTGGACTTTAGACTTTCCTGAGCGTGTTCGCTATGCGCTAGTGATAGCATCTGCCCCCAACCTAACTGCCCAAAACATGGCGTTTAATGATGTGGCGCGTCAGGCAATTATGACAGACCCTGAGTTTTATGACGGTGATTACTATGCAAATGAGACAGTGCCAGCTCGAGGCTTGCGCATTGCGCGCATGTTAGGGCATATCACGTATTTAAGTGATGACGCAATGGGTGCTAAGTTTGGACGTAAACTCAGAGAAGGTGAAATTAAGTATAGCTTTGATGTTGAGTTTGAGATGGAGTCGTACTTGCGCTATCAGGCGGATAAGTTTGTTGGTGCATTCGATGCAAATACTTATATTCGCATGACAAGAACGCTTGATTACTATGATCCTGCCAAAGCGTTTGAGGGTGATTTGAGTGCGGTGTTTGCCCAAGATAAACTCACATCAGCAAGTGCTCACAAACCTAAGTTCTTAGTAGTGTCGTTTACCAGTGACTGGCGCTTTTCACCAGATCGTTCACGTGAGATTGTGAAAGCATTGCTCGATAATGAGCGCACAGTGAGTTATGCCGAAGTGACTGCGGCACATGGGCATGATGCTTTTTTGATGCCAGACCCTCATTACCATCAGATTATGCGTAATTATCTGGCGCAAATTTCAGTGGGAGGTGAGGCATGAGCATCAATCAGCAGGCACTGAATGTTAAAGGTAGTGCGCGGTATGACTTTGAAATTATTGCCAATTGGGTAACACCGCAAACCAAAGTGCTGGATTTAGGCTGTGGTGATGGCACGCTACTACACTTTTTAGCCCAGCAACATGGGGTGAAAGGTTATGGCATTGAAAAGGATGACCAAAACTGGCTGGCTTCGATGACGCAAGGCATTAACGTGATTCAAATGAATTTAGAAGATGGTTTGCATGGCTTTGAAGATCAATCGTTTG
>CAZCBF010000043.1:0-13816 GCA_964496895.1 uncultured Methylophilaceae bacterium | reverse complement strand
AATGGCGTTTTAGGGTAACCAATAATGGTGCCAGAAGCATAACCCCAATGCCGATGGGTAATCCAAGTCAGCAAACCTAAAGTGCTCATACCGCCCAGTAAGTGCGTTGTTACAATCACTGGTTTGAGCAACATCGTAACGGTCAGCATACCCAGCGCGGCTTGCAAACCCACTAGTATTAGCAAGGTGGTCACCAAACCTGTCGATGTATTAGTCACTTTACGCAAGCGCCAGCTCAGTATAAACATCCCAAGTACAAGCAAACCTAAAGTTCCTGCTAGATAGCGGTGTAGCATCTCGCGCCATGCGCGCCCAACATCTATTGGTTTATCGGGATAAGCCGCTTGTGCTTGTTTAATCGCAGTATCGCTTTCTGGTACTGTCATTGACCCATAGCAGCCTGGCCAATCTGGACAACCTAAACCAGCATCAGTTAACCTAACATACGCGCCTAACACAACAACACACCAAGCCAGCAACATCGCCATCAACGTCACTCTTTTAAATAATATATACCCTGGCTCTATCATTGCTTATCCAGACCAAGCAAACTTCAATAATTTGACTAGATCTTTTCTGACTTTATCCATTTCTATTTCTGGTGAATGGTGCATGACCAAAAAGCCTAACGGATCGACAAAGTAAAGTTCGCCTGCACTATAAGGCTGTGCCTGACCTAGCTCAAACCCTTCAACAATAGTATCAAGGTTAGCCGTCGCTTTATTGAGTACCAACACATCAGGGAATTGGCTTTTAATCTCTGATACATCATCACGCTGCGTAATTAATACGACTTTCACACGCAACATGTTTTTGTACAGCGAAACATGTAGGTTACGTAATGCTTTTAATTTCTCTATACAACCCTGCTGACATTGTTCGTTAAGATAAACCACATGCCACTTATCTAGCCAAAATTGTCGATCATCAGTCGGCATAGCCAATTTAACTGCTGGTTGTAACAATGTGCCATGACGCTGTGTTTGTGGTTTCCAGTCATATTTTAACATCGCCACCACAACCACCAACGGCACAGTAAAGAACACCAACAGCAGCAGTAACGTCGTCCGGCCGCGCTTTTGTTTTCCTATGTCTGCTTGATGACTATTTTCTTCTTCACTTGCCATGTGATTCATTCTGCTTCAACTGGTTTAACACTCATGTAGATAAAAATCATTAAGGTTGCCACTGCAAAGCCAAACCATTGGTAGGCATAGCTGATATGCGTAGCAATCCTTTTAAAAGACACCTGCCATTGCCTAGCAAAACCACCGCCTTCACTTTGCGGGTCAAGTTTGATCGCAAGCGAAGAAAGTTTGATTGGTACCGTTTGCTGGTATAGCGATATGTCCATAAACTGCCAGACTTTTTTAAATTGGATATCTGTCTTATCTTCCAAAGTAAAATATTTTTTACTAGGTACCCAAACCATACCACTTAAGGTTACTGGTTCAGCGGTTGTCTTAATTTCTGGCAGCTCACTATGGGTAGCCAATGCAGGCACCCAACCGCGATTAATCAATACATACTCATCCGATTGATCAATTTTTAACGGCGTGATTACATGGTAGCCCGCACGCGTATCATGCACTTGATTATCCAGCAAGAACTGATGTTGTTTGTCGTAGACGCCTTTTACTGTTACCTTACGATAGTTCCACTGTTCACTTAGTGCATCATAATCATCAAAAGAGACACCCTGCGGAAACATCTCTGCGCTAGCAATGTCTGACTGCTGATAACTAGTTTGCCTTTGTTTTTGCTTTTGCGCTTTTGCGTATTGCCACTGACCAAAATTGATAAATAATGGAATAAAGATTAAAGTGATAAGCCAACCCAATAAAGTTGGCTTAAAAACAAGTTTTTTATCATTAAAACGTAGCACAATTCAAACTCATCGTAAGCTATCAATTAGCAAATTGGATTATTATGTTAATCAAAATTATTATTGTTGTTGTCTTGTTTATCATCATTGGCAGCCTGTTTTCTGCACTATATTTTTTATCAAAAGACAAAGCAGGCAGTGATCGTACTGTTAAAGCGCTCACACTACGCATAGGCTTGTCGATGTTGCTCTTTATTGGAATACTGCTAGCCTATTACTTTGGTTACATCAGCCCACATCGATAAATAAACCCCAATAGATACGATCCTGTAAATGGCAAAAAGGCGATACACAATACCATGTATCGCCCTACTTTCTTAATTATCCCCGTATTACTGCTACAGCAACTTTAGGGACTGCTGCAGTTTACAACCAATAAACAAAGATAAATAAACCTAACCAAACCACATCTACAAAGTGCCAGTACCAAGCCACACCTTCAAAGCCAAAATGGTGCTCTGGTGAAAAATGGCCTTTCATACACCTGATCAAAATTACGATCAGCATAATCGTACCAAGGGTCACATGAAAACCATGAAAACCAGTCAGCATAAAGAATGTTGCGCCATAGGCTCCTGTAGACAATTTAAGGTCCATATGCTCATAGGCATGTCCATACTCCAGCATTTGGCAATATAAAAATGCAATGCCCAACGCCACAGTAGCTGCCATACCCCAAATCAAATGCTTGCGCTTGTTTTTAACTAAGCCCCAGTGTGCCCAAGTAATCGTAGCGCCTGATGATAAAAGTAAGAAAGTATTCAGTGCTGGGAGGCCCCAAGCGGCCATAGGCTCAAACGCTGGCGGCGTGTAGTCAGTACCGAGTACTACCCCACCTGGGCCTGCAGAAGGCCAAGTGCTTAAAAAGTCTTTATAAGGTGTGATATCTGCGTCATAGCCTGCGAGATCAGGTACCGCAATCAAGCGCATGTAAAACAGTGCGCCAAAAAATGCCATGAAGAATGCGAGCTCAGAACAAATAAACACGATCATGCCAGTGCGGAACGATTTGTCCTCCCAGCTTTTGAATTTGCCAGTGAGATTTTCTTTAACCACTGCACCCATCCATTTCCATGTCATGAATAGAATAATCATGGCACCAATGTACATCATGGTTTTGCCGGGTGATGCAAGGTATTCCAACCCTTTACTAGGGTCCATTGCTGATACATTAAAAATAAAACCAGACGCTAGCGTGAGCAATCCTAATGAAATGATTGCTGGATACAAACTACCATGAGGGACATAGTATTGATCTTCAGAATGTGTAGCCATTCATATTCTCCCAATATTAAAGCATTAACGTGTATCGAGACCTTTTTTAGGCAAGTCTCTTATTATCAATTTGCTACTGGTACTGCTTAACTCTTATTTGCCTTTTTATTCACTGATGGAAAAAAAGCATAAGACAAGGTCATCTCTGTTACATCCTCAGGTAATTCAGGACTCACAAAAAAACGCAATGGCATTTCTTTTTCCTCACCAGCCTCAAGTGCTTGATCAACAAAACAAAAACACTCTATTTTTTTTAAATTTGCAGCACCAATACCTGGTGTAACACTGGGTACTGCTCGGCCATATACTTTTTCACTCGTCGTGTTTTTTGCAATAAACACAACCGTTTCAATCTTGCCTGGATGCAATTCAATACTGCTTTGCTTAGGGTAAAAATTCCAACCCAAACCAGGCATAACATTCGTCAAAAACTGCACGGTAACTTTTCTACTCTTATCAACCTTTGCTGTTGCCAAGGTTGCTGCAGAGTCATCCGTTTTACCGTTTAAACCTGTCACACTACAGAGTACGTCATACAAGGGCACAAGTGCGAAAGCAAACAACAAAGAACCTATCAGTATTCCCAGCAGTTTTTTGATCAACTGTTTATTTTTTAACGCTAGTGCATCTTTGGCAATCACGTTTTGAACTTCTTGGTTTGGCTTAGTCATGACACCTTTATTGTTGCCACATCGTAAACATGGAAACGACATACCAAACAAATACAATCACACCTAACACTAGCGCAATACGCTTACTTCTGCTTTTACGTTTTAACTCTTCTTCCATCTTAGCGGGCAGTGCAACATAAACTGTCGCACTGCCGATTTCCTCTACTTAATAACAGGTTGCTCGTTAAAGCTATGGTATGGCGGTGGTGATGACAATGTCCACTCCAAACCTTTAGCGCCTTCCCAAACTTGGCCAGTGGCTTTTTTACCGCCACGAATACAACTGATAATGTTATAAACCAACAGTAGTTGCGATAATCCCAATACAAATGCACCAATCGATGAAATCATATTAAATTCAGCAAACTGTAGTGCATAGTCAGGAATACGGCGTGGCATACCTGCTAAACCAACGAAGAATTGTGGAATAAAGGTCACATTGAAAGCAATCGCAGTTAACCAGAAGTGCAACTTACCTAGTTTTTCGTTATACATATGACCCGTCATCTTAGGCAACCAGTAGTAAACACCTGCCATGATACCCATGATGCCGCCCGCAAATAGTGTGTAGTGGAAGTGAGCTACCACAAAATAACTATTATGGTACTGCGCATCGGCTGCAACATCGGCAAGTACTAAGCCTGTTAAACCACCAATACCGAATAAAATGATCCAACCAACAGTGAATAACATTGGTGTTTCAAACGTCATTGAGCCTTTCCACATGGTTTTAATCCAGCAGAAAAACAGCACCGCGAGTGGTAGCGAAATCGCCATAGTACTATACATAAAGTATAGCAACGCAGGCACTGGCATACCAGCAGTGAAGAAGTGATGCGCCCATACAACCATGGCTAGTGCGCCAATGGCCCAGAATGAATACACTTGCGCTTTGTAGCCATACATTGGCTTACGGCAGAATGTTTCTAGAATCTGTGGGATAAAGCCCCAAACGGGTAATAACAAGATATACACTTCTGGATGACCAAAGAACCAGAATAAATGCTGGAACATAATAGGATCACCACCACCTGCAGCATCAAAGAAGTGTGTTCCAAAGTGACGATCAGTCAGTAGCATAGTTACAGCACCAGCTAGCACAGGAATTGTTGCTACAAGCAAGAACGCTGTAATGAGCCAGCCCCAGCAGAACATTGGTAGTTTCATCAATGTCATACCAGGTGCGCGCATGTTAAATAAGGTCACAATGATGTTAATTGAACCCAATACTGATGAAATACCAAGTAAATGCACCGCAAAAATGGCAAAATCAACACCAATACCACCTTGTACTGATAAAGGTGGGTAAAAAGTCCAACCCGTGGCTAATGCACCATCGCCAATACCGAATAAAGCCAGCGTAAATGGCAAGGTCAACAAAATCGCAGAAGGCGGTAACAACCAGAAACCCCAGTTATTCAGCCTCGGCAACGCCATATCTGGCGCCCCAATTTGCAATGGAATCATCCAGTTCGCAAAACCAGTTGCAGCAGGCATAAGCGCTGCAAAAATCATAATCAGCGCATGCACGCCAATCAACTGATTGTAATAATCAGGGTTCATTAATTGTAGGCCAGGCTGGAATAGCTCTGCGCGAATAGCCAAGACCATAAAGCCACCCACTAAAAACATCACTAGTGAGAAGGTCAGGTACATCGTACCAATGTCCTTATGGTTGGTAGTCGTCAACCAACGCGAAATACCAGTTGGATGATGGTCATGCGCTTCATCATGCGCGACTGTGGTTGTACTCATCTTTTTCTCCAAAACTTCAACATTAATTAAATTGTTTTGTTTTACGTTAGTTATTATTGCTTCGCAGCTTTTACTTGCTTAGGTTGCACCATATCGCCCACAGCATTGCCTAATGCATTACGCTCGTAAGTGATGACTGCTGCAATTTCTGAATCATTTAACACTGTTTTCCATGGTGGCATAACGCCCTTACCATTCAAAACACGATCTAGATGACTGTCTGGCATATAGTGGCCACTATCATCAAAAATTGGCGCGTTCGTGATTTTACTACCTGTTAACGCTGGAAAAGCAGGTGGTAAACCAGCCCCTGAGATCTGGTGACAGACTGCACAGTTCTTTTCGTAAACTTTTTTCCCTTTTGCCATTAGCTCAGGCATTGTCCACTCTTTGTCAGCACCAGCAGCTTCTTTTTGAATTTCTTCTTTTTTGGTTTCAGCCCATGCGACATATTCAGTCTCATCTATCGCATCCACAACGATTGGCATATAGCCGTGGCCTTTACCACAGAGTTCTTTACATTGACCGCGATAAGTACCCGGCTCATCTACTTGCACCCATGTTTCTCTTAAGAAACCTGGCACTGCAACGCGTGAAGAGCCAAACTGTGGCACCCACCAGTTATGCAACACATCGCTCGCTGTCATAATAATGCGCACTTTTTTACCCACTGGTAAAACCAAACGCTTATCCACTTCTAGCAAATAGTTTTCGTTTTTTTCACCTTCGTAGCCAACACTTTGCTGCTCCATAGGTGTTGATAAGGTACTCGTAAACTGAACACCTTTGGCTGGGCCATCTAAATACTCATAATGCCAACGCCATTGCGAGCCAGTAATCTTGATCACCATTTCTGACTTATTGCGTGTATCTTCCATCATCACCACACTGTGATAAGCGGGAATACCCATAATCACGAAGTCGATCAACATAAGGATAACAAATGGCACTAATGTCCAAAATATCTCCATAAAGGTAGAAGGTGCTTTATCAACGACAGGCACATAACCTTTGTCTTTGCGGTGCGTGATCAGTGAGTAAATCATAATGGCCAACACAACGACAAAAATCACAATAGAAATGAGCATAAACTTGTTATGCACATGAAGTGTGTCTAACGCCATCGGAGTGACAGGCTCAGGAAAGTTATATTTCATCTCAGCTAATGCTGACATTGAAACTAACATCAATGGTAAAGCCCAAAATATCTTTCTTAACACTTGCATACTAGTCGCTTCTCCCTAACGCTTAAGTAAACACTTTTATTTTTTGTTTTATTTCCATAACCAATTGTGCTCTTTGTATATCCGTTAAAAAAGTAGAGCCGAACTCTACCTCTTTACCGTGTGAGCTGATGATCAATTGGCTTTTGGCCTTAATCCCGCCCAACGTTGCATTTTCGCGTAAATATACACGTGCCCAATATGGCTGAAAGCTTGACGAAATGATTTGCGTTTTTATCTTTTGATCTACCTTCACACGGTCAGGTGCAAAAGTGATACTTTCAAAATCGTGAGAATGTAAATAGAGTGAGTAAAACGCATAACAGAATATGAGCAATTCAAACCCGGCAAAAGGTAAAACTAGCCAGGCACCTATTCTGAAAAAACCAAGTGCTACTAACAGCAAAACTAAGGTGATTACCACTAAAAGCTTTAGCTTTTGCTCCTTGGTTAAGGAGTCGTTGGGGGTTGCAATAATTTTATCTTCTAAAACCAGTAACGCCACAACAAGAGCCTTATGCTTTACTACAAAATTACATGCTACTTACGTCAAGCTGACGCACTCCATAAAATTAACACAGCCAATTACAATTGACAAGAAATTGTTACAAATTAATAACATTATTCTGATTGTCTTTTACCGCTGACGTGCATGACATTTGTCACCTATAGTCAATCACGCGCACGGGTTCACTTTAATTATTTGTTTTGTAAAAGCTCGCAAGACCAACCCCAGCCTTTATGTTTTTCAACAAAGCGCTTGGCTTTGGCTTCACAATAACCCAATTGTTTTTGCGCTGTCCATAAAACCGTTTCAGAACCCTCTTTTTGGTATCTCACCTCACAGGGCAGCTTTTCTTCAACATATAAATACTGTACAGAAATCAGTCTCCAAGCATCCCCCCTGCGGCAATCATAGGTTTGATCATTCGCTTGCGCTGAACTAAAGCTTAAAAGTAAAACAGTAAGTATATAAAAACGCATCTTGCGCCACCTCCCAAAAAATTAAATGAAATACCTAGAATAGCTTTAACTATCATCAGTTTAATCAGGTAATACGGGGGCCGCAAGCAATAAAAAGCTGCGAGTACTTAGATAATACTGTCCTCATGATTGAAGGCAATAAAGAAGGTATTAAAACTGTGGTGCCGGGAGGGGGAATCGAACCCCCACGCTGTTGCCAGCGCGGGATTTTGAATCCCGTGCGTCTACCAATTCCGCCATCCCGGCTTGGGAATGTTCGTTGAAACTGTATAATGCTGCGAAGCCATACATTATAACAAGCTTTTGAGAAGATGCGAACACAAGATTTTGACTTTGATTTACCTGAACACCTGATTGCACAACACCCAACAGATGAGCGTGCTGCTAGCCGTTTACTTCATCTGAATGCTACGTCGATCGTGGATAGACAGTTTGAGACACTACCAGACCAACTCGCCGAAGGTGATGTTCTGGTGCTCAACAATACAAAAGTCATTAAAGCCCGCTTATTTGGTCAAAAATCATCAGGCGGACGTGTTGAAGTCTTAATCGAACGCATCCTAGATGCACAAACAGCCTTTGCACAAATCAAAGCTTCACGCTCACCAAAAGTCGGTAGCCAGATTACATTGGCTGAAGATATCGAGGTAAAGGTGATAGCGCGCAAAGATGACCTGTTTAAATTAGCCTTTGCAGGCGAAGCCTCTATATTAGAGCTACTCGATCAACACGGCGCATTACCGCTCCCACCTTATATTAGCCACAGCGCAGATGACACGGATGAGCAACGCTATCAGACCGTGTTTGCAGAAAAACCAGGTGCCGTCGCAGCACCAACTGCGGGCTTGCATTTTACTGAATCAATCCTCAACACCATACGCAGCAAAGGCGTCAAAATCGCCTATATCACTTTGCATGTCGGTGCCGGGACCTTTCAACCCGTTCGCGTGGATACTATCGCGGAACATAAAATGCACAGTGAATATTACGAAGTGCCGACCGAGACTGCAAACACTATTAATACTGCAAAAGCCAATGGCGCCAAGATTGTCGCTGTGGGTACTACTGTACTGAGAACACTGGAAAGTGCTGCCTTGCATTCAAATGCACTAGCAGTCATTCAACCAGGCCAAGGTGAAACAGATATTTTTATTACACCGGGATTTGAATTTAAATTAGTCGATAGGCTGTTTACCAACTTTCACTTACCCAAAAGCACTTTACTCATGCTGGTATCGGCCTTTGGTGGCTATACGCATATAAAAAAAGCCTATGCGCATGCCATTAGCCAAGCCTATCGTTTCTTTAGTTATGGCGATGCGATGTTGATCGAACGGTTTACCGAACACAGTGACTAGTCAACAGATCGCCATTACAATGCGTTAATGCATCATGAACCATTATTCAATAGTGACACCTAACCCTACTCATTAAAAAGAAAAGAGTCCGATCATGAAAAGACTACTCCTGGCTAGCTTGATTGCCTTTACTCCCTGCCTAAGCGTGGCTGAAATTCTGCCTGAAGCAGAGGTAATGATGAAAATCAGCCTAAAC
The DNA here is from genome assembly GCA_964496895.1 of uncultured Methylophilaceae bacterium. Classification (GTDB taxonomy): domain Bacteria; phylum Pseudomonadota; class Gammaproteobacteria; order Burkholderiales; family Methylophilaceae; genus Methylotenera. Next base: position 4,469 of record CAZCBF010000043.1, on the reverse strand, counting down.
AAAAAACCAACCACTCGTCCAATGACGGTCGCGTATTCGCCTGACAATCATCATTACTACATCGCCGATGGTGGCTGGGCAGCAATGAGTGATGGCAGGAGCATGCCAATGTCTAAATCAGAAGTGCATGCTTTTGACCAAGACGGCAAATACGTGAACTCTGCCTTACCAGGCTATGATAATCGTTCGATTTATTACAACCCAAACACTCAAAAAATAGAGACGGTAACTTACAATATTTCTGCTGCTGTTGGCTTTATGCCCAATACTGGCGTTTATAGCCTTGAAGCAACAGAGACAGGCGAGATTACTGATAAATCAAAAGAGATCTCGCAATACAACCCTGCCTTTGGTGATGCAGCGACCATGCCGACCTATAACCCGGATGCAGATGTTTACTATGCAAAACAGGAAAAAATCAACAAAGTAAATGTTGTGAAATTATCTTCGCGTGAAAAAATGGGTGAGATCACGCTGGACTTTGATACGCCAAACCTAGAGTTTAATGATGTCAGTGATCACTATATCGCCTACACCGGGGTTAAAGGCCAAGAGCTATGTCTTCTAGATATTGACCACAAGGCAGCATTGATTTATGACTTAAACGGCAAATATCTAGGTAAGAGTACGCTGCCTAAGCATATGAAATTACGTCTACAAAACAAATTTAATGGCTTGGGCTACACCAATGGTATGTTGTTTGTTTACCATGAAAAAGAAGGTGAGTTTGGCACCTATTATGGGCTGAAGGTTGTTCAATAACGACTTGAAAACAAACAAAAAAGCCGCTAGAAACTAGCGGCTTTTTTTAATTCTAAGCTTGTCAAAAGCTAACTCATTTACCTAGCATGCCAGCCAATTTGCCAGATGCCATGCCAAATAAAGCACCTAAGACAGTAGAAATAATAGTCAATAAGACTGGATTAGATAAATCCATATTGACAACATTACCAGCAGTGCCGCCAGTTAAGGCTAAACCTGCAGCGGCAGCATAACCATAGACATTTGCTGGTACTACAGACAGCAAGTCAACACCCGCTAACATCACCAATGGAAACACAGTAATGGCAATGATCACTGGTGCGGCTAAATTACCCAAACCGCCTAGTGCGCCTGAACTCACAAGATACAATGCAATACCTGCCATGACCGCACCAAAGCTCATACCAGCAATGGTTTTTGATAATGCAGCGTTATCACCCCCTGAATGAAAATAGCAGGCCCAAGCAATAAAACCAACCCAAACGATGGCTAGAGTTGCTAAAGCCCCCAATGCTAAGAACGCCCAGACTCCCCCTAATACGGCGATACTTAGTGCTAATGCTAATAATTGCGACATAATACTTCTCTCCTTACTATTGTTATATTCATGGATAAAGTAAATCAGCACGATAGCTAAACACAGAAAAGTAAGACTGGCTTGCTATCAGCTAAGTCTATATTGAAGCAATTGCAACAAAATGTAAACAATTTGTGCACTATATAAATGCACCTAACAATTAATGCATTAATATTGTGCGAAAATAAAAAAGAGAAACGCTAATAGGACCAATAGCGCGTATGTTTTGAAAAAACCAGGTCAGGGTAGGTCGCTTTGCCTAGACTTCCATTGTATCTTCCTAAGGCACGAAATAAATCTCCTTTTTCAAGATCCAAATAATGCCTTAGAATTGTGCATCCGTAACGTAAATTAAGACGCATATCAAATAAATTATGGTCTTTAGCACCAATAAGGTTCACCCAAAAAGGCATGACTTGCATAAAACCGCGAGCCTTAGCAGAGGATATGGCATATTTTCGAAATGCACTCTCGACATGAATTACACTCAATACAATCTGAGGATCAAGGCCAGCACGAGAAGCTTCATAATGCACTGTGGTTAAAAAACCCTCACGGTATTCCTCATCAGGTATATAGCGCTTCAAACGTCTAGACATTTCAGCGAGCCAGACTCGCCCTTCCTTCGGGTCTTTAAACACCAATCTTGGTGCTGCCTGATCGCGAATACTATCCTGCATCAAGGCTTTCACACTATTTGAAAGCGGCTCTTCTAATTGCCCTGCAACCCCAACAATTGGGAGCAGTAAACTAAAGACCAGTAGTATCAGACCAACCTTGCGGGCAGTGAGTATCATGTAAGTAACTGACTTTATAAAAGTTTATTCAAGACTTTTGCGACAATTTGATCAAATGGTAAGTTCACCGCTTGCTCGTCCAAACGGCCTTTATATTCCACTTGGTTCTCTTTTAACCCACGCTCACCGATGACGATACGATGTGGAATCCCCATCAAATCGCTCTCAGCAAACATGACCCCTGGTCGCTCATTACGGTCATCCAACAACACATCGACACCCGCTTGCTTTAATGACTGATATAAGTCATTTGCGGCTTGTTGTGTGGTTTCAGATTTACCGTAAGCAATCGGGCAAATGACAATATCAAATGGTGCCAGTGCTTTAGGAAAAATAATGCCGCGCGCATCATGGCCTTGCTCAATCGCTGCACCCACAATCCGTGACACGCCAATTCCGTAACAGCCCATCTCTAGTACTTGTGACTTGCCATTTTCATCGAGGTAAGTCGCATCCATCGCTTGGGCATATTTTTGACCCAGCTGAAAAATGTGTCCAACTTCAATACCGCGGCAGATGCTCAATGTCCCTTTACCATCTGGGCTGGCATCACCTTCAACAACATCGCGAAGATCAGCAACAATCGCTGGCTCAGGCAAATCTCGGCCAAAATTCACACCCGCCAAATGTAATTTGGGCTTGTTAGCGCCGCAAATAAAGTCAGCCATATTAGCCACGGTGTTATCAGCGATCACGGTGACATTACTTGCCACGCCAACTGGTCCAATAAAACCTGGTGGGCAATTGTCTAAGTGCGCACGAATCTCTTCTTCAGTCGCCAGTCTAAACTCCGCAATACCCGCGACTTTCGCCAGTTTCACCTCATTGAGCATGTGGTCACCACGCAATAACGCTAGGGTAAAGGTTTCCGCCTCATCTTGCATAACCATTAAGGCAACTGACTTCACCGTACGATTCACATCAACTTCTAAGAGTTTAGCAACCGCCTCACAAGCGGTTTGCTTAGGGGTATCAACTGTGCGCATTTCTTCTTTTGCTGTAGGACGCTCACCAGTCGCGACAGCTTCAGCCAATTCAACATTGGCTGCGTAATCTGAGGACTCGCAATACGCCAAGCCATCTTCTCCACTCTCGGCCAACACATGAAACTCTTGCGAACCATCACCGCCAATCGCACCAGAGTCCGCCTTTACCGCACGAAACTTCAAACCGAGACGGGTAAAAATACTAGTATAGGCCTCATGCATGATTTGGTAAGTGGCCTCGAGTGACTCTCGGCTACTATGAAAGGAATAAGCGTCTTTCATCAAAAACTCACGCGCGCGCATCACACCAAAACGCGGGCGAATTTCATCACGGAATTTGGTTTGAATTTGATAAAAATTAATCGGTAGCTGCTTATAGCTACTGATTTCTTTACGCGCGACATCAGTTATGACTTCTTCATGGGTCGGGCCAAAACAAAATTCACGTTCGTGACGGTCATTGATCTTGAGCATTTGTGGTCCAAATACTGCCCAACGCCCCGTCTCTTCCCATAACTCTTTGGGCTGCACTGCAGGCATGAGTAACTCTATCGCACCTGCCTTATCCATCTCTTCACGTACAATCGCCTCCACCTTGCGCAAGACACGCAAACCTAAGGGCATCCAGTTATATAGTCCACTCCCTAGCTTTTTAATTAACCCTGCTCGCACCATCAACTGGTGACTCATCAGCTCGGCATCAGCTGGGGCTTCTTTTTGAGTGGCAATGAAAAATTGGGATGCACGCATGGTTTTTTGATCTTCTACAAGTTAAAAGCTGAATTTTACCGTGAATCGCTGAGAGATTCAGCAGTTTGAGAGATTTAGTCTGTTTACTCGCTGACTAAAGAATGACAGGCTTGTTTGAAAGCTCGTTTTCGTTTGGTCCATCAGCAGGGAAGTGCTGTTCAAGTTCGGCTTCTACTTGATTAATGCCAAACACCACACCCATTTCAAACTCGCCTTTGATAAACATGGCTTCCATTTCATCGGCAATGGCATTCCAGCCAGCATCACCTACATGTTTGTCTATGCCGCGATCACCGAGAATTTCAAAATCATCGTCGGCTAAGAGCAGATAAATTAAGACACCATTATTTTGCTCAGTATCCCAAATATGCATTTGTGCAAAGAGCTCTATTGCGCGATGCTTGGCTGTTTTTCCACGAAGAATGTCCCAAAAGGGTAAATGCGACTCGACCACAAAACGAATCTCACCATGATGCAATGTCTCGCTACGCGCGATCTCCATCTCAATACGCTTTAGGCTATCGGCTGGAAAGTGACGTTGCACAGCACCGGGTAATACAAAACCATGCGTAAAAATGCGTTTTAGTTTTTCCATTA
>CAZCBF010000042.1:0-13899 GCA_964496895.1 uncultured Methylophilaceae bacterium | reverse complement strand
TTCAAATTTATCAACGGCTTTCATTAGGCCGATGTTACCTTCTTGAATGAGGTCTAAGAATTGCAAGCCACGGTTGGTGTATTTTTTAGCAATCGAGATCACTAGTCTTAGATTGGCCTCGATCATTTCGCGTTTAGCACGACGTGCACGGGCTTCACCAGTCGACATTTTTTTGTTGATTTCTTTGATCTCTTTGATCGGCAGGCCGACAGTTTTTTCGATCTCGATCAAGCTTTGTTGCTGGTCGTAGATAGAGTGATTGTAGCGCTCGAGGTTTGCCGCATAGCTTTCACCAGAGTTTAGCTCTTCACTCAACCATTCCAAATTGGTCTCGTTACCTGGGAAACTTTTGATGAAGTGCATGCGTGGCATGTCTGCTTGATCAACACAGAAGTTTAAAATCTTACGCTCGTGTTTACGGACAGCGCGAACAAAGGTACGCACTTTTTCACACAAACCTTCAACTTGCTTGGCTGAGAAACGGAAAATTGATAGTTCTTCTAAGATATTGGCTAGTAAGGTTTGGTACTCTTCGTTTCGCGAGCCTTGCTCTGGCAGAATTTCTGTCATGCGGTCATGTGCTTTGCGAATACGTGCAAAGCGGGTTAAGACTTCATCTTTTAATCGCGCTAGCGCAGCAGCAGTGGCAGCTTTTGCTTTTGCCTCTGCTTCTTCTTCGGTTTCTTCAGCCTCTTCTTCTTCAGCCTCATCGTCATCGCTTTCAGCTTTGGCTTCTTTAGCCTCTTCAGCTTTGCCGAGCGCTTCTACGCCATCATCCAAACCAATGTCGGTATCGATTAAGCCATCTACAAGATCATCGACACTGATTTCGTCGTTTTCGACTTGGTCAATCATTTCAAGTAGGGCTGTAATGGTAGTAGGGCAAGCAGCAATGGCTTGTACCATGTGCTTGAGACCATCTTCAATACGGCGTGCAATTTCAATCTCACTCTCGCGGGTGAGTAGGTCTACAGTACCCATTTCACGCATATACATACGTACAGGGTCAGTAGTACGGCCAAATTCTGAATCAACAGTGGCCAATGCTTGCTCAGCTTCTTCAGCGGCATCATCGTCTGCTGATGCTGGCGCATCTGTCATGAGTAGTGATTCTGCATCAGGCGCTTCTTCATATACCTGAATGCCCATGTCATTGATCATGCCGATGATGCCATCGATTTGCTCTGAACCTTGCACGTCGTCTGGCAAGTGATCATTGATTTCTGAGAATGTTAAGTAACCACGCTCTTTACCAAGAACGATAAGGGTCTTGAGTCGCGTGCGGCGTTCTTCTGCGGTAATCGGTACCGCGTTTTTGTCATTTTTAGAGACGGATGATTTTTTTGGTGCTTTTTTTCTGGGTCTTGCCATGAATAACCTCAAAAATTAGAAATGCTGGGGACGAGTGTCGAGCATTTTATTCATTTAAAAAACTAACTGAGCATATTAACATAATCAAGCATCTTTTTGGGTGTAATTTGCGCTTAAATTTATTAATAATTGGCGTTCTTCATCTGTGAGTTGGCTGAGTGGTTTTTCACTGAGTTTTGCCAGCATTGCAGTTTGTTTGTTTTGGGTAAATTGCTTTTTTAGTTGTGCTCTGGCGCCTGCGAGCTCTTCGCCCAAATCAAGGTGATCATCAAATTGTGGTAGTGCATTGCGCAACATGGCAATTGTATTTTGATCTAGCAGGTCAGTGAGGATATGCATAATGGTAATGGTTTTGCTCGCTGGGTGCTCAGTGCAGGTTTGGATGATGATCTGCATTAAATTGCTTTCAGGGTCTTGGGGATTGATCCAGGAGAGGTCATCGGCATCAGCCAGTTGCGGCTGCAAAATCATCAGCAAGCAGAATCGTTTGGCTAATGAAAGACTCTGCCTTGAAGTGGGTCTGCTTGACTGTTTCCGTCTGTTTGTTTGTACATTTGGCAGCTTTATCACGTCTTGCATTTCATCAATCGAGAGATTTGCGAGTTCTGCGATTTTCTTACGCAGTAAGAGTGCACTGCGTGGTGCTTTAATGGCTTGTAAAATTGGCTCGGCATCATTGAGCAAGCGTACGCTGTTTTCTTGGCTGAGTAATGGGTTGTCAGCGCAGAGGTGCTTAATAATAAATTGCGAAAGCGGCATGGCGTTGTTAATGGATTCTTCAAAGGCATCTTTGCCAAATTCTCTAATAAAAGAGTCTGGATCATGACCATCGGGTAAGAATAAAAAGCGTAATTGCAAGTCGTCTGTCAGTGCCGGCAGTGCATTTTGCACCGCTCTCCAGGCCGCGGTTTTGCCGGCCTGATCGCCATCAAAGCTAAACACAATTTCATTGGTTTGGCGCTTGAGTTTAGTAATATGAAAACCTGTGGTGGCGGTGCCGAGTGAGGCAACGGCATAATCAACACCATATTGTGCGAGTGCGACCACATCCATGTAGCCTTCTACCACGAGTGCTTTGGCTACACCGCGGATGGCGCGACGTGCAGCAAATAAGCCGTAAAGCTCATGGCCTTTTTGGAACACGGGCGTCTCTGGAGAATTGTAGTACTTAGGCGTGTCATCTGGATTGATCACTCGACCACCAAAGCCGATCACTTCACCTTGTAGGTTATGAATTGGAAACATGATGCGGTCTCTAAAGCGGTCATAGCGTTTGCCTTTGTCATTTTTGACCACTAGGCCAGCGGTGATTAAATCCTGATGCGCGTAGTTTTCAAAAACGCTTTCCAAATTTTGCCAGCCATCAGGTGCATAACCGATTTGATATTTGGCGGCGATAATGCCTGTGAGTCCACGACCTTTTAGATAATCAATGGCACGAGGTGATTGTTTTAGCTGCTGCTTATAGTATTCGGCCGCTTGTAGTAGTGTCGATTGTAAGTTTTTGGCTTCGTTTTTGGAGACTTTATTTTCGGTGTTTTGAGTTTGCGGTACCGTCAGGCCTTGTTGTTTGGCAAGTTCTTGTACGCTGTCTACAAAGCTTAGGCCTTCATATTCCATTAAAAAGCTAATCGCACTACCATGTGCGCCACAACCAAAGCAGTGATAAAACTGTTTGCTAGGGCTGACGGTGAAGCTAGGGGATTTTTCGTTATGAAAAGGGCAGCAGGCCGTGTAGTTTGCGCCAGCTTTTTTTAGCGGCACACTTTTATCAACCACATCGACAATGTCAACGCGATTGAGTAGGTCTTGAATAAAGCTTTCAGGAATCAACTGAGCTCACTGCCTTTGGCGAAAAGAAAACGTTAATGAAGATGGCGCACCAAACCTAAAGTGTATGATTTTAGTAAAGCCTTGCCAATGGCCCAAATGGAAAAAGGAGCCCTAAAGCCCCTTTGTCACTTGTGCTACCACTTAAGTTTAGTGCGCTTAGCTGAGTTTGGCTTTGATTAAACCCGAAAGTTTGCCCATGTCAGCACGGCCAGCGACTTGAGGCTTGATAATGCCCATGACTTTGCCCATGTCTTTCATACTCGCTGCACCAGTCTCACTAATCGCCGCTTCTATAATCTCAGCAACTTCAGATTCTGATAAAGGTTGTGGTAGGTATTTTTGCAGCACTGTGATCTCTTGCTTTTCTACATCGGCCAAATCTTGGCGATTAGCCGATTCGTAGGCTGCAATAGAATCACGTCTTTGTTTTAGCATTTTTTCGATGACGCTAATCACGTTAGTATCATCTAGCTCAATTCTTTCATCTACTTCGCGTTGCTTGATTGCTGCTTGTAGCAAACGAATAGTCGACAGCGTTGGCGCGTCTTTCGCACGCATCGCAGTTTTCATATCGTCTAGTATAGTTGCTTTTAGTGACATATCAATGCACAAGTAAATAAAGGAATGAAGCGTTTGTGGTTAGCTTGTATTTCAAACCAATGCGATACAAGCCAATCCAGCCTTAGTACATTTTTTTAGGTAAAGATTGCTTTTGTAAACGACGATATTGACGTTTTACTGCTGCAGCTGCTTTACGTTTGCGCTCCCATGTAGGCTTCTCGTAATACTCGCGCGCACGAAGGTCGTTGATTAGACCAGTTTTTTCGATTAAACGTTTGAAGCGGCGTAGTGCTACATCAAATGGCTCGTTTTCTTTTACACGTACTGTTGACATGGACTCTCTCTAAATTTTGTTGAGTTAAAATAAAAAATGCCTTTAAGTAGGCATTTTTTCTTGTATGATGCTCTTGCGTTCAGATTTATCTGCTGAGCGCGGAAAATTTTTCAATTATAAAATGTTTTACAGGCTTGATCAAGCACTTACTGAATAAAACTTGATCAATAGAAGATAACGAGAATAGAAAGAAAATCATTGTGCGTGTATTAGGTGTTGAATCTTCTTGTGACGAAACGGGGCTGGCGGTGTATGACACAGAGGCTGGCTTGCTATCACATGCTTTATATTCACAAGTGGACTTGCATGCTGAATATGGCGGAGTCGTGCCTGAGTTAGCTTCTAGAGATCATATCCGTCGCGTAATTCCCTTAACCCAGCGGGTGATCACAGAAGCCAATATTAGTCTGGATGAGATTGATGCGGTGGCTTACACGCAAGGGCCAGGCTTATCGGGTGCTTTATTGGTGGGGACGAGTTTTGCAGTTTCTTTGGCAATGGGTATGGGTAAGCCAGCGCTGCCTGTCCATCACCTTGAAGGGCATCTACTTGCACCGCTGTTGGAGAATAACCCGCCTGACTTTCCATTTGTCGCGCTCTTGGTCTCTGGCGGGCATACCCAGTTGATGCGGGTGGATGGTATCGGGGAATATACCTTATTGGGCGATACTTTGGATGATGCCGCGGGTGAAGCCTTTGATAAAACGGCTAAGTTATTAGGTTTGGGGTATCCTGGTGGGCCATTATTGGCCGAGTTGGCGCAATCTGCCACAGTGAAAGAAAAAGACGCGCGCTATCAATTACCGCAGCCCATGTTAAATAGTGGTGATTTAAACTTTAGCTTTAGCGGATTAAAAACAGCGGTATTAACGTTGGTAAACAAATATCAACCGCTGGATGAAGAAGAAAGGGCTAATATTGCTTGGGCTTTTCAAAGTGCCGTGACTTCTGTGTTGACCGCTAAATGCTTGCGATCACTTAAGCAAACAGGATTAAAGCGATTGATCGTATCAGGTGGTGTTGGTGCTAACCGCGCATTACGTGAGCAGCTCAATGCCGCTGCAAAACGACATCATTTCAAAGTGCGTTACCCGAGGTTGGAGTTTTGTACCGATAATGGTGCCATGATCGCTTTTGCAGGTGCGATGCGCTATCAGCACCTACCAGTATCAGAAACAAATGATTATGGGTTTGCCGTGCAGCCAAGATGGGATTTAGCGAGTTTGCTAAAGCCTTTATGATTTGTTACCAAAGCCTGCTTCCGTGCCATTCATCAATTTTTTGATATTACCGCGATGACGCCAGATTAATAGAGTAGTGATTAGCAATGTTACCATGATGTAGGGGTGCTGTAGGTGCATTAGCCATGCGTAGACAGGTGCAAGCAAGGCAGCACAAATCGCAGCGAGCGATGAATACTTAAATAAGCCCAACACGACTAACCATGTGACTAATACGACTAAGCCAAGCATTGGTGAAAGTGCAAACAAAATCCCCAGTGCAGTGGCAACGCCCTTACCCCCTTTAAAACGATAGTAGACAGGGTAAAGGTGGCCTAGAAAAACGGCAATCGCCGTTAATAAAATCACCATTAAGGGCACCCCCATCTGACTCACTAACCAGACTGTGAGCCAACCTTTTGCAACATCGCCCAATAAGGTAAAAATAGCTGCACTTTTTTTACCTGTTCTCAATACATTGGTTGCACCGATGTTACCAGAGCCAATGGTTCGGGGGTCTGGTAGGTTAAATAAACGGCTGGCGATAATGCCGAAAGAAATCGCGCCAATAAAATACGCAGCGATGATCATTAACCATTGTTGTGTTGTGATTGCAGATATTATTGCCAGCATATTGCCATACCTTGATTGGTTGTTCTAAACTGCTTGCAATTATATCGTTAGCGAATCGACATGGATATTATATTTTTAGAGTCAGTCAAAGTGAAAACCCATTTAGGCGTGCCCGAATGGGAGCGACAGATAGCCCAAACGATTATTTTGGATATTGAAATCAGTTATGACTTTAAAAAAGCCTGTGAAACTGATGCGATAGAACACACGATTGACTATGCGGTCGTTGTTGAAAGTATTCGAGCGCGATTAACGGAGAAATCATTTCGCTTGGTAGAGGCGCTGGCGGAAGATATTTGTCAGCTGATTTTAAAAGAATTTGATGCAAAACGGGTTAAGTTAAGAGTCGCTAAGCCGAATGTATTACCAGACTTGGCAGCATTAGGTGTGCAGATCACGCGCGAACAATAGTCGCAATGCAACAGCAATCGTTATTTCAAACGCAAGGTGAAAAGATTGAAGTTGCACTGGGGGCTTATTGGCTAAAAGGTTTTTGTTTATCACAGGCTGAATTAATTTGGCGTTTAGTCTCGACACATCTGCAAGCTGTGCCCGCGCAAAGGATGATGACTCCAATGGGGCATTTGATGTCGGTGAGTACTAGTAGCATGGGTGATGTCGGCTGGGTGTCTGATCAAAACCAGTATCAATATCGTGCGAGTGATCCGATTACAGGGTTAGCATGGCCTGAAATACCAGCGGAGTTGCTGCAATTGGCATGCGCAGCAGCCAATGCTGCTGGCTATCATGATTTTAAGCCGGATACTTGTTTGATTAACCTTTATACAGAGCAAGCAAAAATGGGCTTGCACCGAGACAAAGATGAACAAGATTTTTCTCAACCGATTGTGTCTGTCTCATTGGGAATGCCTGCTATTTTCGTATTTGGTGGGCGACGCAGAAAAGATCCGACAGTAAAGTGTGCGTTACAACATGGCGATGTTTTTGTTTTTGGCAGAGAGAGTCGGCATTGTTATCACGGCATTGCTTCAATCAAAGCGCAGCCACATGCGCTTTTAAGGGCGCTGAGATGCAACCTGACCTTTAGAAAGGCGCAATGATGACGTAAGGGTGTGGAAGCGCGTAAAATAATAAGATTAGAAACGCAAAAGTAAGAAAGGGAGCGTCATGCATATCACGATCAAAGAAGCGATGATGCGATTAAAGGCTGGGGAGGTGGTAGCGCTCCCAACTGAAACAGTCTATGGCTTAGCCGCTGATGCAAGCAATGAGGAGGCATTGGCGCAGATATATGCGATTAAACAACGCCCTAGTAGCAATCCACTTATCGTGCACATAGCAGATGCTCAGGCGGTAGAACATTGGGCTGCCGCATTTCCTCCGTTAGCACAAACAATCGCCAAGGCTTTTTGGCCCGGGCCTTTGACGATTGTGCTTAAAGCGGCGCCACATGTTTTGCCAATCGTGACAGCCAATCAACCAACGATTGCATTACGTGTACCTAATCACCCGACAACTTTATCAATCTTAAAGCAAAGTGGATTAGGCCTAGCGGCGCCCTCTGCTAATCGATATACACAAATTAGTCCGACAAAATCTCAGCATGTGATGGCAGGGTTTGGTGTGCAGCTGCCCATCGTCGATGGAGGTGATTGTAAAGTGGGGATTGAATCTACGATTGTTGAAGTCTTTGATGATGATCAAGGTCAGTCACAATGGCGAATATTAAGAGAAGGCATGATTACTTTGCAAGACATAAATCGCGTTGTGAAATTAGCGGCATCGCCATTGCCACAGGTTAATCAGGTGAAGGTGCCAGGTCAGCACCGCTTGCATTATGCACCTAAAACACCTTTAACCGTGTGTGATACAAGGCTGGCAATGCTGAGCGAAATAAAGGCTACACAAAAATTGGGTAAAAAAGTCGCGGCATTAGCTTTAGATAGCTTGCCCTCGGGCACGATAATGGGTATTGCTTTACCCGCAGCAGCAGCCGATTATGCTAAACAGTTTTATGCGGCGCTACATGAACTCGATGCGCTAAATGTAGATGTCATATTGGTTGAGCGACCACCACTAGATACCGAGTGGATGCCATTGTTAGATCGCATGCATCGCGCTTCGCATTAAATTCAAGTTATTTTTAATTAGGTCGAAAACAATATGTAAATAACTGTTCTCGGCATGTAAATGAATTGTTAACTGAGGATGGAATAAGTTTATGAAAAATATTATTTTTACGGTTTTAGTCGGTTTAACTGCGGTCGCATGTAGCAGCGTAAAGTTGAACCCCTTTGATAGCAGTAGTGACGCTGAAGCTAGCGGGTATCAGCAATTTATGTGTGCAGATAAAAAGCATTTTGAAATAAAAATGGTGAATCAGCAAGAAAATGTATGGGTCAAGTTGCAGGATAGTGAGGTTTACTTATCTGCATTAGATGAAGCGCATAGTGCTTATGGCAATAGTGAGTATCAATTAACATTGTCTGCTGAGAGCGCATCACTAACCAAAGCTGGTAGTCAGCTGTTTTCAGACTGTTTAACACAAAGTTAGGGTTTGTAATTAGAGATAGATATGAATCTATTAAGTAAGCATTCGACTGCTTGGCGCTTTTTGTTGCCATTGATTGGCTTGCAAGCAGTTGCGATATTCTTTTATGTGAAAGTGTTCTTAGATCATGAATTTGTTGATCTAAGTGTTTTTGTTGTTAGCGAAGATACCTTATTTATTTTGCTGGCATTAGTAATGAATGTTGGCATTCTAAGTATAGTGATTCGGCAGCTGAAGTCTTTGATTTGGCGCCCTCTAGGTGGTGACCCTACGACAGTGATCGCCTTGATGCAAGATATTGTCAAAGGGCGATTAGGCAAAGAAACCATTACCGCAGCGCCTGAAACACTACTCGCAAACCTAATTACCATGCGTAAGACCATTAAAGCGCATAACGATAAACTCAAAGAAAATGCAGATAGATTGGGGTTGGCTGCTAGTGTATTTGATCATGCACAAGATGGTATTTTTATCACTGATGCCAATTTGCAGATTGTGGATGTTAATCGATCTTTTACAAAAATTACCGGTTATATCAAAGAAGCCGTGATACATCATAGCCCTGCAGAGTTGGGCTTTGGTTTTAATGATCCAGATTATTTTGATAAAGCGGAGAAGAGGCTTGGCATCGATAAGCCTTGTCGGGGCGAAGTGTGGAATCTGCATGCAGATGGTAATGTCTATGCGTCGTGGCTAGATGTTTTTTCAGTGACAAATGCCGATGGTGCTGTGACTAATTATGTGGGTATTTTTTCGGACATTACCGATGTCAAAGTGCAACAACAAAACCTTGAACATATGGCATATCACGACCCTCTGACGCAGTTACCTAACAGGACCTTATTTTCTGACCGTCTAAGGCAAGCCTTGCAAACGCTTGGTACTAATACGGAAGAGTATTTAGCCATTTGTTATTTTGATTTGGATGGCTTTAAGCCAGTTAATGATGCGCATGGTCATGAAGTTGGTGATAAATTGCTGGTTGAATTAGCGAAACGCTTACGCGATAAAGCCGGTGAGAATGATACGATCGCGCGATTGGGTGGTGATGAGTTTGCGCTGTTGTTAAATGTAAGAACAAAAAATGAATGTGTAGAAAAATTAGATAAGCTTTTAGTGGATATTAGTGAGCCGTATCAAATTGATGGCGAATATCTGAATAAAATTTCGGCGAGTATTGGTTATACGATTTATCCAGAAGACTTGAGTGAGCCAGATACCCTGTTAAGACATGCAGATCATGCGATGTACCATGTAAAGGTCAATGGCCGAGGCTTTCATTATCAATTTGACCCAACAGCAGACAATGTCAATGAAATTAATCAAATAACAGTGTTGAAAGAAGCCATGAAAAATGGTGAGTTTGAGCTTTATTACCAACCCAAAGTCAATTTGTATATGGGTTCTGTCACAGGAGCTGAAGCATTAATTCGTTGGAATCACCCCAAACGCGGCTTGGTCCCACCGATTGAGTTTATTCCGTTGATTGAACAAGACCTAAGCCTTACGATTGCTTTAGGAGAGTGGGTTATAGAAGCGGCAATGGCGCAAATTAAGCTATGGAAAGAACAATCGCTAGAAATTAAAATCAGTGTCAATGTGTCGCCAATGCACATGGTTCAAACAGATTTTTCCGATCGATTAGAAAAAATTCTTGATCAATACCCAACTGTATCACCACAAAAACTAGAGCTTGAAATAACAGAAACCGCTGTCATTGATGATATTGAGAAGGTTGCTGAGAATATTACTGCCTGCCGTACATTGGGTGTGAGTTTTGCGCTAGATGACTTTGGTGTGGGTTATTCATCTTTGACTTATCTACGTCGTTTACCTGTTGAAGTGATTAAAATCGATCAATCATTTGTTCGAGATATTTTACAAGATACGGATGATTTGGCGATGGTGGCTAGTGTGATTGGCTTAGGTAATAGTTTTGGCTTAGACGTCGTTGCAGAGGGTGTTGAGTCTGTCGATCATGGCTTGGAGTTGATTGCAATGGGTTGCCAATATGCGCAAGGCTATGGCATCTCTAGACCAATGCCAAGTAAAGAATTTTATGAATGGGTAAAGGAATATAAACCTGATGCGAGCTGGATGCCTCAAAAGAAAGTCAGTAATTTATAAGTAGTTGGGCTTGATCAAGCCTTTAAAAAAGCGCACACTAAGCCTAAATCTACCACTAATGTGAGGTTGGTTGTGCAGAATAAATATGCGTCAGGTAGCACTAAAATTGCAACTCAGAAGCATCAGTCTAGTGCATATACATCCCATGTTTGCAAATACTGCCAGCATGAAAGTCTTATGCTGGCACAAAGTATGCACGATCATTGCTGTGCAAAATGTGGTCACTGGCAAGAAGATATCCCCGTAGGCTATTCGACGGGCCGTAGCAGCGATTATTAATGCTGCTGGGGTAAAACTAGTTGTCGTTAGGCTGTTTGATGGTTTTTGGTAATAGAACCCACATTTTGCTTTTTTGTTTCATTGCACCAGCCTTAGCACCTGCTTGATCACCAGCACCCCAATAAAAATCAGCTCTTACGGGCCCTTTAATCGCCCCGCCTGTATCTTGCGCCATCATGAGTTTGTTAAGCTTCCGTGCGCTATTGGGGTAGGTGGTCGATAACAATACCGGCGCACCTAATGGAATATAGCGTTTGTCTACAGCAATCGCTTGCTCTGCATGCAATGGTACCCCTAAAGACCCAAGTGGCCCTGGTAGGCCTTTAGGTAGTTCTCGGAAAAAGACATAGCTTGGGTTTTCATTTAATAATGCACGTAATTGATTAGGATGTTCTTTTGCCCAGCGTTTAATCCCTGCCATAGAGGCTTGAGAAGCTGCTAAGTCACCACGTCTAATCAATACCCTGCCTATAGAGTGATAGGGGTGACCGTTATGGTTGTCGTAACCCACTTGTATCCTTTCGCCAGTGTCTAATTCAACCATTCCAGAGCCTTGGATATGTAAAAAAAATAGATCGATCTCATTATTTAGATATAAAAGAGCATTGTTCTGGATAGGGGATAGTGGGAGGTCAATGTCTGCGCGTGTGTAATAAGGAATGAGTTTTTTACCTTGCAGGCGGCCACGTACACGTTGATGCTCGAGGCTTGGAAACTGTGCGGCGAGTGAGACGGTGACCAGATCAGAGGGGGTGCTGTACAGTGGGAATGGATAGTTTACAGATTGTTGGCGACTCCCTTTGAGTAAAGGTTGGTAATAACCTGTGGTTAGTCCTTGGTCGCCTTGCTGATTGTTGACTGCAAACAGGTTGAAGTTGTTAACGAAGAACGACTGAATTAATTTCTTGGGCGGTTTGCCAGCATACGCATTGTTTAATGATTTTGTCTTTTGACAGACTGCCGCCCAATCTGAGTTGTCTTGCAAGGCAGAACAGCTCTGTAACCAAGCAGGCCAACTTTCCGCAACGGTATAAACGGTAAGGTCAATTGCAGACCACTTTGTGGGTACAAGAGGGTCAAATGACGGTGCATTCTCAACGCTACTCTTTGCTGCCGCTTGAGTAGCTGGTTTGTTACATGCAGGTGTCGCAGCGGGTGGGCAGCTACACTGGCATTCAGCATTTGTAACACGATTATTTTCACTATTAATTTGCTTTGCAGTGATTTTGCCAGTGCTTTCGACAGTGTTACTGTTTTCAGATACTTTTTCTTCTCTTGGCTGACAAGCGGAAAGGAATAATGCGATGACTGCTAAGACAATCGAATAGGTTTTAGTGCGGCGCATTAATGTAACACTCTTGGCATCTTGCATTCAAACAATGGAATGTCAGCATCGAACTGGGTGCCATCTTCCCCCATCATATGATAGGTGCCATGCATACTCCCCGTTGGCATTTTAAAAACAGTATGACTTTTGTATTGATAACTTTCGTTGGGTTTGATCCAAGGTTGTTTTCCAACCACGCCTAAGCCTTCAACTTCATGTGTTTCATTGTCCGCTTCTGTCATGATCCAATGTCTGCTGATCAATTGGGCAGATTGTGTCCCTGTGTTTTTAATCGTCACAAAATAAGCGAACACATATTCATCGTTATCAATATCTGATTGTTCGGCTAAAAAAACCGTCTTAATGGTTACGGTTATTTGCTGTTTATTTGGCATGTTTCTCGCTTATTTATCCAGTGGACATTTGATAGAAAATATTTAAGTGCAAAAATGGAACAAAACAGGGTTAAAGCAACCTTAACAACTGTCGTTAAACAACTATCCATTTTAGGAAATAGATTGTTGATAGGCAAATCTTATCAGAGATGCCCTAACGATTTAAAAGATGAATGAGATTATCTTTCTCATCATCATGCCATTACCCATAAGGAATGAAACATGAAGACTGCAATTAAATCAAAAGAAGACAACAAAACCCCAGCGCCCAATGAGCCTATGCTGCCTCAAGCTGTGAATGATGTTGTCAAATCTCACCAAAAGGTGTTAACGCACCAGGCTAATCTTTCGGTAGAGCTTTCGCGATTGTTAGATGCTAACAGTGATTGTGTGTAACCTTTAATAAGCCAACAGTATGTCTTGAAAATAAGCTTAATGTTCTAATGTTTCTAATAGTAATGGGTTGATTTTTTCTAAGCGGGTTTTGAGCGCTTCTAGTTGTCGTGGATCAGATTCTAACTGAGCAATTTGTGCCAGTGATACTAGGCTGCTTGAGTGATTGTCAGCCATGGCAAGCACCTTCTGGTAATAAGATTTTGCTTGAGAAAATTCTTTCTCACCTTTAAAGGCTTCAGCCAAATAAAAAAATGCTTCTGGATTATTGGGTTCTGCCTTAGTCCAATTAATTGCAATTTCTCTGAGTTGTGACCACGCTTTATCCTGATGTTGGGTAATGGCTTGCATAAAGAAAGGGCGCTGTTGCACTGCGGTATCCCAAAATGGCGCTTGCGCTTGCGTAGTACTGGGGATCATTTTTGCTTTCAGCAGTGCTTTGATCCAATTAACGGGCAGGCTAAAGTAATGGCCATGTGCCCCAGGGCTTTTGAAAGTGGTAATGCCCAAAAGCTCGCCGTCATAGCTAATTAAGGCACCCCCGCTAGCACCTAAGCGAAAACCAGAAGTAGACTGAATCAGGTGCGCACCATCATAGGGAATCATCGCCTTGATAAATCCAAATGATCGGGTGGGGCGAGGTGAGCTGCCTGAAAACCCTAATGCAATAATGGGTCGCTCGTAATCTTGCAACAAATCTACTTTGCCTAGTTTAAGCGGTGTAAGCGGTAAGTGTTTGAATACCAAAATACATAAATCATGTGCCCAATCTGCTTTCATGCCAATCGGTGCGAAGCTCTGTCCTAGCTTGTTAATGGAGATGCCACTGGCATTAGCGACGACATGACAATTGGTCGCTATTTGATTTTTTGCAACAACAACGCTAGAGCCAATACCCAATTGATTTTTAGCAT
>CAZCBF010000041.1:0-14543 GCA_964496895.1 uncultured Methylophilaceae bacterium | reverse complement strand
ATACATGGCCACTGCGCGAAAGATATCAAAGCCAAAGAGGAAAACCACAAAGCTAAGGCGCCCTGCTGCATCGCTTTTCCATGCGTAGTCTGAGCCGTGTGTTTTAACATCATGCGCGAGCCCTACAATATGATTAATGTAATGGGTCTCACGATTACTGGCGCGAATTTGATGGATGGAGTCTAAGGTTTCAGTGAGCGATTGTTGAAATACACCAAATGCAGTATTTTCATTTTTCTTCAGCTCTTTGACGCGCTTGCCAAGCACAGTTGTAAAATAGATGACAATTGGGTTCGCAAACAAGATCAACAAGGCCAATTGCCAATGCATGAATAGCAAAATCACGGCTACGCCGATAATGGTCAGTACCGCCACCAGCAACCGGCTCACGGTGTTACCGACAAAGTTATCAACCGTTTCAAGGTCTGTGACCAAATAAGCAGCAACAGTACCACTGCCTAATGTTTCATACTCAGACATCGACACCGTACCAAGACGCTTTAACAAGGCCTGCCGCATTCTAAAAATCACGTCTTTAGCAATCACGGTAAACTGACGTAACTGCCATACATTCAGCACCAGTGCCAACAATCGTAAAACCAACGTGACCACCAAAATGGCCACAATATAAAACAGCGGTGAGTGCCAGCTTTCTGGCGACAGTGACCGCATGGTCTCAACCGCAATGCCTGGTTGTTTTAGCAAGACTTCATCGACCAATAATGGCATTAATAAGGGGAGTGGTACATTGGCCAAAGTCGCTAAAATAGCGACGATATTGGCTAGGATAATGGATTTCTTATGCTCGGCAGCAACGGAAAGAATGTAGTGCCAATCGTAATTTTCTGGGGTTTCTTTCATTCACTTATGGTGCGGCATTTATTGCAATGCCCAATTGATGATGATTATTGGCTAAGCGCAGTCGGTATAGCGTAACGCTTACACTACATACTGATTAAATTGTACTCTCATAATCACTTCACGACCTAGATTCTGCTAAAAAAGCGCATGCAGTCAGCTAAGAAACGATAACTAGTAAAGTCAGTACAGCTAGAAACAGTTGCGCCGCTTAAAAGCGGCGCAAAGGTAACAATTAAGATAATCGTCAGTTATTTAACGGTTGCTAAATACTGATCTAAACGGTCTTTGTTAGCAGAGAATTTACCACTAAGCGCTTTAGAGCCGGCTTTAACGTCTGCCAAGTTTGATGTATCAGTATAGACCACACCAACCATTGCAAAAGGCGCATGTAAGAAGCACTGATAAACATAAACACCGTCTTTATCAATCTTAACGCTAACATCTTTGTTGAGCTCACCCTTCCAAGTCGTAGCACCTTTAGGAATCAAGCCCGCAACCGATTCAGCGTTGTGTGATGGATCAGCTGCTTTAAAAGTAACCGTATCACCTACTGCCACTTTAAGTACTGCTGGCTCAAATACCATCATGCCATCTTTACTATTGTTTTTCATTTCAACCGTATGATCGGCCGCTACTGCACTCATTGACAAAACCGTCAATGCAGCCGCTAATAAATGTTTAACTTGCATTAGAATACTCCTCTCTCTATGTTGTTTTTACACTCTTTTAAAAGTGCCGCTACGCCGCTTTTAAAACCATCATTTCACCAACAATCAGCTCTACCCATTCTTTAATACGCTCATCTGTCAGTTCCATTTGTACATCATCATCCAAACCCAAACCGCAAAACATTGTTTTATCTTCGCTTGCAGCAAGCGACTCGTCAAAGGTGTAACTCTCTGTTGGCCATGCACCAACAACAGTCGCGCCTGTTTTAAGTATGCGTTCGTTCAACCAGCCCATCGCATCTAAAAAATAATCCGCATAGTCTTCCTGATCGCCCAGACCATACAAGGCAACCATCTTGCCTGAAAGCTTCCAGTTGAGGATTTTATCCTCACTGCCCTCCCAGTCACCTTGAATACCGCCAATATTCCAAGTAGGAATACCCATAATTAACGCGTCAAAAGACTCTACCTTTTCCGCCTCAACATCACTGATATAAATCATTTCAGTTTCAAGACCATATTCACTTAGTGCATCACAGATTTTAATGCCCGCATCTTCAGTGTTGCCTGTGTCGGTCCCGTATAACAATCCAATTTTTAACTGGTCTGAATCACTCATTGTTTCACCTAATACTAATACTCTCTTATTTGTCAATCTGTTGCCTGTCCAAACCTTACTTATGGCAAGCCATAATGGTTAAAGTTCAACGACAACCCTCCAGAAAAATTCACTGCTTATACTGTGATCTTATCTCAGAGCTGACACCTTAAATACCAACAAACCTTCAACACAATCAATGCACTTGACAAGCATGCCATCTTCAGGGTGACGGCTATGATAACACAATGTCCATTGCCCTTAACGTCCAACGCTTGTTTTAGTTGACGCAGCTGGTTAACAGCTACAGGCCTAAGATCCCGGTTAATTTTGATCGCAACGCGCTATGGCTAATCACGTCATTTTGCCTAGTGAGTGATTTCACCTTGAAGGGATAGATGATTTAACTAAAAACGGCTAACGCTGTATTAGCAGCAGTGACAGCTCACCATAATCTTGACAAGCTGTGCGTGAGGTCTGATCTAAATACTATAGCTAATACTATAAAAAGGTCTTAGCCCACGTCAATGCTGTCTCCTCGGGTGCTCTATCCATTGCAGAGTCAATCAACAAGGTATCGACAAGAGGTACTGCGCCATTATCTTTAATGGCCTGCTCTAGTATTACGCCAGCATTGCCATACATTGGAAAGCCACTATCACCCAGATTAATCAACGCATATTGACGGCCAGCGATATTTGGGCTTTCATGAGTCAGGCTGAAATACAAGGTATCCAGATTATCTGGTAGCTCGCCATGTCCAGTATTAGAGGTACAGAACAACAATATCTCTTCTGGGTCGCGGGTAATCTCATCATATACATCATCGTTGACTTCGATGGTGTGTTTATCGCCTAATTCATCTTTAATGTGATCGGCGATTGCTTCTGCATTACCGGTTACTGTTCCTACGATGATTAATACTTTTGCCATAGCACCCTCACGATATTACGCTTGATATTACAAAGTTTATATTAGCGCACTGTAGCGCTGCTAAATCAATTTAACCTAAATGAAATCGGCAGTACAAACTTCAAAGTTTTGTCTGTTAGTGCCTGAGGAAAAGATGGGAAAGGTTGCGCTTTTGTCAGCATTCGTATCACTTCTTTGTCTAACCTTTTATGGCCTGAGCTCTCAACAATTTCGTATGAAACCACTTTACCTTGTCGATCTAAAACAAACTCGATTTTAACAATACCCTCTTCATGCCGACGTCTAGATAGCTTTGGATAGCGTTGATGTTTACCCACTTTAGCCACAATATTGCCTTTGTAGGCAATTTTTTCAGAGACTCTTTTTGCAGCGTTGGCATCCTGACCTATGCCCGTGGTTTTTTTGTACTCTTGTGCTACTGGCTCATCGTCACCAGCCTCGGCTTCAGCAGCCACTGGTTCTGGAGCTGGTTCTGGTGTCGGTAGAGGCTGCTCTACAACGACAGGCAGCGGTTTTTGGATGATTTTCTCGACGACTCTTTCAGGAATCACTTCCTTAACCACCACTTCTGTTTTTTGGAGCGGCTTAACGACTTCTTTTACCTTTGGCTTAGGTTTGGGCTTTGGCTTCACCTTAACCTTCTTTTTAATCTTTTTTGGCTTTGGCTTGGGCTTCGGTTTTGGTTTCGGCTTTTTCTTTTTTACGACCTTTTTATCAAGATCATTGCCGAGCATACCCAGATTAATCTCAACGCCGTCTGCGTTTTGCGCCTTGCCACCCGCTTCAGTGTTGGAATGCCTGAAATAGAAGAGAAAAAGCGCTGCATGTAATGCAACGGCTAAGGCTAGCGCCACTGGCCAAACAGATTTATTGATCATCATTCTTGTGCCAGATGCTGTGTTGCCAAGGAAACACGCTTAATTCCCGACTGCTTGATCTGGCCTAGCACTTCACGCAGCTTTTCTACTGGTAAATCACCATCGACTTTAACCATGAGCATAAAGGCGTCTTTATTTTCAGTAGCGACAAATCGCTGCTTGATAATGATGGGCAGTTGCGCTTGTGGCACGATGACTTTATCAAAAGAGACTTGTCCATCAAGACCTACAGTAATGGTGACCGGTTCTTCGTGATTGTGTTTATCGCTGATTGAATTTGGCAGCTTCACTTGAACAGGATCTGACTGGCTAATCTGCCCCGCGACCATAAAGAATATCAACATTAGAAAGACAACATTGATCAGCGGGATCATATTGTCATCCATACTTCTCTTATGACGCTGCGGTAATCTTGTGATTTTCATCAATTAATCCCTGCCAGGGTCACAGATTGTGCACCTGATTGCTTAAAGCGATCCAATACTTTAATCATGGTCTGGGTTTTAATCCCCTTCACTGCCTCAATCACAAAAACAGCTTTGGGATTAGCCTCAACAATCTCAATGATTTTTTCTGGATTAGTCACTGAAACGAGATTGCCTTGCCATTTAAAATCACCGTTATCATTGAGCATTTTAATCACGACTGGCTTGCTTACTTGTTGCTGGAGCTTGGTCGATGTCATGGCAGAAACATCAATTTGACGGATGTGTACAAATTGAGAAGTCAACATAAAAAACAACAAGAGTATAAACACCACATCAATCAGTGGTGTCAAACTAATACTTCTTTTACGCGCTGGGCGGTGTAAATCTAAGACCATAGTGTTTGGGTAAACTTAGTCTTTATTAACGACAGCACCAGTAAATGCTCTGGTAGCCGTATCATTAATTAGATTCGCCACGCGCTCTACTTTGCGCTCCATCCAATTGAAGGCCAACATCACAGGAATCGCCACTGTCAGACCCACTGCAGTGGTCAAAAGGGCTTTCCAGATACCACCTGACAACACGGATGGGTCAACGTGACTACCCGCCGCTTGCATTTGTTGGAAGGCTTCAATCATACCCAACACAGTGCCTAGCAGACCTAGCAAAGGACTGATGGTGGCAATAACTTCAAGTGGTCTTAAAAAGGCACTCAGGCTATCTAGGCGTACACTCGCTACGCGAGAGAGCTCTTCTTTAAGCACTGCGATGTTAATGCCCTGCTGTTGCCCCTTTATGGCTGTGCTCAGCACTTGATCAACAGGTCGTTTATTATCGAGCATACCCAAGGCCTGATCTACACTACCACTATGGTATTGCGCTAACGCCGCATCAACATGGTCTGATGTCTCAGGACGCTCAATAAAGAATTGATAGAGCTTAATCAGAATAATGGTTAAGGCAATGACAGAAAAAACAATGAGAACCCAAACCACTGGACCACCAACAGCCAAAAAGTCTGAGACTCGGTCAGTAAATTGTGCTGACTGCATCATGCCTGCATTAGTGGCTGGCTCTGTGCTTGCGGCTGCAACAGCATCTGCTATTGGGTTTGTTTCGGCTGTCGGTAAGACTGTGTCTACAGGTTGGGTCATGGGTAGTTCAGGTGATTTTTGCATATCCAATGGATTGTCTTCAGTTATATTGTTGGTCGTTGGGGGCACAGACTCTGTTGCTACAACGGTTTCGTTTTCATTCATTCATCACTCCTCAGAGTTACAATGATAATAATTATCGTTTAAACTTGCAAATCTTACTGAATGATACACACAAAAGCTATACTTATTAATGACTAGCATACACCGAAGAAGGCTTGTTATTTAAAACAAACCCATTGCATAAGGCATCGTTAATCATAAGTACAGTCCCAAACATCACTCGGTTAAGCACTTAGCAAAATCCATGCTGGTGTGATGAGACAACAAGAGTGCTAGAATAGCGGTTTATCCACATGCAACAAACCATCATTAGCAGAATGGTTTGTTATTCAAGAATAAGAATTGATTAGGGAGTAAGGTTTTTGGCTGAACAAGAGACAGATTTTGGAACATTCGAAGCCTCTGTGGCTAGAAGTGAACAATTAGAAAAAGACTTAATCGCAAACCCGAATAAATACCGCGTGCTAACAGGCGATCGCCCTACTGGCAGTTTACATATTGGTCATTTATTTGGTTCATTACAAAACCGAGTGCGATTACAAGGGCTTGGGGTGCCAAGCTATATCGTGATCGCGGATTATCAGGTGTTAACTGACCGCGATACTTTTGATAGCATTTCTCAAAATGTACGCCAACTAACGCTTGACTACTTATCTGCAGGCCTGAATCCTGAGAAACATCAAACGGTTATTTTTCCGCATAGTCACGTTCCAGAACTCAATCAATTATTGCTACCTTTTTTAACATTAGTCACCAGCGCTGAACTTGATCGCAACCCCACGGTAAAAGAAGAAATCATTGCCTCTGGGCAAAAACGAATTAATGCCGGGATGTATATGTATCCAGTACATCAAGCTGCAGATATTTTATTTTGCAAAGGTAATGTGGTGCCTGTCGGCAAAGACCAACTGCCCCACCTAGAGCTCACGCGCACGATTGCGCGCCGTTTTAATGATCGCTTTGGCAATCAAGAAACTGTATTTCCTGAACCACAAGCCTTGCTAAGTCACTCACCTGTAATTCTGGGTTTAGATGGTTCCCAAAAAATGAGTAAAAGCCGTAATAATGCCGTGATGCTTAGAGCTACCGAAGATGAAACAGCGAAGCTGATCAAACGCGCCAAAACCGACTCTGACCGTAATATTTATTACGACCCTGATAACCGACCGGAAGTCTCAAATCTACTGTTGTTACTTTCTTTAATTGAAGGCGAAAGCCCAGAGCGTATCGGTGAAGAGATTGGTGATGGCGGCAGTGGCCGACTCAAAGGCAGATTGACTGAGGGCCTCAACGAGTATCTACGTCCGATAAGACAACGCCGTAGCGAACTTGAATCGAATATGGATTACGTCACGCAAACCTTGCGCAATGGTGTTGAAACTGCCAGGGAAACCGCCCAAGCGACCTTGTCAGAGGTCAGAAAAGTAATGAATATGGAGCTGTAAGTTTTGAAGTAACACACATTTAAAGATTTAGTAAAAAACAGAGTGACATTTTTCACTCTGTTTTTTTATTATCAACATTTTTGTAAAGACCCAGACCATACCTTACATAACACCCCTGAAACAATTCCTTAACATAAGTATTTGATAATCTCAAACGATTCCAATCATATTTTTTACTTATTTTTGATGGATAGCTGTTGACAAACAAATCAAAAAAAGTTCAATATCACCACCCACAAAAACTGTGGATAACTTTGTGCATAACTGTTTAATAAATCCGTAACTTTCTATTTTATAAGCCTTTTTGGTTTTGCTTAAATTTTATACGATTTTAAATAGTTTTTTATAATCAATAACTTAAAAAAACTATTTAATGTTGGGTAAGGTAAAAACAGCCTGAGGCGATTAAAACATGTAAAACCACGTTCTGTGACTAAGTCAAACGTTTTTTAGTAAAATAAATCTTGATCTTTCATTGAAAAGTTCAGGACTTTTCCTAATTTATCCTGATCAAAACAGACCAATACAAGATAGTCTACCTTCAATACTGACTTGCGCTATACTTTGTACTTAACCTAACTGTTTAGACTCCATGGATAGTGCCGATCAAACAAGCGCTGGTAAATTAGATGACTCATGGCATGCTGCAATTGGCGGTGAGTTTGAACTGCCCTACATGCAAGACTTACGAAGCTTTCTTAAGCAAGAAAAAGCTGCTGGAAAAATCATCTATCCTCCAGGGCATTTAATCTTTAATGCTTTTAATCACACACCGTTTGATGCGGTACGCGTAGTGATTATTGGGCAAGACCCCTATCATGGCCCCGATCAAGCACATGGCTTAAGTTTTTCGGTGCCTGCAGGTGTTAAAAAACCGCCTTCTCTCATGAATATTTTCAAAGAACTTAGTGCAGACTTAACACTCCCCATTAGTGATAATGGTGATTTAAGCCGCTGGGCCCAACAAGGCGTGCTACTACTAAACGCAATGTTGACGGTACAACAAGCCAATGCTGGTTCGCACCAAAAAAAAGGCTGGGAGCGCTTTACCGATGCCGCAATTCAAGCCCTCAATGATCAACAAGAAAAAATAGCCTTTGTACTCTGGGGTAGCTACGCACAAAAAAAAGGTGCCATTATCGATACCAATAAACACTTGGTGATTAAATCGGTCCACCCTTCCCCGCTTTCAGCGCATCGCGGCTTTTTTGGTAGTAAGCCATTTTCGCAAATCAATACGTATTTAACCGCGAATGGCCAACCCCCAATTGATTGGGCAATATAATAGTCAAAAACAACAGCATATCTACTTAAAACAACCTAGCATCCAAACAATAGTCTCATGGCAAAGCAATCATCCAGCAAACAACTTGCACTAGAAAAAATCTTACATACACAAGGTTTTGGCACACGTAAAATGTGTCGCATCCTCATTGTCAACGAACGCGTGACAGTCAATGGCGTGGTCTGCGATGACCCCAAAGCGCGGTTTACATTAGAAGAGTTGCACTTTAGTGTTGACGATGAAGCTTGGACCTACCAAGCCAATAGCTATTTAATGCTACATAAGCCTGCGCACCATGAGTGCACACGCAAGACACAATTTCACCCAACGATTTATACCTTATTGCCTCCACCACTGGCCGAACGTGGCATCCAATGCATTGGTCGCTTAGATGAAGACACCACAGGCTTATTACTACTCTCAGATGATGGTCAATTTATACATAAGGTCAGCTCGCCCAAGCACCATGTGCCTAAGGTCTATGAAGTCACTTGCAAACATGCCATCACTGAGGATGCGGTAACGCAATTGCTCGCAGGCGTGAAACTCATCGATGAAGATCAAACCATTGCAGCACTCGCAGTCACGCAAGTCTCACCCCATATCATTCGTATGACCTTAGCAGAAGGCAAATACCATCAAGTCAAACGCATGATTGCCGCTTTATCAAACCGTGTGGAGGCACTAAAGCGGATACAAATTGGCGCACTAAGCTTACCCAATGATTTAATGCCTGGTGAATGGCGTGCTATGACACAAGCGGAATTGGCTAGTTTATTTAGTCAAGAGACCATTTAAGCGATGTAAACCATGTCGATTGAAACCAGACCACTTGCTAGCATCACTAAAGAGGACTTACAGCAACTCATTGTAGGCTTGGTGCCTGAGAGTATTCGACTGGAATACAAACGAGACCTTTACGGAAATAACGACAATAGTAAAAAAGAGCTGCTCAAAGACATTTCTGCGTTTGCTAACAGCCAAGGCGGACACCTCATCTTAGGCATAGATGAACACAATGGCGTTGCCGATGAGCTCTATGGCACCTCATGTGAAAATCCAGATGATGAAATTCTACGCATGGAACAAGTGATACGAAGCGGTATAGAACCCAATATCGCAGATATCCGCATTCGTGCCGTTGCTTTGCAAGGCAGCTCGCAATCTAATCAATACTGCTTTGTGATTAGTATCCCGCAAAGCCAATATCCGCCCCATCGCGTGATTGCCAACCACCATCATCGCTTTTATGTGCGCAATTCGGCTGGTGTACATGAGCCAGATGTCGAAGAGTTACGTCGTCTTTTTGGGCTACAAAAAGAGACACTTGCTGAATCAGATCGCGCTAACACACAGACACCTATTCACGCACTAAATCTCTATGGCTTTTTATTAAACCTCTCAGGTACAATTGTCAGCTTGCTCACTGGTGGGATGGCACAGCAATCCCCTGCACTTGTGCTATTTATATTGGCTTGTGCGTGTCATTTGAGCCATATCATTCTTGTCAATATCCAATCAAAAGGTTTTTGCCTAGGGAAAAGTACTTGCCATATACAGACCGGTATATCTATAATGATATGGCTTGGCTTTATGCTATTCATCATCGCTTGTTTACTTTATCAGGCTCCTAGTACTGCATTTTAAAAATAAGGATACTCAATATGAAAGCATCACAGTGGTTAACTGGTTTACTAATACTCATTAATATAATCTTACTGGCACTCATGTACAAACATCACCAGTCGCAAACCAGCTCAGAAATCCCCAATATGATAGGCACCTGGAAGGGTGAAAACCGTACAGTATCGGACCTCAAAGGCTATAAGGTTTGGGGTGAAAAAGTTGTAAAGATCACCGAACAAAAAGATCGCCGATTTAGAGGCACTTTTACCTATCCTGACGGCACAAAAAACTTTTTTGGCGTGATCTACCCCGACAACCAGACCTTTACTTGGGTGGCCAGCAATAGCAAAGGCTTTAATCACGGTAAGATCCTTGGTGACAATCAGATTGGCGCTTGCTATGTAGAACCATGGGAGCAAGCCACTGTAGGCTGCGCGACTTTAACGCGAACATCAAACCCTTAGTCTCAGGAAAATACGATGCTTAAAACCACCACCTCTCATGTTGAAGGTAAAACGATAGATGCGTACTTAGACATTGTCGTAGGCGAAGCCATTCTGGGTGCAAACTTTATTAAAGACTGGCTGAGCTCGATCACTGATATTATTGGCGGCAGATCAAACGCCTATGAAAATGAGATGATTCGTGCGCGTAAAATTGCTTTTGACGAAATGGAAACACTGGCAGACCAACTTGGCGCAGATGGCATTATTGGTATTGACATCGATTAGGAAGTTATCGGTGATCGTGGCAGCATGATGATGTTGAGTGTGAGTGGGAATGCAGTTACATTTAAAACCTCATGAAAAACATTAACTTATAACAAAAACTTAAAATTGGTAAATAAACCCTTGACACAGCAATGCATGGGCATATACTTCTCGCATAGCAAAACAAATTGGTGTTTGAACAGTTCACTTCGTCAGTCCTAAGTCAAGATTCTGTATTAATCAATGTCAGTTTATTTTATAGCTATCAGTGCCTTCGTTTTGGGGGCTAGTTGTATATTAATTTTAGTAAGGATGAAGAAGCATGTCTGACACAGTAAAAGGCACTGTTAAGTGGTTTAACGAAGCAAAAGGTTTTGGTTTTATCGAGCAAGCAGATGGACCTGATGTATTTGCACATTTTAGTGCAATTTCAGGAGCTGGTTTTAAAACTTTGGCTGAAGGTCAAGCCGTAGAGTTTACGGTTGCTGAAGGCCCAAAAGGTTTACAAGCAGAAAATATTGTTGCTCTATAACAAAAAGTAGTTTGTCGCGTTAGCGATGATTGAAAGCAAGCCTTTGGCTTGCTTTTTTTGTGTCTGCCAACCCCAAAAATACTAATTTAACGGGCTTAAGCACAGGTATTTAAGCCTTAAAAGTAATCCAATTAAACCTATACTGTAAGGAAAAGACTACACGAAAATTTGTAAGAGGTTAAACATGTCAGCAACGCCTAAATTTGAGAACGAAGAAGACTATACCGTTCACAACAACAAAGAAATCGTTCAAATTTTAAAAAAACTCATTGATGATAAAACGAACTTACGCGTTTCCTTCAATCAAGGCAATGAAGACTACATCACCAATATCATTAGTGTTGATAATGAAAGCGGTCACCTATATTTTGACCTCACAGTGGATGATGTTTTTAACCAACGTCTGACAAATTCAGCAACGATCATGGTCAGTAAAGACAGTGGCATTCGCATCAAATGGAATAGCAGTAAGCATACGCAAGTCGCCTTAGTCGATGGTAAAGCCTTGCAATTAGAAATTCCAACTGAAATTATACGCTTACAGCGCCGTGAACTATTTAGGTTGCCTACCCCCTCGGTCAAACCTTTGACTTGTCAGATTCATGTGCCTAATTTAATCAACCCACAAAAGTTAGACCCAATAAGCTACCATCTAGTAGATGTAAGTCTTGGTGGCGTAGGCTTAATTGTGCCGAATAAGGTTCACCCTTCTATTGCAGTAGGCAAACTATTTGACGATTGCAGAATCGAATTTCCAGATGTCGGCGAAGCACGCCTAACACTTGAAGTACGCAATATCATCAAATTACCTAGCGAAAATAATGATGAAAAATTCCGTATTGGCATGCAGTATGTGCAACCAACACGTGCAAATGAAAACATGATCCATCGCTATACTTTTGATCTTGAGCGCGCGATGCTTGCAGCCAGAAGCAATTAAGCCCATCAGCACTCGACACAGTGCTAGCCTAATCGATACTTTTTATGCACAATAGTGCGATGAAACAGTCTCTATCCGCACTGACCTATCTACTGATCACTATTTGCCTTTCGGCCTGCTTAGGCCAACCTAAAGGCATTAGCATTGTAGACAATATCGACCCTGAACAATACCTAGGCACATGGTATGAAATCGCACGGTTAGACCATTCATTTGAACGCGGCTTAGAGCGCGTAACTGCGAGTTATTCACTTAAAGAAGACGGTGGTATTGAGGTAATCAACCGCGGGTTTGATCCTAAAAAAAATGCGTGGGATAAAGCCATTGGCAAAGCCTACTTTATAGACCCACCTAATCAAAACAAGCTTAGAAATGGCAAACTGAAGGTTTCTTTCTTTGGGCCATTTTACGGGGCTTACAACATCATTGCCCTAGACAAGCCTTATTACAACTACGTGATGATCTGTGGGCCAAACTTGGAATATCTGTGGATTATGGCGCGTACCCCACAGCTGACCTACCCGATCAAGCAAGAATTGATTTCAAAAGCCAAGGCTTTAGGGTTTGATACGGCTAAACTGATTCACGTCAAACAATCCCACGAAATTATTACTTATGATGCCGGCCCGCACATGAGTGAGGACGAAGAGTAATCAGTTGAAAATTTTAAGGGTTATGAATGCCTGTCAATGGCTTAAGCCTAAAACCAGTTTGTTTGAGCTGTTGAATCAAACCCGTCTCTCCAGCCAAATGAGAAGCACCGACTGCGACAAAGATACTTTGGGCCTTCGCGCGAGCAATCAGTTTTTGAGCCATTGTTTGATTGCGTTGTACAACCAATCTTTGGTAGAGCTTTTGCCAAAGTGCATCACTCACCAGACTACCCGTCGTTTGTGCATTGACTGCCAAAATCGCATCCATATCACCGGATAAATAAGCTTTCATAACCTTTTCATAGTCTGCTTCTTTATCTGCCTGCGAGCGCTTTAGCACGGCTTTTAACAAAGCCAGCTGCTCTTCACGCGGAATATCATCCATCACCCCAAAGTGCGCTGCTGCTGTTGCAAACGGCACAATTTCTTTATGCCATTTTTTGGCCTCAGACTTCAGCAAATTATCTTGTCCAAATGGCGTTTGCGGTTTAGGTGACGCGTACATCACCGCTAGCAACCAAGGTTTCATTTGATTCACAAGCGTACGTGACATCACAAATTCATCAGCAAGCGCGTTCACTTGATCCATTTCTGCAACGGTTAAATCATCAGATAACTTGGCTTTAGCGAGCATCGGATCAGAGGATTTGGGTTGATCGGTCTCCAACATAAACACATCCGAAGACTCAACCGCGTTGAGTACCGTCTCCGTAAAGTCAGTCACACGGTTATCATCTGTATGCATGGTGCCAAATAAATAGCTGACCACCCCATTGGAAGACGTCAATTCATAAAACACACTATTATCTTCAGCACTAGCACTTTGTGACATGCATACCACCCCTAAAACCACCAATGCCTTTTTTAATGTTGATCGTGTGCTGAGCATACAAAACCTTTATATAGCTTATCTTCTAGTGGTTTTTCTTCGACGAGGCGCAACCTTAAGCGGCTGACCTTTCACTGTTTTCTTTTTTTGGATAGGCTGCCAAGCTGGAATCAAGTGCTTTTTACCATTGCCAATCAAGTCGGCGCGACCCATGTCTTTGAGCGCATCACGCAGCATTGGCCAGTTGTCAGGATCATGGTAACGAATAAATGCTTTTTGCAAACGGCGGGTTTTGCCTGACTTGGCAACGGCAACGTCTTCTGACGTCTGCGTGACTTTACGCAATGGATTTTTGCCCGAATGATACATTGCGGTTGCCATCGCCATCGGCGTCGGGGTGAAATTCTGCACTTGGTCTAGCTTAAAGTCATATTGCTTCAGCCATAGTGCCAAGCTCAGCATCTCTTTGAGTGTAGCGCCAGGGTGACTAGCGATGAAATAAGGAATCAAGTACTGTTTTTTACCAGCCTCAGCGCTATATTGCTCGAACATTTTTTTAAACGCATCATACGCATCCATGCCCGGTTTCATCATCTTTGATAAGACATTATCCTCTGAGTGTTCTGGTGCGATTTTTAAATAACCGCCAACATGATGTTGCACTAGCTCTTTGACGTATTCTGGTGATTTAACTGCCAGATCATAGCGTAGGCCTGAGCCGACCAAGATTTTTTTCACACCCTTGATCTGACGCGCTTTGCGATAGAGTTGTATCAAGTGACTATGGTCTGTATTTAAATTTTCGCAGACATCAGGATACACACAGCTGAGTTTGCGACAATGTTGTTCTATTTTTTCTGACTTGCAAGCCAAGCGATACATATTGGCAGTAGGCCCGCCTAAATCTGAGATCACACCTGTAAAACCCTCTACTTTGTCG
>CAZCBF010000040.1:0-14792 GCA_964496895.1 uncultured Methylophilaceae bacterium | reverse complement strand
TAGGCAACATCGCCCAACACAGTGCCACCTTAACTGGTGTCAACAACAACCTCATCCAAGGCAGCTTAAGCAACGGTGACGCTTTTAGCATCACAGGGACTAACCTTTTAGGCTATCCCTCCACCATGCACAGCTTCAGCTACACCAATGCAGCAGGCATCAGCCTGCTAGCCACCGGTAGCCTCACCGTGCAAGATGACACAGGCACGGCCACCGGCAGCTTTGACACCCTCACCGTAGAAGACAACAGCCAAGGCACATCAAGCACCTACACCTACCAAGGTCAATTCAGTGCCACTAGCCTGCAAGCCACCAGCTTAGCCATCAGCACTGCGGATTACCAACTACTGATAGAAGGTCAATTTGACCTCAGCAACGACAGCCCCACAGGGCAAGCCAGCACAATCACCATCACCAAAGAGGGTCACAGCAACACCCTAACAGACATCAACGTCGACATTGACACCATCCTAAGCGCAGACAACGGAGACGCCTTGCTACAAAGCCTCCTCTCAGGCAACGACCTCATCACAGGCTCAAACAATGCAGACTACCTCCAAGGCTACGCAGGTGATGACGTCATCAACGGACAAGACGGTCATGACACCGCCATGTTCAACATCAGTCATGCCGATGTTCAAAGCATTCAACTTCAAAGCTCTGGTGCCACCATCATCACCAGCAGTCTTGGTATTGACACACTGCTCAACATAGAGCGCATTCAATTCACAGACTACCAAAGTAGTCTAGGCACCTACCTCAACAACAACGCAGACATCGTAGAAGTCAGCCCCAGCCCATCAGCTGCAGCACTCACCAATGAAGCCAAAGCCAAAGGCTTTGATCACTATATTGGTCCTGTTGAATACCTAGAGTTTCAAAAGCTTGGAGATCATCAGAATGAAGCTGTGTTAGGCACAGATGGCAACGACTTCATCAACCTCCTTGGCGGCGATGATGCAGCTGATGGTGGTCTTGGACATGACATTCTTGATGGCGGAACTGGCTCCAACTTCTTAACGGGTGGACAAGGTGGCAATGACACCTTCTACCTAGATGGTCGCGGTGGTGAGATCACCTGGTCTACCATTACCGACTTCAGTGCAGGAGACAGTGTCAACATCTGGGGTTGGGTTGAAGGCACTAGTCAACTACTACACACCGAGTCTAGTGCAGGCGCCACTGGATATGAAGGAGTGACCTATCACTATGACCTTGATGACGATGGCACGATAGACACCTCACTGACCTTTACGGGTTTGAGTGAGAGTGACTTACAAACCAGTGTGCATACTATTGAGGATTTAGGTTACTTGTTGATCGTGTAAGATTTTAGCATCTACATTTACGCTAATACTAGATAGCTAAAGAGTGTGATCACTGCCACACCGATTAAATTGAGTGCAAAGCCTTCTCGTGCCATTGTTTTGACGGTGAAATGACCGCTAGCATAGGCAATGCTATTGGGTGCTGTGGCTACTGGCATCATAAACGCAAAACTCGCGCTGATCGTCGCTGGGATCATCAGTATTTCAGGTACGATGCTGGCATCTATTGCAGCAGCAGCTAAGACGGGCATGAGTAAAACGGTTGTGGCAATGTTGCTGGTCGTTTCAGTGAGAAACGTGACGAGCAAGCATAACAGAGTGATGATCATGAGTAAGGGTAGGTGATAGACTGCTGCCAGATGACTTGTGACTGCTGTACTTAGTCCTGAAGCGCTAAACGCTTTGGCTAATGTGATGCCGCCGCCAAAAAGTAGCAATATCCCCCAAGGAATCTTCGACGCTGTTTCCCAGTTTAAGAGTTTGTTGCCTTTGCCATCTGGCACCATAAACATGGCAATCACTGCAAATAAAGCGACTGAGGCGTCATTTGCCGCTGGTAGATGGAGCCACTCACGCCAGCCGCCAAAGGGCTCTTGTCTTGTGATCCATGCTAATGCAGTGATTGAAAAGACGATTAACACGCGCTTTTCTGCGGTCTGCCATTTTCCAATTTTGGGCATGGTAAAGCCGCCACGATAATTCAAGAATCGAGATAAGCAAAGCCAAGCCAATGGAATCATGCAGATCACAATGGGTACACCGATTTGCATCCATTCTGTAAAGGATAATGTACGTTCAAAGTTTTGGGCATACACTTGTATGAAGATTAGATTGGTTGGTGTGCCAATGGGTGTGCCGACACCGCCGATACTGGCAGCGTAGGCAATGCCCAGCATCAAAGGCGTCGCCAGTGCTTTGTCTTTGGCTTGATCAATGATTGCTAGTGCGACAGGTAGTAGCATTAAAGTGGTTGCCGTATTAGAAATCCACATGCTCATCGTGGCAGAAGTTACCATAAAGCCCAACACTAGCCTTTTACTACTTTGGCTGCCAAAAACATTCACCATAAACAAGGCCAGTCTTAAATGAGCACCGCTTTTTTCCATGGCTTTGGACAAGATAAAGCCGCCGAGCAATAATAAAATCAATGGGCTGCCATAAGCCTCACCGATTTGATGCGTTGTGAGTACACCCGTGATTTGAAAAATAGTGAGCGGTATTAGTGATGTGATTGGGATGGGCACAGGTTCAAACACCCACCAGACAATACACCAGAGCATAACGCCTAGCGTAATAGCCATTGCTGGATTAGCTGATGAATAACTGAGTGAAAAAGCAATGATCGCTACTAAAGGCCCAGCGTATAAACTCAGTTGTTTAATCGAAGGCATGGCTGATTATTGTGCTGTGTAACAGGCTAGATCATCGGCAAAGTAGAGTGGCCCTTGGTAGTGTTGGCGAATCAGCTTTTCTGATGCGCTAAACTGATTAAGCGTTCTTTGCATATGGTGTGAGAGGACTAACTGTTTGACATGAGAAGTTGCTGCGATCTCGCCAATCACCGAGGGTGGCATGTGTAAACGTCTGGCAACACCTTTGCTAGATTCGGGAATGGCATGATGGGCAACGAGTATATCGGCATTCTGGGTAAGAGCTAACAGCCTTTTGCTTGCGTGGCTCATATCACCGCTGAATACCAACTTTGTACCGCCAATCGTGATCTGCCAAGCAACTGCAGGTATAGGGCCGTGCATAACTGGAATTGCAGATACTTGATATTCATTATTTTTTAAAACAACTTTTGCTTGCTTGATACCAATAGGAATATCTTGCGTAATAATTTGATAGCTCTCAGAACCATTGAGATAGCTACTTAGATATGGGTAAACCCCTTCTTTACCAAACATTCTTTCAACAAATACTGAAATAGCAGGCATTAATTGGTTGCCACTCGGACCAATGATATGCAGGTCAGAAGAACGGTCACTGAAAAACGATGCTTTAATCAACGCAGGTAGATCGGAACTATGGTCTACGTGCAAATGCGTAAGTAGCACTGCATCAATATCATTAATAGGGATCTTGGCTTTTTCTAGCTGCAGGAGGCTACCACTACCGATATCTATCAGGAGTGTGGCTTTACCATCTACCCAAACGACATAACTACTTGAAGCACGTTGATCTGTTAGCTCAGGCCCTCCAGATCCTAACACTTGTACTTGAACCCCTTGATAGCGTGGGCAAGCATGCGTGGCGTATGCCATTGGTGCATGATAGAGCATGAGTACTATGAGAAACCTAAGCCACTGCATGAAGACATTGCCTTATAAATAATAGTCTTTGGCTATCTTAATCTATGCTACTCATACTTTGCAATGTAGCCAAAGCCAGTATAGCAAAAGGCTAATACATTTTTTCATTCAAGTGCTATTGCATCTTGAACTATACTAAGCTGAAAACATGATTGCTATTAAGAGAGATTGCGCACCATTTCAATGGTAACGCACTATTATTGTGCGCTTTTATTGATTTGTAAATCTATATTTGTCCCAAACTGTTGATATGGGGTGTACGCAAGTCGTTTTGCTTTTCCGTAATGATAGGAGTCTCTTTTTTTAGCAATGCCAGTAACATGTATTGCCTCAAATAGCATGTAGCATTATCTTTTAATACCCTTTTTCAAAGGGGCATAGCGCATCAGTGCGATGCTTGAGTGTATGGCACATATATTGCTCGTATCTTATCAAGATAGCTGCACAGCGTCGTGCGTTGTATCTACACAAAGTCGTGTGAAATTAGCTTGGTCGTATCAGGTTGAGATGATGAGCTCTCATTGAATTTAAGTGATGAGAGGTCTCGCACATGCTGTGCATATGCAACGTGAAACTATTCAATTCACTCTCACCTCAATAGTACTACTAGCTTCCTTCACATTTGATGCAGCCACTTGACGTAGTCAGTCTTTTTTTGAAACTAATTACAATATAGCTTATATGTCACAACTACAACAACTGACCTCCACAGATAGCGGATCATCTAGTAAAACCTTTACTCCGGCACAAAAACAATTTTTGGCTGATAGTCTTATGGAGCTCAATAAGCATTTATTCCAAGGGACTAATGTTGCAGCGCAAGCTGATATAGAGGACACCTTCTGGGGTACACCAGTCGAAGACTTATCAAAAGAAGAGCGCGCCAAGTTTGAAAACCATCCACTTGATATTTGGAATATGATGGTTGAGCATGCCGAAGCAGGACAAATCGCAGAAGGCATTAACAACTTTTTGTTCCGCCATCACGGTATGTTTAATGTTGAGCCTAACAGCCAAGGTTATATGTGTCGTATGCGTTTACCCGCTTGTAAATTGCGCGGTGATCAATTTAAAGAGCTGGGTAATATGGCAGCAGAAATGGCTGGTGGTTATTCACATATCACCACCCGTGGTAATTTGCAGTTTCGCGAGATTCAGCCAAGCAATCTGATTAATTGGATTATGCGTTTGTATGATTATGGATTGAACTGTAAAGCAACGGGTGCAGATAGCGCACGTAATATTACGGCATCACCGACAGCCGGTTTTGATCCAGTAGAAGTAGCAGATATTCATGAGTATGCACTCAAGCTCAGCCACCGTATTTTAAATAATCGTGACCTACATGGCTTGCCACGTAAATTTAACTTTTCCTTTGATAACGGCGGTTCAATTTCATGCGTTTCGGATACCAATGATGTTGGTTTTGCCGCGGTTAATGTCTTAGAGAATGATGCCGGTGTAGAACCTGGTGTTTACTGCCGTTTGATTTTAGGTGGTATTACGGGACATGAAGACTTTGCACGTGATACTGGTGTGATTTGTAAGCCAGAAGATACGCCAGAAATTTCAGAAGCGATTTTACGTGTGTTCCTAGAACACGGTGACCGTACCAATCGTAAAAAAGCGCGTTTGAAGTATGTGTTAGATGCGAATGGTTTTGATTGGATGGTTGCACAAATTCAAGAAAAATTGGATGGCTATGGTAATGATGTCAAGCTGGTGAAACTGAGCCAAGAATTTGAAGCGCCACGTGCGCCAGTGAATCGCCAAGGGCATATTGGCGTGCACCCACAGTCACAAGCTGGGATGAACTATATTGGTGTTGCGCTCAAAGTCGGGCGTATGTCACCAGAGCAAATGCTTGGGTTAGCCGATGTTGCCATGCAATATGGTCAAAATGATTTGCGCTTAACGGTTTGGCAAAATGTTTTGATTCCCTATGTGGCAGATGCTGATGTAGAGGCAGCTGTTAAAGCCATTGAGGCGCTGGATTTAAGTGTGTCTGCGACCTCTTTTGCGGCAGGTGCGGTCGCTTGTACTGGTAAATGGGGCTGTAAGTTAGCTAACGCATACACCAAGCAAGATACACAAGGTTTGGTTGAACATCTTCAAGACCGTTTTACATTGGATCAGCCTATCAATATTCATACAACAGGTTGCAACAACTCTTGTGCGCAACACTATATCGGCGACATCGGGTTGGTGGGTACTGCGGCAGAAGACGGCTCTGAGGGTTACAACGTCTTTGTGGGCGGTGGTTGTGATCAGGATCAAGGATTAGCACGCCCATTATTGGGCCCTATTGCATCGAGAGATTTACCCGACGTTGGTGAGAAAATCATTGGCAACTATTTAAAAGCGCGTGAGGATGGCGAGTCATTCTTGGCCTTCACTAGAAGGCATGATGAAGCGCAACTAAAAAGCATTCTATTAGCTTAATGGAAAGAAACGACGGTACACACACATGAACGACAATTTAATGACAGAATTATCAACGATTATCGACGATGGTAAGGATCAGCCGACAGTGGTCGAGTTGCCCGCAGATGCGCCATTTGAAGACGGACAGCGCGAGTGGATTAGTGGCTTGCTGACGGCTTACCGCACGATGGCGATTGCTGCCTATGGTGGTGCAGCGGAAGAAGTCGCTGGTACACCATTACATATTTTCTACGGTTCTCAATCTGGCAATAGTGAAGTGCTTGCAAAAGACTTAAAGAAACATTCAGCCACACAAGGTTTTGAGGCGCAAATTGCAGAGCTAGATAGCACTACACCAGCTGCCTTGGCTGAGTATGCACATGTACTGATTATTTGCTCTACCTTCGGTGAAGGTGAGCCACCTGATAATGCTAAAAACTTCCATACTACTTTGATGGCAGATGATGCGCCTGCATTACCGGCTACGTTGAATTTTAGTGTGTGTGGTTTAGGTGATTCGAGTTATCCAGACTACAACCAATGTAGCCAGGAAATTAATCAACGTTTAACCGAATTAGGCGCCACGCCTTGCGAAGATTTAGTCGAGTGCGATGTTGATTTTGAAGACACTTATGCAGAGTGGAAATCAGCAGTGTTTGAAGCGGAAGCATTTAAGGCTGCTGCAGGCGCTACTAGCAGCGCACCCGCAGCCAATGATGATACTGCTTCAGCGTACGACAAAAACCGCCCATTTATCGGTAACTTAATTACCGCAGAAAACCTTAGCGGTGAACAATCAGCAAAACGAGTGAATCATATTGAGATTTCGCTGGCTGGTGGCGGTGAAGACATGGACTATGCGGTGGGCGATGCTTTGGGTGTATGGCCATTAAATTGTGCTGCAGAAGTCGACGAAATTCTTAAAGCTGGTGGCTATACAGGTAGCGAAGTTGTTGCGCAAAAAACAGGCTCTGCCTCTTTACGCGTATTACTGACGACCAAGTTAGATATCACTACGGTCAATGCAAAAGCGTTAGAAACATGGGGTATTGAGTCGGCAGAAGACAGTTATCAGGTCATTGACGTACTCACGCAGCTTAAACCAGGGTTGGATGCGCAAACCTTTGTCGATGGGCTGCGTAGTCTGCAGCCGCGCTTGTACTCTATTGCTTCTAGCCCTAAAAAGCACCCAGGCGAAGTTCATTTAACGGTGGGTGAAGTGCATTACAACCTTTTCGATAAAGACCGTAAAGGCGTTGCCTCAACATTCTTGGGTGATCGCTTGATGTCAGGCGGTAACCTTGGCGTTTACATGCAACGCTCTCCGCACTTTCATATCCCAGACAACGATGAAGCACCTTTAATCATGATTGGCCCTGGTACTGGTATTGCACCGTTCCGTGCTTTCTTAGAAGAGCGCGAAATGCGTGAGGCCAAAGGTGATAACTGGTTATTCTTTGGTGATCAGCATAAAACACAAGACTTCTTATACAGTGATGAAATCACCGCATGGCATGACAGTGGTTTGATTAATCAAATGAGCCTTGCTTGGTCACGAGATGGCGATAAAAAAGTCTATGTACAAACATTGCTCAAAGAACAAGGCGAAGCCTTCTATCAATGGTTAGAATCGGGTGCTTATATCTACATTTGTGGTGATGCTTCTCGTATGGCATCTGATGTAGACAAAGCGATTCGTGAAGTGATTGGTGAATTTGGCGGTCTGGATGAAGCTGGTGTTGAAGACTATATGAATAAACTGGTTAGTGAGCATCGATACCAGCGTGATGTTTACTAGTGTTTGACGTCGTTACAATAAAGGCTCTGACTATAAGGGCTTTTTATTGTACTTTAAACCATTGTTTTAAGAGAGGTCTTAGCAATGGCTTTAAGCTCTTGTCGGGTTTTACCACGTCTAGCCATCACTGAAATGCCATAAATCTGAGCCAACACGAAGTTGGCGAGTGCTTTAACATTAGCAGCGCTGTCTAGTTGGCCTTTTTGTTGTTCATTTAAGAACAACTCTTCTAACATTTTTTCATTATTGATGCTGACTTGATTCAATGCACTTTCAGCCTCTTTAGGCATTCCATTGCCGCCAGCTTCGCAATAGCTTTTGACGACAAAGCAGCCGACTGGCAATGCTTCGTGCGTGTTGTTTTCAATGACTGCGAGTAAATAATTTTCTAACCGCTGCGCAAATGGAAGCGCTGCCGGTTCTCTGAGTTGTTTCAATGGCTGTGTGCCGTAAGTTTGCACATAATGATCTAAAGCAGCGTTAAATAGCTGTTCTTTATTGCCAAACGCTGCATACAGGCTAGGCTTGTTAATGCCGAGTGCATTGGTTAAATCAGTGAGTGAAGTGCCTGCATAACCATGTTTCCAAAACACATGCATAGCTTTTTCAAGCGCATTGGCTTTATCAAAAGCACGCTTTCTACCAACGGCTGTCATCAAATATTCTCGAATACATGCTTGATATTGTGTACTGATCGGTAAAAAATGTCAATTATGTACTGATAGGTACAAAAATAAACATTGGAGATAAAAGATATGCAGACCATTAAAGATAAAGTAGTGTTAGTCACTGGAGCTAATCGTGGCATTGGTAAAAGTATTGTAGAAACCTTTATAGAAGCCGGTGCAAAAAAAGTGTATGCAGCCGCACGAGATCTTGATACGTTAAAGCCTTTGGTGAGCACCTACAGTGACAAAGTGACGCCAATTCAAATCGACTTGAATCAACCT
Organism: uncultured Methylophilaceae bacterium; assembly: GCA_964496895.1. Taxonomy (GTDB): domain Bacteria; phylum Pseudomonadota; class Gammaproteobacteria; order Burkholderiales; family Methylophilaceae; genus Methylotenera. The sequence continues at coordinate 5,980 of CAZCBF010000040.1, read as the reverse complement.
GAAACCATTACGCAAGCAGCGGCTAATGCGAGTGATGTGGAAATTGTGATTAACAACGCAGGCATATTGAAGACTGCAGACCCATTAGTAGATCACGCGATTGCAGCCATGCAAGCTGAAATCGAAGTTAATGTCTATGGCTTGGTTCGTATGGCACAAGCTTTTGCGCCAGTATTAAAACAAAATGGTGGTGGGGTGTTGGCACAGCTGAATTCTGTGGCATCGATTAAAAATTTTACAGGCTTCTCAACCTACTCAGGTTCTAAAGCTGCATCGTATTCGATTACACAGGGTTTGCGCGAAATATTAACTGAGCAAGGCACACAAGTCATCAGTGTTCACCCAGGGCCGATTGCAACAGACATGGCTGATACCGCAGGTATTGCAGATATTGCAGAACCACCAAGATTAGTTGCACTAGGGATTATTGAGGCCATCGAAAAAGGCGAATTTCATGTGTTCCCCGATACCATGGCAAAACAAATTGGTGAAGCTTACAATAGTTATGCAACAGGCGTTGTGGAAGCCAATTTAATGGAAGAGTAAATGAGCAGATTAGTAAAGCTTAGTCAGCGACTTTAATCCAACTGGTGCTTCGGCGATTACGATGTGCGCCAGGCTTTCTTTCTTTTTCAACAGTGGCAGATGTGTCGGTATTTGGGAACTCAATAAATACGGCTGCAAGCAGGCGCTCAGTTGAATCAATATCCAAGTAATCAAACATTGCGTCTTTACCAAGGCAACCGCCACTAGACCAATAGTTAGCCATTTCATGGGCGGTAAGCATAAGTAAAAAGTTTTGTACCATGGCTGAAGCTGCTGCTAGGTGTTCATGATTACGTTTTATGATTTTTTCTGAGGACATCGCTGCAAGATTGTTATCAGCATTGGCATCATATTCAGGAAGCCATGTTACAAGCACCAAGGCATGGCATGCGCTACATAATTTAGGCTCTTTTGTAGTAATGCCTAAAGTCTCTGTCATATAGCGTGCTGCTTGCTGAGCTTGATCACGCCATAAGATACGCGCGCGCCAAGGCTCTGCAATACCATCTATCTCACGAGGATAGTGAAAAGGTGCCCAGCCAGCAGTTTGTAAGGCAGCAACAATCGATGCTTGATGTTGTCTTTCAATGTCTGGATCAATGGATGCTTGGGTATTAATTTCGGTCAAGATTTTTTCGGTTTTGCGGGCACGAATAATTTGTGCGAGCAAATCGGCTTTATCTTGCATGAGGACTACCTTGAAAGAGATCTAAATATGCATTATAGCAGTGGCTTGAAAAAGCTAGGCTATTGCGTATTGGTTTCGGCAAAGCTTTTCATGACTTTTTCTTTAATCGCCTTTTTGGCTTTTTCACGCCGTTTAATATCATCATAGATTAAAAAGAAGCCGATCAGCATCATCGCGATTGGCACAATAGAAGCATAAACAACATCAAAATGGCTTAAGTTCATGTAAAAAATGACCAGCCCAGCAAACACTAGTAACAATATAAATACAATCAATAAAGAGATGTATTCAAATAAGTCTGCAATTTTTTTAATGTTTTTTAGCATTGATTTAATGAGTTTAATTTGTGTACGCAAAAAGCGATTATCATCTAGTCTAGTTAGTTTTTGGACTAAGCTATACCGTATGAGTCTATGTGATTGTTAATCACAGTGCTTTATAAACTAAAGCGTTAACCAATAATATGCAATAGCCCATTTGGTCGGATTAATAACATTTAACAATTGGCGGGGTATAGGCCTTATTCACCCTAGCCAGCAGCTCACGACAATGAGACTGAAAGGAGATTTGATGAAATCATTTGCAGAAATTTATGATCTTGCTGTGCAGCGCAAGGGAGGAGAGGCTAAGGTTAAAGCTCTGTTGCCAACGAATATTTTAGATGCAGAGACCTTAGCCACAATCGACAATGATCGGTTCTTGTCAGCAATGACAGCGGGGGTATTTAAGGCTGGTTTTGTTTGGAAAGTGGTTGAAAGCAAATGGCCAGCATTTGAAGCTGCATTCTGGCAGTTTAATATTAGTCAGTGTGCTTATATGACACCTGAGGAAGAGGATGAAATTGCGAATAATGCTGCAATTATTCGCAATCGAAGCAAGATCAAAACAGTGCCACTTAATGCGCAAATGATTATTCAAGAGGCACAACAGCATGATGGTGCTTTTGGTGCATTTATCGCGAATTGGCCTGATGAGGACTATATTGGTTTGCTGGCGTACCTTAAAAAAAATGGTGCACGATTAGGTGGCAATACTGGGCCATATTTTTTACGTCAGATGGGTAAAGATGGTTTTATCTTCGGCCGCGATGGTATTGCAGCATTGGTTGATGCAAATGTGATTGAAAAAGCGCCCACGAGTAAAGGCGCGATGAAACAAGTGCAAGCTGCTTTTAATGAGTGGCGTGCAGAGACAGATTATAACTTTGCCGAGTTGAGTCGAATATTAGCGCTGTCGATTGATGCGGTCTAGGCTAATAACTGTGTTCAGTCTCAGTAAGTTTGCTGCTGTTGGTCGTTCCAAGATGATAGCTCACGCACAGCTGCTACTTACTATTGTAGACTAATTGGGAATTACACAGCATCACACAGCTTGTTTACGGCCGTTTGTAGCTGCTCATGATACTTATCAGTTTTGAGTGTGTTTTGCTCAAGCTCAAAGTGATCATAAAAGTTGGGTAGACTCATCTGTGCGACGATATTACCGCCAAATCTGGGTAGTGCCTTTAATGCCAGTTCCAAAATAGTGATACCACCACGCCCACCTGGCGAAGTTGCCATTAAGAGCATTGGTTTTTCTTGAAAGATATTACGGTCAATGCGAGTGCACCAGTCAAACAGATTTTTAAAAAAAGCTGGGTAATAACTATTGTGCTCTGCGGTAGACATAATCAATGCGTCTGCTTCGCCGAGTTTAGCGAGAAAAGCTTTGGCATTTTCTGGCATCCCTAAGGCTTCTTCAACATCTTCACTAAACATCATGACCGAGTAGTCGTTAATATCGAGTACTTCCACCTCAGCGTCTTTTGCTAAACTGGCAGCGTAGGCGGCTAACTTCTTATTAATCGACTCACGTTTATTACTGGTTGAAAAAGCAATAATTTTCATCATACATCCTTATGATTGCAGTGATATTTTATAATGAAGATCATAACAACTTTTGCATGTATTTTGCATCAAATTGCAAACAATTTAACCCGATAGACAATACGAATAACGAATAAACGATTAGATGATGTTTTATACCAGCCAGCCACCCAAGTTGATCGATAGCCGTGAACATGGCGAGCAATCAGGTGCAGAGCTACTGGTTGTGGAGGGTGATTCAGCATCACAAGCCGTAGCCAAGCAGCGTGATGGTACTTTTCAGGCAGTCTTGCCCATGCAGGGTAAAACAATGAATCCAATGCGGGCCACACAAGAAAAGCTTTTGGAAAACATTTGGTATGCTGCCTTGGTCCAGGCCATTGGTATCGGTATTGGCACGCAAATAAAACTCGAAAATAGGCCTTATGAACGCATTGTCTTATTAATGGATCCAGATGCTGATGGTATTCATTGCGGTGCTTTGATGACTTTGTTTTTTTACCGATGGATGCCTGATTTATTGACGCAAGGTTTTGTCTATTTAGTTAGGCCACCAGTGGGGCACCGTATAGATATGTCTACGCAGGCAGTCGAGTTTTCCTACACAGTGCCTGAGTTTCGTAAACTATTGCAGGCACCATTAGATCAACATTACGATATTCTAAAGTATCGAGGCTTGGCAGGGATCCCACAACAATACCTCGAATCAACTTGTGTTAATCCACAAAGTAGGCGGCAAATCAAACTGGGTGTTTCAGATGCAAAGATGGCCATGAAATTTTTTGGATAAAAAAGCTAAAGTAATTTTCAACAGTGCCGATAGTTTAGTTGTGAACAACGTTTTTGTTTGAAAGGAATGGAAATGGATGTATCCAATGTTGCAAATTTAGGTACTAGTATGGCTAATCAGCGTACAGCGATCAATGTAGAAGCTGAGTCGGCAAAAATTGCCAATACGCATGCTGAAATGAAAGGGCAAGGCGCTTTACAGCTCATTGAAGCGGCTTCCAAACCCTCTAAACCGCATGGTAGTTTAGGTCACAATATTAATACTACTGCTTAAAGTGACTCAGCGCACAATACATGAGGTTGTCATACTTCATGGTGCGCTGAACACCGATGCTTTCTAGCTACACTCAAAGTCTCTTTCATAAGCATTTGGCATAATTATTCACCATTAATAAACACTTGAGTATGACCTTTGTAAACCATTAGTAATTAGTAGTGGCTTGGTCAAGATCACCGCTATTTTTTTGTGTTTCATCCACCATATATAGTTGGCCTCTACGCTTTAAACTACTAGAAATAATGATAAAAAAGTAGGTTTAGCAGCATGGAAGCGGTAGGCAGAACAACGACCACGATCATAAATGTCAGCGATATGGCACCCGATTGGAAATGGCTCGATCATGAAATTAGAGTACCCCATTTAAACTGGACTCATTTCTCAACACAATCACATTCCAAAATGAGCTTTTTACCTAAAAAAGACTCAGTGTTGAGAATGCTCAATGCGAATCAGGCGGTAGCTCATTCAAAGAATCAACCATCTGTATTAGTGACTCATGGACCAAGGCATACTTTTTATGGTGCACAAATAGCCTCAGTTAAAAGTAGAAATTTAACGCATCTTGCTATGTCGTTTAATTTCAGTGAATTGCCAACAGGTGTGCAATATAAATTAATGTCGCAGGCCTACCAGCAGGTTGATCGTTTTGTGGTGTATTCAGAGTATGAGAAACAGTATTACGCTAAATATTTTGAGTTACCACAAGATAAATTCGATGTGATGCCGTGGACAGCGCAAGTGCCTGATACTAGTAAAATCGGTGAGCCCATCGAGCTTGGCACTTATATCTGCGCCGTGGGTAGTCAAGGGCGCGATTATGCGGTGTTATTTGACGCCATGCGTCAGCTTAAACACATGCGATTAGTGCTTGTGGCTAAGTCAGAAAATCTAACAGGGTTAAAGATTCCTGATAATGTCACGGTCTATCAGGATATCCCTTTGGCAGACTGTCATAATATTATTCATTACAGTCAATTTATGGTGTTGCCAATCATTGATGAGAATACCCCTTGTGGGCTAGTCACATTGATCGCAGGTATGTTGCATCACAAAGCGGTGTTAACAACCAAGACTATGGTCGCAAAAGAATATGTAACGCATGAGGTTACTGGACATTTAGTACCGCAGCAGGATGTAGCCGCAATGAAAAATGCCATTGAGCATATGGCTTCTACGCCAGAAGATCGTACTTATTTAGCCAAAAATGCTTATGAGTATGCGATTAACGCTTGTGACCCAATTCATATGATTGATTATTTTAAAAATTATCTGGCACAGTTGCCTATGCCAGAAAGCGCAAAAGCTGAATAATTCGATGCTTGCCTAACGGTAGGCATCGGTATATGACACCTCAATCATGACAGCTGACTTTTAATTGCGACGATTACTGTTAAAACACTAAAAGCCCACTTCAAGTGGGCTTTTTTCTTGCCTATATTATCAATAGCGTTATACTCCTTGCCTCGATAACAGGCATCAAAACAATACGAATAATTATGATGGCAAAAGCCCATATGGTCGCGGGCGCAACTTCTTGGGCAGTTTATCATTATTACTTTACGCCTGAACCAGAAGCTAGCTTCAAGCAAGTCGGCGAGATGATGATCCTCTGCGCCTTTGCCGCACTGCTACCAGATATCGATCACCCTACCTCAACCTTAGGTAGACGTATTTACCCTATCTCCAAACTCATTAGTAGTATTTTTGGTCATCGTGGATTGACACATTCATTGATTGCTTTGTTCGGTGTGATTTACCTCTTGAATCACCTTGATGTTGATCAGCAATATGGCTTGTTGATTACTGTGGTGA
>CAZCBF010000039.1:0-15474 GCA_964496895.1 uncultured Methylophilaceae bacterium | reverse complement strand
AAACTGGTGAGGGTCAACACCACGATAATTGAGTACAACTGGCTGGGTTGCTTTGGGGTAATGTTGGGACACATAGTCTTGAATATGCGCCGAGACGACTATCACGGCATCGGCTTGTGTCATTACGGCACTATAGCCATTGACTGAATATTGCCCGTGGACTGTGCTCACCAACGCTGGTCGAATCGCTTTAGGCATAAACCATAATGCACACTTAATGACCCACGCGGGCATACGCGAACGCACATGGATCACATCAATCGCTTCCGCTTTAAACAAGCGAATCAACTGAGGCACTAATAGAAAAGTAAAGATGGATTTTTTACCGATAGGCAATTCGATATGCTGACTGCCTTGCGCCGTTAGCTGGGACACTAATCGCCCACCTGCAGAGAGCACCAACGATCGATGCCCGAGGCGAGCTAGGTGTTGACCAACCTCCAAGGTGCCACGCTCAACACCGCCTGATGAGAGTGCGGGCAGCACTTGTAATACGGTCAATCGTAGAGTAGTAAGCTGACTAGTCTGATTCATAACAACACGTGTTCATTTTATTTAAGGCGCAACAATACTGCTTGCGCAATAACAATGAGGTGACTAGATAGATTGTGGCTGTGGTAAAAAAGGACCAGAGTCTGACATGGCCTGCAAAAGCTGATCTGCACAACGGTCGGCCTCTTGGAAACCAACTAAAGCACGCATGTCTTGTAAATAATCACCTTGTACATCGAATCGTACCACCATTTGCTGCTTTATTAATTTAGCAACACCATTGGCAACACGATTTTCGCGGTGTTTCTCCACATTGATTAAACCAACGGCAACCTGTGCAGTTAATGCCTCATAGACCATAGAAACGGAATCTTCTGTAATCCATGCGGCGCTTGATTGCGCTAGCTGACTTTCGACCCACCCCTGAGGGGTTTGTGATGCAGGTACAATGGATAGTCTTGGCAAATGTGATTTTTGCAGGGCTTGAATAAAACTATCAGGCGTTCTTCTAGACGTGGTCAACACAAACTGCTTGTGAGCTTGCTGTACAATGAGCAACTGAATCTGCGCGACGACTTTTTGGTTGTCCCACGCATAATGTTTAGATGGGCCACCGATTAACAGCAATACACGATTTTCATCATGCTGTCCCTGCGCTTGCATTGGGTTAAGCACACCCCGTGTTTCAATCACATTACCTTGTCCGTGGTAGGCATCATGCTCAGGAATCAAGGCATAGTCATATAATCTTGCTGAAACACTTGGCCGCATCAAGACAACGGTTTTCCCACCGAAAGCGCGCTTGGCTGCTAGTAAATGTATATGCGTATGATGGCCAGCACCAATAATCAAGTCTGGCAGAGGTAAGCTGTTACCTTCTGGCCAAATAGAAGCAAAATAATTCATCCAAGTAAAAAAGCTTGGCGCGACCTTAATATCATAACAATCAATACTGCTCAGTTTGCGCATTGCATTCACCAAACCGATTGTTTGTTTTTCATGACCTGGCTTACCATCAGCGAGTCGCCAAATCACTAGGTCAGATTTTATTTTTGGATTCATCATAACGATCATTTATAGAATACTACAGACGGTAATGAGGTTAATCAATCAACATGACATTCAAATGAAAGCACTTTCAACATTATATGACGCATTACTTAGTCTTTTGTTCTATTAAATGCATGCATATTTAATGCCACCAACCGCGTACTGTTGCCAAGTGATTGTTTCCAAAAAGCGAGTCCATTTTCTGGGTCTTTTTTTTAAAAGTAATATGGCACAAAAAATGTACTATAGGGCACTAAAGTAGTTCACCGCTTTTTTTGAACCGATAACGATAAAAGAAAAATTTATATGACCTCAAACCAAGGATCAGACATTGCCATTTTTGGTGAAGCATTAGCTGATGTGTTTCCAGATCGCACAGTCATTGGTGGCGCACCGTTAAATGTCAGTCGTCACTTAAATGCGTTTGGACAGCACCCCTTGTTTATCACAAGGCTAGGTGAAGATGCATTAAAAATAGAGATACTCGACCTGTTAACACAGGAAGGCATGGATACTACAGGTATTCAGACAGATCCAATTAACCCGACTGGTCAGGTGATGGTCAAGCTAGACAATGGCGAACCTAGCTATGATATTGTGGAAAATCAGGCTTACGATCATATTCATGCGGGAATGACACACCTCTCGCTCATCTCTATTCAGCCCACGCTTAAATATTTTGGCACATTGGCACAACGTCATATCGAGTCACGCTTAGGGCTAGACACTTTTATTACCGACAAACCAGCGCCGACCTTTTTAGATCTAAATCTACGTGAACCTTGGTATAGCGAAGAGGTGATTGAACGTTCTTTGACACGTTGCGATTATGCAAAAATGAATCGCGGTGAACTTAGAACCATTTGTAAAATGATGGATATCGAAGGCGAAACAGATGAACTGCTCGCTAGAGCTGTGATGGTGCAATTTAAATTAAAGCAAGTCATTATCACCGATGGCGATCAAGGTAGCTGGACGCTGGACGAAACCTTAACGCTCAACAAAGCAGAGGCATCGCCATTACCTGGTGCAATGGTCGATACCGTCGGCGCTGGGGATGGATTTGCAGCAGTCTATTTGCTCGGCCTAACGTTGGCCTGGCCTGTGGTGCAAACATTAGAACGCGCCAATCAATTTGCGAGCGCAGTCTGTACACTGCAAGGTGCAGCACCTAAAAACAAAGATTTTTACCAACCATTTATTCAATCATGGCAGCTGTAGCCAACGCCAATCAATCAGGGCTTTATATCCTGATGCTCAATTTGCACGGTCTCGTGCGCGCTGAGAATTTAGAGCTAGGGCGTGACTCCGACACTGGCGGGCAAACCACCTACGTCGTTGCACTGACTAGAACACTAAGCGAACAAGCAAACGTTGACAAAGTCGATCTGGTCACACGCTTAATTGTCGATGAAGAAGTCCATGAAGGTTACGCTGAACCAATTGAATGTATGAACCCTAAAGCGAATATTGTTCGCTTAGCTTTTGGTCCTGATGGGTATCTAAAAAAAGAATCCTTATGGCCGCATCTCAATCAAGCAGTTGACCAATGCCTGCATTATTTACGTCAACAAGATCGTCTGCCTGACATGATTCACACGCATTATGCAGATGCGGCCTATGTTGGCGAGCAGGTTTCTTTGTTGCTAGGGATTCCGCTGGTACATACTGGCCATTCACTCGGCATGCCTAAGCGAGACCGTATGCTTGCCAGCGGTAACGAAGAGAGCAATATTGAAAAACAATTTAATTTTGAACGCCGCATCTTATCTGAAGAGTCAATCATTGAACATTCTGCATTGATTGTCACAAGTACGCAGCAAGAGATCAAAACGCAATATGGCATGTATCGCAATCATGCGACTGGCCATTTTCAAGTGATCCCACCGGGGATTGATACGCAGCGCTTTTGGCCGCCTAAACGTGGCAAAATTGTTTCGCAAGCACAGCAAGACATTGACCAGTTTTTAGCACGCCCAGACAAACCGATGATCCTAACGATCTGTCGGGCAGACATTCGTAAAAACATTCATGGTTTAGTCAAAGCCTACGCCGACTCACCTACGCTACAAGCCAAGGCCAACTTGGTGATTGTTGCCGGCACTCGTAATGACATTAACGCAATGGCACCAGCGCAGGCAGAAGTCTTAACACAATTGTTATTGGATATTGATCGCGCTGACTTATGGGGAAAAGTGGCAATTCCTAAGCATATTGAGCAAGCACAGATTCCAGAAATTTACCGATTGGCAACGCAACGACGTGGGGTATTTGTCAACGCAGCCTTTACCGAGCCTTTTGGTTTGACATTAATCGAAGCCGCTGCCAGTGGTTTGCCAATTGTGGCACCAGATGATGGTGGCCCGCAGGATATTATTCAAAACTGCCGTAATGGTTATTTGAGCGATACTTTAGACAGTAATGATATTGCTGAAAAAGTTTTCACCGTCCTCAATGATCCTTTTTTATGGCGCAAACTATCTAAACAAGGCCTGACTGGTGTTAGGCGACATTATAACTGGAACGCGCATGTGAAAAAATTCCTCAAAGCGATCCAGACTATCCAATACCGAAATAAAAAGAACAGAAGAAGAGAACACGTGATTTATCAAACGCCGCCTGCATCTGGCTTTCAAGATGCAAAAGCCGCTTTAATTAGCGACATCGATAATACTTTGCTTGGTGATGCAAACGCGCTAAAAGATTTGGTCAAATGGATTCATAGGCAAGATGAACAGCTCGCCTTTGGTATTGCTACTGGCAGACACCTAGAAAGTGCTGTTGAGGTTTTAAAAGAAAATGATGTGCCAATGCCTGATGTACTCATTACTTCGGTGGGTACTGAAATCAACTACGGCAACAATATGATGCGTGATAAAAGCTGGGCTGCACATATCCGCCATGAATGGCGTCGTGATGCAGTGATAGAAGCGATGACACATTTTCCTAAAATCAAACTGCAGGCAGCTGAAAACCAGCTTGAATTCAAAGCCAGCTTTTTAGCAACGCCTAATGAGATGCCACCTATTGAAGAAATACAGGCATTTTTTGCCAGGCTTAAGCTACGCGCGCAGCTGATTTATTCACATGAGGAGTTTTTAGATATCTTGCCCATCCGCGCTTCAAAAGGACAAGCGATTCGATATTTAAGTTATAAATGGGGCCTGCCGCTAGAATGCTTTATTACCTCTGGTGATTCAGGCAATGATACCGATATGCTAACCGGCGATACCTTAGGTATTGCAGTCGGCAACCATGCCAACGAAATCGCACATCTCAAAGAAGATAACCAAGTGTATTTTGCAAATGGGCATTATGCTGCGGGCATTATCGAAGGTTTGGAACATTACCAGCCTAATATCAATACAGCATTTGAAACGGTATAAGGCAAATAGATGTACGAACAGATTTCCTATACGGTTTTAAACGATATTTTAGATACGCTCAAAGATGAGTACCAAGCGCATGATCTACAGAAATTTTTTATTCGCCTAGGTGCAAACTTTTATACGATTCACAATCTTTTTAGCCAACTTTATGGTCATCGAGATGACTTTAAACCACAGCTCACTGCGCTGGTTAAAAGCCTGATCAAAAGCTATTTGGCGCGCGAAGATGCACTCAAAGCGCTAGACATCGCACGTGAAAAAGACCATAACTGGTTTTTGAGCGAATCGATTGTCGGCTATGCGCTTTATTGCAAAGAGTTTGCCAATGACTTAAAAGGCTTACAAGACAAACTACCCTACCTTGAAGAGCTCGGCATTAATCTGGTCCATATTATGCCGATTCTAGATTGCCCGAGCAACGAGAACGACGGCGGCTATGCCGTCAGCGACTACCGCAAAATCAATCCAGTTGTCGGCACGAATGAAGACTTAACCAAGCTCAGCACAGCACTTAAGCAAAAAGAAATGCTGTTAGTGCTGGATGTGGTGGTCAATCACACCTCAGATCAGCATGAATGGGCCAAACAAGCGCAAAAAGGCAATGCGCAATATCAGGATTACTACTACACGTTTGAAGACCGTCAAGTCCCAGATTTATATGAACAAACCATGCCTGAAATTTTTCCAGAGCAAGCTCCGGGCAATTTCACCTGGAATGCCGCGATGGAACAATGGGTCATGACGGTGTTCAACGACTACCAGTGGGATCTAAACTATCAGAACCCTAAGGTGTTGATTGAAATGGTTGAGATTATTTTATTCTGGGCCAATATGGGTGCAGATATTGTCCGTTTGGATGCGGTGGCTTTTTTATGGAAAAAAATTGGTACGATCTGTCAAAATGAAAACGAAGCGCACTTAATCTTGCAGCTCATGAAAGACTGCTGCCAAGTCGTCGCACCTGGGGTGCTGTTTATTGCCGAGGCAATTGTTGCGCCAGTAGAAGTCACCAAATACTTTGGTGAAGATGCGGTTGATGCCAAAGAATGTGAGATCGCTTACAACGCGACACTAATGGCATTGCTGTGGGATGGCGTGGCAACTAAAAATGCCAAACTGCTCAATAACGCGATTAAAAGCATTCCAGACAAGCTCGAACGCACGACTTGGCTTAATTATGTGCGTTGTCATGATGATATTGGCCTTGGCTTTGAGGATTCCAGTATTGCTCAATCAGGCTATGACCCGCACTTGCACCGCAAATTTATTATTGATTATTACACAGGCAATCAGGCTTACTCGCCTGCACATGGCATTGTCTTTGGCGCCAATGAAAAAAATGGCGATGCCCGAATCGCAGGCACACTAGCTTCTTTAGCTGGCTTGGAAAAAGCACTGACGCATAATGATATCAATGAAGTTGCGCGCAGCATAGATACGATCGTCATGTTACACAGCATCATTTTGTCATTTGGTGGTATTCCATTACTGTATTACGGTGATGATCTCGGCATGCTCAACGATAATTCTTATTTACAAGATGAACTTAAAAAAGACGATAGTCGCTGGGTACACAGACCAGAAATGCGTTGGGAAATGGCGGCAAAACGCCATGACCCTGAGACCACACAGGGACAAATTTTCAACCGAATTAAGGCTCTCATTAGCGTTAGAAAAAATACGCGCGCTTTCGCTGATTACAACACACGCGACATTATTGATGTTGATAATGATCACTTATTTGTATTTTCAAGGTTTGATCACTATAAGCGTCGCGCCAGCGTATTAGTGCTGTGCAATTTTGACAACCAGCCACAAACACTGGACGTACAGCAACTACGCGACCAAGGCTATTTAGCATATGTTAAGGTTACTGACCTTGCGAGCGGTGATACTATAGATTTAACTAATCAGAAGCTGGTGTTTAAACCATTACAATTTTATTGGCTTACAGCGCCGTCACCGCAACTATAAGCCTGCTTTAAATGCATTTTGGCGCCAAGCCTCGTAGCTGACGAGTGCTACACTGTTAGAGAGATTTAAACTGCGATTGTTGGGCAACATTGGAATGCGTAGCTTATGCTCAATAGGAATTTGTGCATGTACATCGGCAGCTAAACCCGCTGTTTCAGAGCCAAACAAGATCACATCATCCGGCTGAAAATCAACCTCATGGTAGTAGCGCTGCCCTTTGGTGGTAATCGCGTAAATATTTCGCTCGCCCATCGCGGTTTTAAAGGCGCTGTAATCTTGATACTGCGTCACATTGGCGAGGTCTTGATAATCGAGCCCAGAACGCCTAACTTGCTTTTCAGAAAGGTCAAAACCCATTGGCTCAATGAGATGTAGGTGGCAACCATTATTGGCGACTAAACGAATAATATTGCCCGTATTTTGCGGGATTTTTGGCTCAAACAGCGCAATATGAAACATAAGATCAGTGTGGTGAGTTAAGTACTAGATACCGTCTGCGCGTTGTGAGCGGCCCAGTAAATCCATCACCGCTTCTTTTGCACTTTTACCACTATAGAGTGCCTGGTACACTTCATCCGTGATTGGCATATCTACGCCTAGCGTGTTGGCTTTTCGAATCACTTCTTTGGTGGTGTTAACACCTTCAGCAACATGACCTAAGCCATCCAGAATCTCTTGCAGTGGTTTTCCAGAAGCCAATTGCAAGCCGACCTCACGGTTACGTGAATATTGTCCTGTACAGGTAAGGATTAAATCACCTGAACCTGCCAGCCCCATAAACGTATCGCCTTGCGCGCCCATGGCCAAACCAAAACGTGTCATTTCAGCTAAGCCTCGGGTAATAAGTGCCGCACGTGCATTGTTACCAAAACCCATACCATCACTAATACCCGCGGCAATGGCCATAATGTTTTTGAGTGCGCCACCGATAGACACACCAACAACATCGTTGGTGTGATAGACGCGTAAATTACCACTATGGAACAATTGGGCCGCTTGATTGGCAAAGCTTTGATCAGTCGCACCTAATGTAACTGCAGTGGGTAAGCCTCTGACTAATTCAGCTGCAAAACTCGGACCAGACAATGCACCCCAATGTTGGCCTGTTTCATTAGGGTCTCCCAGCTCTTCTAACGCCACTTCGTAAGGTAGTTTAGCCGTCTCTGGTTCCAGACCCTTATTCGCCCAAATGATCGGTAATCGGCAACCTAGGGCATGAATGTCTTGGAGGATACGACGAAAACCAGATGAAGGCACCACTGATAAGATAATATCGGCGTCAGCAATGGCTTTCGCTAAATCCTCTTCTACGGTTAATTGATCATTAAAGCGGAAATCACCGAGGTAACGAGGGTTGGAGCGGGCTTTACGCATACCTGACACATGGCCAGAGTCGCGCGCCCATAAGGTGACTGGGTGCTGCTCACTAATACTCATCGCCAGTGCAGTACCCCATGCACCCGCACCTAATACCGCGACTTTGGTGTCAGCCGTCATTAATATCCCCAAACAGTTTGCAGGGGAACAAATCCAGCTTTACCGCCAACTGTTCTGACACTCAACCAACCATTGATTGGATCAGGGGCGTTCAACAATAAGATCACGTGCTTTTCAACGCGTGCCAGCACTTTAGCGCGCGCACTCGGTGCATCATGTAATTGCACATTATCCATACTCACGGATAAAGTACGTAGCGTTGATAGCTTTGAAGATTGAATAGAAAATAATCCACCTTCGCTATCACGCACTTTTGCCCAACCACCTGCTGGCGAAACAATGACTTCTAATGGATAGAACTCACGCACAACAAATTGTTTTTTGGCTTCAATCGAAGGCCCATCATAAAGAATAGCCTTGGGAACGCCAACGGACTGAAAGCTGGCTGCCAGCACTTGGACTGGCAGTAGACTAGATAAAATAAAGAGCCATAAGCGTTTTGTACTTTTATCTGTCATTCTTCAGTCTTTAGTTGGCTTTTTCGCCAGATTGTTCTGCTTTTTGTTGCGCAAACAATGCTTCAAAATTGATTGGGTTTAATAATACTGATGGGAAACCACCGCGCACTACTAAGTCTGAAACCGCTTCACGTGCATATGGGAACAAGATATTTGGGCAAGTAATGCCTAAAATCATTTCAAGATTCTCATCTGGCACATTACGGATTGAGAAAATACCGGCTTGTGTCACTTCAACCAAAAACGCAGTTTTGTCTTCGATTTTAGCCGTCACAGTTACTTTTAAAGAAACCTCATAAATACCATCTTCAATCTTGTTACCATTATTACCTAATTCAACATTGATTTGTGGTTGTGTACGATCAGTAAAAATCTCAGGAGAGTTTGGAATCTCTAAAGAAGCGTCTTTTACATATACTTTTTCGATACTAAAACCAGGCGCAGTTTCTTGCTCTTGCGCTGCGTTGTTTTGTTCTGCCATGATAGGTTCTAACCTTTAATTATTAAAAAAATCAGTTTAAATTCGCACAAGCTAAACAGCTTGACAGACTAAGCGCGTTATTCTAACAGAAGTTGATCACTTTTACTGTGAAGATGATTTAACTTATAACATAAGCGCTTAGTCATTTAAGAGCTGGTCTAGCTCACCTGTAACATCCAAAGCATGCAAGTCGTCAAAGCCACCTACATGGCGCTCACCAATATAAATTTGCGGCACCGTACGACGGCCTGTTTTTTCCATCATAGCCACTTTCGCTTGCGGGTCTTCATCTACTTTAATTTTAGTCATGTCTTTGATGCCTTTACTCGCTAACAACCTTTCGGCGTTAACACAATACGGGCAATATGCGCTGGTATACATCAATATCTCTGGCATGTTTACTTTCCTCTTCTTTTCATCATTTATGTAGTGGCTTTCACAATAGGCATCTTTTCTTTAATCCAAGCATCCAAACCACCTTTCAAGTGACTGACCTGACTAAACTCTGCTTTTGTTAATAGCTCACATGCCTTCACACCATTAACACCTCGCTGGCAATTAACGAGGATAGGTTTATCTTTATACTTTTTTAACTCCGCCAATCTCTTATCTAACTCTGCAAGAGGAAAAGACTTTGCTTGTGCAATATGGCCTTCTTCAAACGCAGCTTTGTCCCTCACATCAACCACCACTGCATGCGATCGATTAATCAAGGTCACGGCTTCTGCACTGCTGATGTTGGCGACACCGCTAGCGCTTTTTTGCATACTGGGGAATAACAACATCACACCAGAACCAAGGACTAAACCAATGAGTAAAATATTTTCTTGAATGAACTCCACTTTCTATCCTTATCGTCTTTTTTTTAAACTGTATTTTAAATACCAACGCTCAAGCAAGTATTAGCCCTTTAAGCCTCATATGAGGTCAAAAAGCAGATATTCAACACTAAACTTGAGCAACTGACAGGTTACGTATTATGATACCAGAGGTTTAAACTTCAGCATGCATACACTGCTGATAAGATGCAGTGAGCGCACATCGCGCTTAATTAAAGTAATTTAAAGAATCAATTGAGGTGTAAATGTATAAATTAGTGCTACTAAGACACGGCGAAAGTCTCTGGAACAAAGAAAACCGCTTTACTGGTTGGCATGATGTTGACCTGACAGATACTGGTGTTCAACAAGCTAAAATGGCAGGAAAACTGCTTAAAGAGAGTGGCTTTGAGTTTGATATTGCTTACTCATCTGTGTTAACACGTGCCATGCGCACCCTGTGGATTGCACTGGATGAGATGGACCGTTTATACCTGCCAGTTGAACGTACTTGGCGCTTAAATGAGCGCCATTATGGTGGACTCACTGGCCTAAACAAAACTGAAACAGCTGAAAAACATGGTGCTGATCAAGTCAAGATCTGGCGCCGTAGTTTTGATACACCGCCACCTTTTATTGATGAAGATAATGCCTATTTTCCAGCACATGATCCACGCTACGCAGGCATAGACCCCTCTATCCTCCCACGCGGAGAGTCACTGGCACTAACGATTGATCGTGTGATGCCATTCTGGCACGACACCATCCGCCCCGCTATTCTGTCAGGACAGCGTGTGTTGATTGCCGCGCATGGCAATAGCTTGCGTGCACTCGTTCGCTATCTAGATAGTATGGACAATGATACGATCCTTGGTTTGAATATTCCAACGGGCGTGCCTTTAGTATATGAGTTAGATGAAAATTTAAAACCTATCAGCCGCAATTACCTTGGCAATGCAGAAGAAGTCAAAGCGATGATGGATGCGGTTGCCAATCAAGGCGCAAAAAAATAAATCAAATCATCAACGGCTTAGGCAAAGCTGGCGTGTGTATACTGCACGCCAGTCATGAACAGATACGCTATACTGGCAACCATGAAACAAGTGCTTTTTGAAAAGGTCAGCATGACAAATATGCGTCGCTGCTTGGCTGCTGGTTTGTTATTGCTTTGCTGCATCATTGGCATGCCTAACGCTCAAGCACTGAAAATTATCAATGTTTCTGATGACTCTCTGGCTGACTTACAAAAGAAAATTGATAAACTTGAAAAAGCGCTCGATAACACAAAAGAACAAAAGCAAGCCGCCGCCGAGGCGCTCAAAGCCAGTGACCTTGCTATCAGTGAAAGTAATAAAAAGCTCGATAAAATCGCGCAGGACACTGAAAACAACATCAAAAAGCAAGCAGAACTCTCCGCAGCATTAGAAGCCTCTCAAACCAAGCTCAATGCGCAAAAAGTGGCTCTAAGTAAACAGCTCTATCATCAATACACACTTGGTCAACAAGACTACCTACAGCTCATTTTGCAGGAATCATCTCCCGCGCAACATTCAAGAGATATGGCTTATTTTAGTTATATCGCCAAAGCGCACACCAAAACAGTTGGCGCACTCCAGCAAAATGTTAAAGACCTGCATGCGCTGAATGCTGAGATTGAAGATGCAATGCTAGCCGCTGATACGCTCAAAGCGGCGCAAGAAGCACAACAAGTCACCCTAAAAAAACAAAAAGAGAAAAAAGCTAAAGTCGTTGCTCTACTATCGAGCAAAGCAGACAAGCAACGCTTAGCCATTGAAAAGCTCAAACAAGATGAGCAAAACTTAACCAGACTGATGGTCAAACTCAACAAAGAGGCTGAAAAGAAAAAGAAACAAGCGAAGAAACAAAAAAAGATTGCGATCAATCAACATGAACCCGCAAAATCTCGCAGCACGGGTAAGCCCTTTAAACAGCTAAAGGGTAAGCTACGTCTTCCAGTGAAAGGCCGCTTATTACATAAATACGGCCAACAACGCACTGAAACAGGCATCACCTGGAAAGGCTTGTTTATCAAAGCCAAAGAAGGCGCTAAGGTTAAATCCATTGCGGAAGGTAAAGTTGTTTTTTCTAACTGGATGCGCGGCTTTGGCAACTTGATCATTGTTGACCATGGTCAAGGCTATATGAGTTTATATGGCAACAACGAGTCGCTGTTTAAGTCTGTCGGAGAAACGGTTAATGGCGGAGATGATATCGCTGCAGTGGGTAATAGTGGTGGTAATGAAAATACTGGCTTGTACTATGAATTACGGAAGAAAAGTAAGCCGTTTAACCCATTGCCATGGAGTAAGCTATAATCATTAACGCCTGCTTGAACCAATCAACAATACAAATAAAAAATGCACGCCATGGCGTGCATTTTTAATAATCAAAGATGATTATTCTTCGACAGTGATACCTGGAATACGATCCTCTTCTGGTAGGACGTAACCACCTGGCTCACTAGAAGCAGCATCTGCCATAGCATCAACTGCACCGCCAGCGGCATCAGCTGTTGCATCAACTGCATCACCAGCAGCGTCAGCTGTTGCTTCCATTGCATCACCTGCTGCATCCATTGCATCGGTTGCAGCTTCTTTAGCACCACACCCTACTAATAATGCACCGACAAAACTTGCTAGTAAAATCGAACGTAATAATTGACTCATATTAATCCCCTCTTTATTTATTGATTTGTTTCTTACAAAAGTACTTAACTTATAAAAACAACATCCTGTTATTCTCCAGGAATTCTTAATACCTGACCTGGATAAATTTTATCTGGATCAGACAACATTGGTTTATTTGCCTCAAAAATTTTCATATAGGCACTCGCTTTACCCAAGTGTTTTTGTGCAATCGCCGACAGCGTGTCACCACGCACAACAGTGTGAAAGACTGGCTCTACCGCTGGCGCAGTCACTACTAGCTGATCTTCGACTGACTCAACACCTGCTACGTTACCGCAGCACAATAATATTTTTTCTTTTTCTTCTTGTGTTGCTGCAGTACCTGCTACTGTCACGGTACCCGTAGCACCATCAAATGCAATCGCTAATGCATCTGCATTCAAGTCCATTTTTGCAACATAGTCTTTAATCGCTGAGGCTGCTGCTGCATTTGCTGCATCAACTTTAGCAGCTGTAGGATCTGCTTTAGCCGCGTCATCAGCTGCTTTAGCGTCACCAATACCTAATAACTTCTCACCAGCATCTTTAATAAAAGAAAATAAACCCATCACTACCCCCTAAAACTTAACTAAATCATCTGAAATATGCATCATACTCAGTTTACCATTAATTCTAATTTACAACTCAGAAACATTTACTGTCAAGTGATTGTATGTTTTTTAACAATTAATTTTAATAGATTTAACTAATTTAATATCACTCACCTATCAAATGCATCAGCACTTTTCGTGTCGCGGACATATGACGATGCTCGTACATAAAAATACCCTGCCACTGCCCTAGTGCTGCTTGTCCACTGAGCACTGGAATCGACAAGCTGGTTTGGGTGAGTGCAGTACGTACGTGCGCTGGCATATCATCTGGCCCCTCGATGGTGTGAATAAACATCGGATCGCCATCGGGCACTAGCTGATTAAAGAAGGTTTCAAGGTCTATCAAGACATCGCTGTCATAGTTTTCATTAATCATTAGGCTCGCTGAGGTGTGCTGAATGTATAAAGTCAGCAAGCCTTGTTCAATCGCGCAGGATTGAACCCATTGCTTCACTCGCGGCGTAATATCATAGATTTTTCTGCCATTTGCCGAAACCGCTAACTGTTCGCTAAATTGTTGCATACGCGGATTTTTTATATTTAAAATTGCATCATATCAATTAAATACAAATATCGACAGTGGCTAGGCTTATTGATGACTAAGCTCATTGAGATTGTATCACTTAAGGAGAAACAATCACCGTGATAACATCACTAAAGCGTTCACCACCTGCATTATCTATCGCTTTAGCGGTCACCTGATAAGTACCTGCTGGCGCATCATCTCGATTTAGGGTGTAAGGGGCCGTGTCATCGGCTCCAATAAACAAATCACCATTGGCATAAAACTCGACTTGTGCAATCGTACCATCGGTATCAGTGGCAACTGCCGTGATCGAAACCATCTCACCAACCGTATAATTTGCAGGAGATGATGGCGAGGTAATCGATACATCAGGCGGCTGATTACCATCATTATCAATTACCGTTATATTCAAAAACCCACTATCGGTGACAGCACCCATGTTATCGGTTGCGCGTGCAATCAGTGCATAGGCTCCCGGTGGCGCATCTGCACGACTCATCGAAAAAGGTGCCTCATAGGCAGTACCCACCAACAATTCACCGGCATAAAACTCTACTTTTCCAATACTGCCATCAGTATCTTGCGCATCTGCGACTAAAGTAATCAGCTGGCCGACTTGATAAATAGTATTATTGGCTGGCGAACTAAATGAAACGCTAGGTGCTTGATTGTCGGGCGGGGCTATCACGTCTGCAGCAGACCATACCCTAGCTTCTAAAATACCAGTCGCTTTCGTACTATTCAGGGATAGTCTTAGGCTGGTAGTCGTGACTGGACTAAATGTCAGCGCATTAAATTGATCCAAAACTAGCCCAACATTGCCTAATGATACCCAAGCATTATCTGTATTGAGATACTCAAGCACTGCATTCGTCGGCTGTTCAACACCCAATGTATTAACCCACCAATACACCTCAAAACGATCAATAGCTTGAGGCGCATCCCAACTAAACTGCACCCACTCCGTTCTACCATACTGTGAAAACCCACGCCAGTTGCCATAAGCGCTACCAGTCTTATCAGTCGAATTAGCAGGCTCAATATCATTATTAATTGCCTCCAAATTCTCCCAAGAAGAGACATAAGAAGTAGATAGGGTTGCATTTAGTGCAATATTTTCAGCGGATGTCGAGGCAAGCTGCCCGCCCACTTCCCGAATATACTCAACAACACTGCTCTGCTCGGTAGCACTCAGACTAAGATTATTATGTGCTTGTACTGCCTCTGTTAGGCTTGCGGCACTACCGTTGTGTAAATATGGTGCAGTGGCCCAGACATCTTTCAAGGTTGGTACATCCAAGCCTGTCAGCGTCGCATTCAAACGCTGCCCACTTAAGCTATTGACCGTACCAATACTGCTCAGCGTTGTCGCATCTAAGCTATTGGTCATGCGTGAACCAGCATGACAAGATACGCATTGATTATTAAACACGATTTCACCCGCTTGTGCCGCGGCACTTAATGTGCCATCCACTTGTCGATAAGGGC
>CAZCBF010000038.1:0-15539 GCA_964496895.1 uncultured Methylophilaceae bacterium | reverse complement strand
AATTGTGCCTACGTTAACGTGCGGCTTCGTTCTTTCAAACTTCTCTTTTGCCATTTTTCTTTATCCTTTAATCTAACAATTCAATTAATCTTTGCTCATGATCGCTTCAGCAATGTTTCTAGGCGCTTCAGAGTAATGCTTAAATTCCATGCTGTAAGTAGCGCGACCTTGTGACAATGAACGCACAACTGTTGAGTAACCAAACATTTCAGCTAGTGGAACCTCACAACGAATGACTTTACCCGTTGCATTATCTTCCATACCTTGAATGATGCCGCGACGTGATGACAAATCACCCATCACATCACCCATATACTCTTCTGGTGTCTCCACCTCTACAGCCATCATAGGCTCTAGCAGGATTGGAGTAGCCTTGCGCATACCATCTTTAAACGCCATTGAAGCAGCCATTTTAAAAGCATTCTCATTTGAGTCGACATCATGGTAAGAACCATCAAACAATGTCACTTTGGCATCAACCACTGGGAAACCAGCAAGAATACCTGATGGAATGGTTTCTTTTAAACCTTTCTCAACAGCAGGAATGAATTCGCGCGGCACAGTACCACCTTTAATTTGATCGATGAACTCAAAACCTTTACCCGCTTCGTTTGGCTCCATTTTCAACCAAACATGGCCGTATTGACCCTTACCACCAGACTGCTTAACAAACTTACCTTCTACTTCAACCGTATCTTTGTACGCTTCACGGTAGGCCACTTGTGGTGAGCCGATGTTAGCATCAACGTTAAACTCACGACGCATACGATCCACTAGAATTTCTAAGTGAAGCTCACCCATACCAGAGATAATCGTCTGATTGGTTTCTTCATCTGTTTTCACGCGGAATGAAGGATCTTCTTGTGCTAAACGACCTAAGGCCAGACCCATTTTCTCTTGGTCAGCTTTTGTTTTAGGCTCAACTGCAACGTGGATCACTGGCTCAGGGAATACCATACGCTCAAGGATGATTTCTTCACCGATAGCACATAACGTATCCCCTGTAGTAGCCTCTTTAAGGCCAACCGCAGCAGCAATATCACCTGTACGGATTTCATCTAATGCTTCACGTGAGTCAGCATGCATTTCAACGATACGGCCGATACGTTCTTTTTTACCCTTAATCGGGTTATAGACACTCTCACCAGCTTTTAATGAGCCAGAGTAGACACGAATAAAGATTAGCTGCCCAACAAATGGGTCAGTCATAATCTTAAATGCCAATGCTGAGAATTTCTCATCATCAGAGGCTTTAAGGAACATTTCCTTGCCGTCATCATCTTCAGCACGTGTATCAGGAATATCTGTTGGTGAAGGCATTAACTCGACAACCTTATCCAACATCGCTTGAACACCTTTGTTTTTAAAGGCTGAGCCACACATCATTGGAATGATCTCAGAAGCTAGCGTACGTAGACGTAGACCTTCCAGGATGTCTTCTTCTGACAACTCACCTTCTTCAAGATATTTATCCATTAACTCTTCATTGGCTTCAGCAGCCGACTCGACCATCTCTGAGCGCCATTTATCGCATTCTTCTTGTAGCTCAGCAGGAATATCACCATACTCAAACTTCATACCGTTTGAAGCTTCATCCCAGATGATGGCTTTCATCTTAACCAGATCAACCACACCTTCGAATGTTTCCGCTGCGCCAACTGGCACTTGCAATGGGACTGGGTTCGCTTTTAAACGCGATTTCATTTGGTCGTACACGTTAAAGAAATTGGCACCTGCACGGTCCATTTTATTAACGAATGCTAAACGAGGCACATTGTATTTGTTCGCTTGACGCCAAACTGTTTCAGATTGTGGCTGAACACCACCAACCGCACAATAAACCATCACAGCACCATCAAGCACACGCATTGAACGCTCTACTTCAATCGTAAAGTCTACGTGACCTGGTGTATCAATAATATTGATACGATGTTGCTTATATTGGTTAGCCATCCCTTTCCAGAAACAAGTGGTAGCTGCTGAGGTAATAGTAATACCACGCTCTTGCTCTTGTTCCATCCAGTCCATGGTTGCAGCGCCGTCATGCACCTCACCAATTTTATGGTTTACACCTGTATAGTAAAGAATACGTTCTGTTGTCGTGGTTTTACCAGCATCAATATGCGCAGAAATACCAATATTACGATATAGCTCAAGAGGGGTTGTACGTGCCACAGCTACACTACCTTTTTAAAAAGTTATTCAGTTTCGGGATAATAATCTGGCCACATGACCAGATTATTAAGTGTTTTTACGATTAATTAAAATCTAAAGTGTGAGAAAGCTTTATTGGCTTCAGCCATACGATGGACTTCTTCACGTTTTTTCATTGCTGAACCACGGCCTTCTGCCGCTTCACTCAACTCAGCAGCTAAGCGCAAGCGCATTGATTTTTCACCGCGTTTACGTGCAGCATCGCGCAACCAACGCATCGCCAAGGCGCTACGACGATTAGGGCGCACTTCGACAGGAACCTGGTAGTTAGCACCACCAACACGACGACTCTTAACCTCAACAATCGGCTTAAGGTTATCTAAGGCAGCAGAAAACACTTCCATAGGGTCTTTACCGCTTTTATCAACAATCTGGTCAAACGCACCATATACGATACGCTCAGCAACTGATTTTTTACCACCAGTCATCAACACGTTGACAAATTTGGAGACTTCTTGACTCGCGAATTTTGGATCAGGAAGGATATATCTCTTCGGGACTTCTCTACGTCTAGGCATAATTTACTCTCTTCTATTTATGTTTTGCTAGCAACTACTTAGCAAGGCCGTTGGATGGCCGCTATTAAAAAAATTAACTTGAAGCTTTAGGTTTCTTAGCACCGTATTTAGAACGTGCTTGCTTACGATCTTTAACACCAGCAGTATCTAAGCTACCACGCACCATGTGATAACGCACACCAGGTAAATCTTTTACACGACCGCCGCGTAACAAGACAACACTATGCTCCTGAAGGTTATGACCCTCACCACCAATGTAGCTAATAACCTCAAAACCATTGGTTAAGCGAACCTTGGCTACTTTACGTAAAGCAGAGTTTGGTTTTTTTGGTGTTGTTGTATAAACACGTGTACAAACACCACGCTTTTGCGGGCATGCCTCTAAAGCTGGCACATTACTTTTCACCACAACTTTTTTGCGTGGCTTTCTTACTAATTGATTGACGGTTGGCATTACCTAAACCCCTAATTTAATCGTTTATATTTCAAGCGCTTTGTGCCAATTAAAGACACAAACGCACAACCTATTGAGTATCTAGATAGGTTGTGCGGAAAAACGCAACATTCTAAGTAGCAGGATAAGGCTTGTCAAGCATTATCCTGCGTAAGATGACATTACGCTGCTGAATCATCAGGCTGAGCTGGGTTAGCCTCAGTCTCTGCTGCCTCAACCGCTAGTACTGCTTCTTCGATCTGCGCTTCTTCATCAGCCTCAACAACCTCTTCTGCTGCTGGTGTTTCAGCGAATGAAACTGGTGTTTTACGTGCGTCATGATAAGCCAAACCCGTACCTGCTGGGATTAAGCGACCAACAATAACGTTTTCTTTTAGTCCTCGTAGCTCATCGCGTTTACCAAGAATCGCAGCTTCGGTAAGTACGCGCGTTGTTTCTTGGAACGATGCTGCCGAAATAAATGAATCAGTTGATAGCGAAGCTTTGGTAATACCCAACAAGACATATTCATAGGTTGCTGGCGCCTTATCTTCAGCGACAATTTTTTCATTTTCTGTCAGCACATCTGCACGCTCTACTTGCTCACCAATAATGAAGCCTGTATCACCTGCATTGGTAATGCGAACACGACGTAACATTTGACGCACAATTACTTCAATATGCTTGTCATTAATTTTTACGCCCTGTAAGCGATAAACATCTTGCACTTCATCAATGATGTAACGTGCCAATGCTTCACGACCTTGCAGTCTCAAGATGTCTTGAGGATCCGCTGGGCCATCAACGACCGATTCACCTTTTGTCACAATCTGGCCATCATGTGCCGTCACGTGTTTATCTTTTGGTATCAAGGTTTCGTTTGTTTCACCGTCCATATCGGTAATCACTAAACGCTGCTTACCTTTAGTATCTTTACCAAACGAGACTGTACCAGTTACTTCAGCGAGTAAACCTGCATCTTTTGGTGAACGTGCTTCGAATAACTCAGCGACACGTGGTAGACCACCAGTAATATCACGCGTTTTAGATGACTCTTGTGGGATACGTGCTAAGACTTCACCAACACCAACGTCCTGTCCCTCTTGAACTGCAATAATACAGCCAAGCTGGAAAGTAACGTTGACGAGTTGATCACTACCAGCCATTTTCACTTCTTGGCCAACCTCATCTAACAATTTCACTTGTGGGCGTAAGCCTTTGGTATTACCAGCACGCTGTTTAGGGTCAATGACGACGAGTGTTGATAAGCCAGTCACCTCATCCACTTGTTTAGCGACGGTAATGCCTTCTTCAACATTTTCGAATTTAATCTTACCTGCATACTCAGTAATAATTGGACGTGTATGCGGATCCCAAGTCGCTAATGACTGGCCTGCTTTTACCGCATCACCATCTCTTGTTGTCATCGTCGCACCATAAGGCACTTTATGACGCTCACGCTCTCGTCCATTATCATCACTGATGATAATTTCACCATTACGTGAAATCACTACTTGCTCATCGCGTACATTAGTCACGTAGCGCATGGTGTTACTAAAGCTAGCAATACCATTTGATTTTGTTTCTACTTGAGAAATCGCCGCTGCACGAGAAGCCGCACCACCAATATGGAAGGTACGCATGGTTAGCTGTGTACCAGGCTCACCAATTGATTGCGCAGCAATCACACCAACAGACTCACCTTGACTGATCAACTTACCACGACCTAAGTCACGTCCGTAACAAGCAGAACAAATACCATAGCGTGTGTCACAGGTTAATGCTGTGCGCACTTTCACTTCATCAATACCTAAAGCATCGATTTGCTCCACTTCATCTTCACCAAGCAATGTACCTGCTGGATAAACCACTTCCCCTGTCTCAGGATGCAAAACATCAAATGCGTTAGTGCGGCCTAAGATGCGATCATGTAATGGCTCAATTACCTCACCACCTTTAACCAATGCTTTAGTCACTAGGCCTTGAGTGGTGCCACAATCTTCTTCGGTAACCACTAAATCCTGAGTCACATCAACCAAACGACGTGTGAGGTAACCTGAGTTGGCTGTTTTCAATGCGGTATCAGCTAGACCTTTACGTGCACCATGGGTAGAAATAAAGTACTGCAACACGTTCAAGCCTTCTCTAAAGTTAGCTTTAATCGGTGTTTCAATAATCGATCCATCTGGCTTAGCCATCAAACCACGCATACCCGCTAGCTGACGTACTTGGGCAGCTGAACCACGCGCACCCGAGTCGGCCATCATATAAATCGCGTTAAACGATTCTTGGCGCATGGTTTTGCCTTTTTCATCTTTTAGCTTATTGCCTTCGTCATCAGTCACATCTTCTTCACGAATCTGCTTCATCATCGCCTCAGCGACCTGATCACCGGCATGGCCCCAGATATCAACCACTTTGTTATAGCGTTCACCTTGTGTCACCAAGCCAGAGACATATTGATCTTCAATCTCTTTGACTTCACTTTCTGCAGATTTCAGTAAGCTTGCCTTTTCTTTCGGCACCAACATATCGTTGACCGAGATAGAAATACCTGCTTTTGTCGCATAAGAGTAACCGGTATACATCAACTTATCAGCAAAGATTACCGTTTCACGAATACCCACTTTACGGAAGCTTGAATTGATCAAGCGTGAGATTTCTTTTTTCTTCAATGCACGATCAATCAAGCTAAATTGCAAGCCAGCTGGCAAGATTGATGACAATATCGCACGACCAACCGTTGTTTCGTAGCGGTTGATTTTCTCATTTTTCTCGCCAGTAACATCCATAACGTACTCTTTAATACGTACGGTCACTTTAGCGTGTAAGTCAATCAAGCCTTGATCGTAGACACGTTGCACTTCGTTAACGTCAGAGAAAATCATGCCTTCACCACGCGCATTGATTTTATGGCGAGTCATATAGTAAAGACCCAAGACGATATCTTGAGATGGCACTACAATTGGCTCACCATTTGCTGGAGAAAGCACATTGTTAGAGGCCAACATCAAAGTGCGTGCCTCCATTTGCGCTTCTAAGCTTAATGGTACGTGTACCGCCATTTGGTCACCATCGAAGTCGGCGTTAAACGCTGAACAAACCAATGGGTGCAACTGAATGGCTTTACCCTCAATCAAGATTGGCTCAAATGCTTGAATACCAAGTCTATGCAGTGTCGGCGCACGGTTAAGTAGTACTGGATGCTCACGAATAACATCTTCGAGGATATCCCATACTTCTGGCCCTTCTTCTTCCACTTTCTTTTTAGCCGCTTTGATCGTTGTAACCAAACCTAGCGTTTCTAATTTATGGAAGATAAATGGCTTGAATAACTCCAACGCCATTTTCTTAGGCAAACCACATTGATGTAGTTTCAACTGCGGGCCTGTCACAATCACAGAACGACCGGAGTAATCAACACGCTTACCAAGCAAGTTTTGACGGAAACGACCGCCTTTACCTTTAATCATGTCAGCCAATGACTTCAATGGGCGCTTGTTAGCACCAGTCATGACTTTACCGCGACGGCCATTGTCCAATAATGAATCTACCGCCTCTTGTAGCATACGCTTCTCGTTACGACAGATGATTTCTGGGGCCTTGAGCTCTAACAAACGTTTTAGTCGGTTGTTACGGTTAATTACACGACGGTACAAATCGTTCAGGTCAGACGTTGCAAAACGGCCACCATCTAGCGGCACTAGCGGACGCAACTCTGGAGGCAACACTGGGAGGATTTCAAGAATCATCCACTCTGGTTTAATACCAGACTTCTGGAAACCTTCAAGGACTTTAAGGCGTTTAGCAATTTTCTTAATTTTTGCTTCTGAGCCAGTGGCAACCAGCTCATCACGCAAAGTAGCGATTTCTTTTTCGATATTGAGTGAGCGCAATAATTCGCGCACCGCTTCAGCCCCCATCACAGCGCTGAACTCATCACCGTATTCTTCAACTTTTGACAGGTAGTCGTCTTCAGTTAACAACTGACCACGGTTAAGTGGCGTCATACCAGGGTCAACGACAATAAATGCCTCAAAGTATAGTACGCGCTCAATATCGCGTAACGCAATATCCAACACCATGCCCAAACGACTTGGTAGTGATTTTAAGAACCAGATATGCGCTACGGGTGCTGCCAAATCAATATGGCCCATGCGTTCACGACGCACTTTGCTTAATGTGACTTCGACACCACATTTTTCACAAATCACACCACGGTGTTTTAGGCGCTTGTATTTACCACACAAACACTCGTAATCTTTGATCGGGCCAAAAATCTTGGCACAGAACAAACCATCACGCTCTGGTTTAAAAGTACGGTAATTGATCGTCTCAGGTTTTTTAACTTCACCAAAAGACCAAGATCTAATTTTTTCAGGTGATGCTAACGCAATCTTAATTGCGTCAAACTCTTCTTCTTGTGTTACTTGTTTAAATAAGTCTAATAGAGCTTTCATCAGAATTCTCCTGTAATGCGTGCTAACGCTGTATGCAAATAATGTTCAAACAAACTGGCGGCTAAGAACGATCTAGATCGATATCAATACCGAGTGATCTAATTTCTTTGACCAACACGTTAAATGACTCAGGCATACCTGCATCAATTTTGTGTTCACCCTTGACGATGTTTTCATATACTTTAGTTCTACCTGTGACGTCATCGGATTTCACAGTCAGCATTTCTTGCAAGGTATAAGCAGCGCCATAAGCTTCAAGCGCCCAAACCTCCATCTCACCAAAACGCTGTCCACCGAACTGCGCTTTACCACCCAATGGTTGTTGTGTCACCAATGAGTAAGGACCTGTAGAACGTGCATGCATTTTGTCATCAACCAAGTGATGAAGTTTCAAGACATGCATGTAACCTACCGTCACGGGACGTTCAAACGTATCGCCCGATCGACCATCAATGAGTTTTAGCTGTGTCTTACCTGCATGGAATTCTAACTTTTCAGTTAACTCATCACCATCAGGGAAAGCCAAATCCAACATGTCTTTAATGTCAGACTCTGCAGCACCATCAAACACATTGGTTGCGAAAGGCACGCCTGCTTTTAGGTTTTTAGCCATTTCAAGCACTTCAACATCAGTTAAATCAGCAATTTCTTCTTTGCGACCTGATGTGCTGTTGTAAATCTTGTCTAAGAATTTACGTATCTTATCGACCTTTTGCTGCTCGGCTAACATTTCACCAATGCGGTTACCTAGCCCTTTTGCTGCCCAGCCCAAATGCACTTCTAAAATCTGACCGATGTTCATACGTGATGGAACACCTAATGGGTTCAACACGATGTCTACTGGCGTACCGTCAGCCATGTAAGGCATGTCTTCTACCGGTGCAATTTTTGAGATCACACCTTTGTTACCGTGGCGTCCAGCCATCTTATCACCTGGCTGAATACGACGTTTTACAGCGAGATAAACTTTAACCATTTTCTGAACACCTGGTGGCAATTCATCACCTTGTGTCAGTTTACGTTTCTTCTCTTCGAAGTCGTTATCGAAGTTTTCACGCGCAACGGATAAACTATCTTTTAGTTGCTCCAATTGAACAGTGACATCTTCATCTGCCAAACGAATATCAAACCAGTCATAGCGGCCAACTTGGTCTAAATATTCACTACTAATGGCATCACCCTTCTTAAGACCGTTAGGACCACCAGTTGCAGCTTGACCTGTAATTAAACGACGAATACGACCGAAAGTATCTTCTTCAACAATACGCATCTGATCGGCTAAATCTTTTTTGTAGTGACCTAGCTGATCATCAATGATTTGCTGTGCGCGCTCATCACGATCAATACCTTCACGTGTAAACACTTGCACGTCAATCACCGTACCAGTCATACCTGAAGGTACGCGTAAAGAAGTGTCTTTAACGTCTGAGGCTTTCTCACCAAAAATCGCACGTAGTAGTTTTTCTTCTGGTGTTAGTTGTGTTTCTCCTTTTGGGGTTACTTTACCAACCAATACATCACCAGCCTCAACTTCAGCACCGATATGGATAATACCCACCTCATCCAAACGGCCTAACATGCGCTCGCTTAGGTTAGAGATATCTTTAGTAATCTCTTCAGCACCTAGTTTTGTATCACGGGCAACCACTGATAGCTCTTCAATATGAATTGAAGTATAGCGATCGTCAGAAACAACACGCTCAGAAACTAAAATTGAATCCTCGTAGTTATAACCATTCCATGGCATAAATGCCACTAGCATGTTTTGACCAAGTGCTAACTCACCCATGTCAGTTGATGCGCCATCTGCAATGACGTCACCACGTGCAAGCTGATCACCCATCTTAACGAGTGGACGTTGGTTAATGTTCGTATTTTGGTTTGAACGTGTGTATTTAGTGAGGTTGTAAATATCCACACCCACGTCACCAGCCACAGCCTCATCATCATTCACGCGAACAACGATACGACCAGAGTCAACATAATCAACCACACCGCCACGACGTGCAGTCACAACAGTACCTGAGTCAACTGCGACTGTACGCTCAATACCTGTACCTACAACTGCTTTTTCAGCACGTAGACATGGCACCGCTTGGCGTTGCATGTTGGCGCCCATCAAAGCACGGTTTGCATCATCATGCTCTAAGAACGGGATCAATGATGCCGCTACCGAAACAATTTGTCCCGGCGCAACGTCCATATATTGGACACGTTCAGGCTGCGTCATCGTAAATTCATTGTGATGACGCGACGACACTAAATCTTCGGGCAACTGATTATCACTATCAATCTCTGTGTTCGCTTGCGCGATCATGTATTGACTTTCTTCAATCGCTGATAAGTAATCAATTTGGTCTGTTACTTTATTACTTTCAACACGACGATAAGGTGTTTCTAAGAAACCATACTCGTTTGTACGTGCATACATCGCCAATGAGTTAATCAAACCAATGTTTGGACCCTCTGGCGTTTCAATCGGACACATACGACCATAGTGAGTCGAGTGTACGTCACGCACTTCAAAGCCAGCACGTTCACGTGTCAAACCACCTGGGCCTAAAGCTGAAATACGACGCTTGTGCGTAATCTCAGACAATGGATTGGTTTGATCCATAAATTGTGACAATTGGCTGGAGCCAAAGAACTCACGAATCGCACTTGATACTGGCTTAGCGTTGATCAAGTCATGCGGCATTAAGTTGTCTGACTCGGCTTGAGACAAACGCTCACGCACAGCACGCTCAACACGCACCAAGCCTGTTCTAAATTGGTTTTCTGCCAACTCGCCAACTGCGCGAATACGACGATTACCTAAATGATCAATATCATCAATTTCACCACGACCATTGCGCAGCTCTAGCAATACGCTAATCACAGCCAAGATATCGTCAGTTGCCAAGGTGTATTCACCCTTGTCGTCTTTTTCACCCACACGTTCATAAAAGCGCTGAATCCAACCTGATTGTTTTTCTTCAGGTGTCGTTGGGAAGACACGGCGGTTAAATTTCATTCGACCCACGCGTGATAAGTCATAACGCTCTGGGTTAAAGAACAGCCCTTGGAATAAAGCTTCTACAGAGTCTTCGGTTGGCGGCTCACCTGGGCGCATCATGCGATAAATTGCAACACGAGCACTATATTGGTCTGGCACTTCATCAATACGCAAAGTTTGCGAAATGAAGTCACCATGATCAAGATCGTTACTGTAAACCGTCTTAACGTCAGTGATTTTTGCTTCGATTAGCTTCTCTAATAATGACTCAGTGATTTCATCATTCGCATTTGCAACTACTTCACCAGTTTCTTGATCAACAATCGCGTTTGCAATCGCACGGCCAAGGATAAAGTCTTGTGGCACAACAATTTTAGTTAAATCGGCCTTTTGCATTTCACGGATGTGTTTAGCGGTAATGCGCTTGTCTTTTGCAACGAGTACATTACTGTCATCATCCACGATATCAAACTTAGCAACTTCACCACGTAAACGCTCTGGTACTACGGCAAATTTAATGGCTTCATTGCTAATGCTAAAGTGATCAAAATCATAGAACATATCAATGATTTGCTCTGGCTGATAACCCAATGCTTTGAGCAAGATAGTGACTGGCATCTTACGACGACGGTCAATACGGAAATAGAGATAGTCTTTTGGGTCAAACTCAAAGTCTAACCATGAGCCACGGTAAGGAATAATCCTTGCTGAAAACAGCAACTTGCCTGAAGAGTGTGATTTACCACGGTCATGCTCAAAGAACACACCAGGACTACGATGTAGCTGGGACACGATCACACGCTCAGTACCATTAATCACAAAAGAGCCATTTTCTGTCATGAGTGGCAATTCGCCCATGTACACTTCCTGCTCTTTTACTTCTTTAACTGTTGGCTTAGAAGCATCTTTATCCATGATGCTCAAGCGAACTTTGACACGCAATGGTGCAGCATAGGTTAAGCCACGCTGTTGACACTCCTTCACATCAAAAGGTGCAGCACCTAGTTGATAACTAACATAATCCAGTTTCGCATTGCCTGAGTGGCTTTGGATAGGGAAGACTGAACTAAACGTTGATTGCAAACCGACATCATTGCGTTGGTCATCTGTATTATTTGCTTGTAAAAAAGCAGCATACGATTCAAGTTGCATTGCAAGTAAATATGGAATTTCTTGCACGCTTTTTCGTTTTGCAAAACTTTTACGAAGTCGTTTTTTTTGTGTGAAGGAATAGCTCATTGCATCTCCTAATATTGAAGGAAGAAATTGAAATGCTTTTTTATAAAAGCACTTTAATTTATCGCTTCGGACAGTCTAAAAATGGATTACTAGAAATGCGTTAGGCTGACGCATTAGCATCAGCCTAAACGCTTGCTCTTTCGAGCAATTATTTCAATTCAGCAGTCGCGCCTGCGTCAGTTAGCTTCTTAAGTGCTTCTTCAGCATCAGCTTTCTCTACGCCTTCTTTGATTGCTTTTGGTGCACCGTCAACCATATCTTTAGCTTCTTTCAAGCCAAGACCAGTTAACTCACGCACTGCTTTAATAACCTTAACTTTTTGGTCACCTGCAGCAGTTAACACCACGTCAAATTCAGTTTTCTCAGCAGCAGCACCGCCTGCATCGCCACCACCAGCAGGTGCAGCAACTGCAACCGCAGCAGCAGCAGCTGAAACGCCGAATTTTTCTTCCATTTCTGTAATTAATTCTGATAACTCAAGCACAGACATTTCTGCAATTGCGTCTAGAATTTCTTGTTTAGATAAAGCCATTATTGATTCTCCTGAAAATTAAATTATGCAGCTTCTTTTTGGTCACGCACAGCAGCCAAGCCACGTACAAATTTGGTCGGCACTTCGTTAAGTGTTTGAACAAATTTTGCAACTGGTGCTTGCATCGTGCCAAGCAATTTGGATAGCAACTCTTCACGGCTAGGCATTGTTGCCAATGCTTTGATACCCGCCTCATCCAACACCTGATTAGGCATTGCACCTGCTTTGATTACAAACTTGTCATTTTCTTTAGCGAAACCGCTCATGACTTTTGCAACCGCAACAGGATCAGACGACAGACCGTAAACAAGTGGCCCAACCATTTGGTCGGCAAGATCAGCAAAAGGCGAACCCTCTACTGAGCGACGCACCAAAGTATTTTTAAGCACACGCAAATACACACCTGACTTTCTTGCCTCTGCACGAAGACCTGTCATATCGCCTACGGCAATACCACGGTATTCAGCAAAGATAAGCGCCTGTGCATCAGCAATTTGCTCGCTAACTTCAGCTACCACTGCTTTCTTTTCTGTAAGATTTAGACTCAAAGTCCTTCTCCTTCCGTTAAACTCTCTGCCTTGCGACAGAATCTGCTTTTAGCTCACGCCAAAAACGCTTACACGGCGATCTTTACAGGAGAGATTCCTGCTCGGGATGCGCCATCTGCGTAGGATTAACACTGCCAAAGCAATGCTCGATTAAGCTCAATGAACACCTACGGTCTTTGATAACCCAAGTGAGTAAACCCACTTGGCCCAAAGTACTTTTTAGGCTTGCGCCTATGAATTAATTATGCCTGCAACCCAGACTGATCAAGCCTGACACCAACACCCATGGTGCTTGATACAGACACTTTTTTAAGAAATTGGCCTTTGGTTGCAGTTGGTTTTGCTTTATTTATCGCATCAACCAAGGCATTGAGGTTTCCTTCTAACTGCTCAACACTGAAAGAAGCACGGCCGATCGTACAATGGACGATACCACCTTTGTCAGTACGATATTGCACTTGACCTGCTTTTGCATTTTTAACTGCTTTAGCAGGATCTGGTGTTACTGTACCCACTTTAGGGTTAGGCATCAGACCACGTGGGCCCAAAATTTGACCTAATTGACCAACAATACGCATTGAATCAGGCGTTGCAATCACGACATCAAAGTTGATCTCGCCTTTTTTCACTTGATCAGCCAAGTCTTCAAAGCCGATCACATCTGCGCCAGCTTCTTTTGCAGCCTCTGCATTAGCACCCTGTGCAAAGACAGCAACGCGTGTTGTCTTACCTGTACCATTTGGCAATACAAGCGCACCACGCACCAATTGGTCTGATTTACGTGGGTCGATGCCCAAATTAAAAACAGCATCAACTGACTCGTCAAATTTAGCAGTAGCGCCTTCTTTTACAAGGCCTAAACCTTCTGTAACAGCGTAGAGTTTATCGCGATCAATTTTCTCGCGCATTGCGTTAATTCTTTTTGCTTTAGCCATCTTATTCGCCCTCCACTTCAATACCCATACTTCTTGCTGTGCCAGCAATCGTACGTACAGCTGCATCCATATCGGCCGCAGTTAAGTCAGGCTCTTTTGCTTTTGCAATTTCTTCTGCTTGTGCACGTGTGATTTTGCCTACCTTATCAGTATGTGGCGTTGCAGAACCTGATTTAATACCTGCTGCTTTTTTGATCAAGATCGTTGCAGGTGTTGTTTTCATCACAAAAGTGAAGCTCTTATCTGCATAAGCAGTAATCACAACGGGCACAGGTAGTCCTGGCTCAAGACTTTGTGTTTTTGCGTTGAAAGCTTTACAAAACTCCATAATATTAAGACCAGCTTGACCTAATGCTGGACCCACTGGAGGGCTTGGATTGGCTTTACCTGCAGGAATCTGCAGCTTGATATAGCCAGTTACTTTTTTTGCCATGATAGGGCTCCTTATGTGGGTACAAGCGCTTTAGGTGATTCACCTGGGTCAAATGACCCTTCAAGCTCCCCTGTTATTAATTTGAGGTTTAAACCTCTTTTTCAACTTCGTCGAATTCTAGATCAACAGGTGTTGAACGACCAAAAATCACTACCGATACTTTCAAGCGGCTTTTTTCGTAATTTACTTCTTCCACGTTCGCTGAGAAGTCTTTAAATGGGCCATCAATAATTCTTACCGATTCACCGGCCTCATATGTCATCTTCTGAGTAGGATTAAATTTACTGTCGTCAATGCGCTGTAAAATTATCTCTACTTCTTTATCTTTAATCGGCGTTGGTTTTTGCGCTGTACCACCGATAAAAGCAGTCACACGTGGCGTACTTTTCACCAAATGCCAGCTTTGATCAGTCATATCCATTTGCACCAAAACATAGCCTGGATATAGCTTGCGTTCTGAAATAGATTTCTTGCCAGCCTTCATTTCGACCACTTCTTCGATCGGAACTAACACATCACCAAATTCATCTTTATGCTCAGAACGCTCAATGCGCTCCAACAAGCCTTTTTGCACAGATTTTTCAAATCCAGAAAACGCCTGCACGGCGTACCATCTTTTACTCATTATGCACTCCGCCCAACTAGCCATTGCACCATGTGCGCAAAAGCGATATCAACAACTGCTAGAAAAATGGCCATTACAACAACCAATGCGAATACGACTAATGTTGTTTGTACCGTTTCCTGACGTGTAGGCCAGACAACTTTTTTGGCCTCAGCCACTGAATCACCAAAAAAACCTAGTGACTGCTGACCAATGGGCGTTGTCCACAACACTCCTAGCGCAGCACCAAAGCCTGCAATGACTGATAACGCGCGCAGCAACAGGATTTGATCTGATAGTAAGTAATACCCAGCAATACCAGCTACCAATAACAAGGCAGCTAAAACCAATTTAACATTGTCGATCATTATATTTACACAACTCTCAATACAAAGCACATTAAGCTGTTTGCACTAATGCACAAACAGCTTAATGTTGCAGTTTTTTGGCAGGCCAAGAGGGCTTCGAACCCCCAACCCTCGGTTTTGGAGACCGATACTCTACCAGTTGAGCTATTGGCCTATTAAACTATCTATGTGATGGTCACATAAAAACGCAACCATCTCAACTAAAATTAGTCGACGATTTTAGCGACGACACCCGCACCTACAGTACGGCCACCTTCACG
>CAZCBF010000037.1:0-15868 GCA_964496895.1 uncultured Methylophilaceae bacterium | reverse complement strand
ACCATGCCAGCGCAAGCTGATGGCTGGGTTGGTCACGCAGGGGTGTTCGATCGCACTGGTCAGCAATTGACCTTGATCAATTAATGGCGCGATGCCCTTTACCGCAAAATTATTGCTCTCAGTGCCACTGCTAGTGAAAATCACTTGCGAAGGGTGTGCGCCACATGCATCAGCCACTTGATTGCGTGCAAGCTCTACCGCATCGCGCGCATTGCGACCAAACTGGTGCCGACTCGTCGGATTGCCAGTTTGTGATTGCATCCACGGTAGCATCACCTCTAATACATAGGGCGCTAATTGTGTGGTCGCATTATGATCTAAATAAACATGTGACATTGAGTGGCTCGCAGGTGCTTAATTAGTTGGCCGTCTGCGCGGTCGATTTTTCAGGTGACAATGCGTGCATTTTAGGCGGGTTGATCACGTGTGTCTGGTTATTTTTCTCTTGAGATAACACCATGTCATTTAAACTGATGCCTGATAAATAGCTCAGGATTTTTTGGTTTAATGTGGCCCAGAGTTCATGAGTCATGCAAGGTCCTTCATCGGTACAATTTTGGTGACCACTACATTGCGTCGCATCAATCTCTTCATCCACAGCACTAATGATTTGCGACACAGAAATCTTTTCAGCCGAATGCGCTAGTTCATAACCTCCGCCTGGGCCTCGGATACTATTCACAAGGCCTTTACGTCTTAATTTGCCGAACAGTTGTTCTAAATAAGATAAAGAAATTTGTTGACGTGCACTAATATCAGCCAAACTCACTGGTCTGGCTTCAGCGGCATGATTGGCTTGTAATGCAATGTCTAACATTGCAGTCACAGCAAAACGACCTTTGGTGGTGAGTTTCATGAATTGATTAACACATTAACCTTAAAATAACCGCATAATTTTATAATACCCTACAAAATTAGTCAACTATTAGGCCGCTGTCTTAAGAGGGTAATCGATTGAATTAAAGTTGTTTATTTTTGGCTCATTCCCAAAGTGGCCTCAGCCTAATCTAGCTTGGATAGTTTGCTTTCTAATGCCTCTATCTGTGAGATCAACTTGTCGATCACTTGAGTTTGTGACTGGTTTTGTTGTGTGAGTGAGTGCAGTGTTTTAGCCATTTGTTCTGGGCTGAGCGCATCTTGCTCATTGCTCACCGCATAGGCAGTAAAGCTTTGTTTGTGCTCATTTTCAGTTTTTTTATCGCTTAAAATATGCGCAGGAATACCCACCGCAGTGGCATTCTCAGGTACATCCTTGACCACCACAGCATTAGAACCAATGCGCGCATTACTACCAATCGTAATCGGCCCTAGTACTTTTGCCCCAGCGCCAATCACCACACCTGATTCCAAAGTAGGGTGTCGTTTTCCTTTGTTCCATGAGGTGCCGCCAAGCGTTACGCCATGGTACAAGGTGCAATCATCACCAATAATGGCAGTTTCACCGACCACTACACCCATGCCATGATCGATAAAGACGCGCTGACCAATCTGAGCACCCGGGTGAATTTCGATCCCCGTGAGTCCACGTCCGATATGTGATGATAAGCGCCCCAGCCATTTAAAACCGCGTTGCCACAAGCAGTGGCTCAATCGATGCATCAATAGCGCATGCACACCAGGGTAGGCGGTGAGTATCTCAAGTGTAGAGCGTGCCGCAGGGTCACGATCATACACAATGGCAATGTCTTGTTTTAATTGATCAAACATATCGAGCGAATGTTGCTGGTGCAACAGTGATGTTAATCCAACATTATCGCATAGCTTGGTTTAATGCGTAAGTTTAGCCTTGAGGCTAAATGTATTAGTATTTGCTGTGGTTTTTAGGTTTGACGGTGAGTGTCAAAATCCCACGCAGTAAATTAACTTCTTCTTTTTCTAAGTTGGCGCGGCCATAGAGTCGGCGTAAGCGCTCAAACAGCTTTTTGGGTGCTTTGGGGTTGATGTAGCCAATATAGCCCAGCACCTCTTTCATGTGTTCATAAAAGCGCTCTAGTTCATCTTGTGTGGCCAGCTCACCTGAGGTTGGCGCAATGTGCAAGGTTTGGTCGGTAAAGGCCATACGTAATTCATAACTCATGATCTGCACGGCTTGAGCCAGATTGAGTGAGGTGTAATCTGGGTTAGCTGGGATGGCCGCTAAAGCATGACATTTATCTGCTTCAGCCCCGCTAAGGCCGTTGGTTTCATTACCAAACAAAAAAGCGACTTGCTGTGTTTGTGCCAGGCTTTTGGTGCGTATGGCGGCTTCGCGTACGGTTAACACTTCTTGCGACAATGACCGTGCTTTACCGCTCACACCAATGACATATTGCGCATTGGCTAATGCCGCCTCAACAGAGGTGTAGACACTGGCGCTATCCAAGACATCTTTGGCGTTGACAGCCAATGACTTGGCCTCGCCATCAGGGAAGTGTTTAGGGTTGATTAAGCCAAGTTGTGTGAGTCCCATGGTTTTCATCGCACGTGCGGTAGAACCAATATTACCCGGGTGGCTGGTGTGGCTTAAGATAACAGAGATATTTTTAAAAAGATCAGAAGACAAAGTTTGCAATCTTGCTATGCTAAAATGCGCATTTTACAGCAATTAGTCGAGACAAGTTTTATGCATCCAATTTTAAATGTCGCAATTAAGGCAGCACGCGAAGCGGGCAAGATTATCAATCGTGGTTCGCAAGATGTCGGCTCACTCAATATTCAAATGAAAGATGTGAACGATTTTGTCAGTGAGATTGATCAAAATGCTGAGGCTGCCATTATTGATATATTGAAAGATGCGTATCCTGATCATGGTTTTTTTGGTGAAGAGAGCGGTAAATCAAACGAAGATGCTGAAAACATCTGGATCATTGATCCGCTGGATGGCACGACAAACTTTTTGCATAACTTCCCAGCTTATTGCGTGTCAATTGCGCTGCAACAAAAAGGTGTGATGACACAAGCGGTGATTTATGACCCGGTGCGCAACGACTTATTTACGGCGACTAGAGGTGCTGGCGCTTTCTTAAACGACAAGCGTCTGCGCGTGACCAAACGTAGCAGACTCCAAGATAGCCTGATTGGGACAGGGTTTCCATTCAAAGACTTCAGCTACTTTGATACGTATATTGATATCTTCAAAGACATGGCGAAAAAAACTTCTGGTTTACGCCGCCCAGGCTCTGCTGCATTGG
Organism: uncultured Methylophilaceae bacterium; assembly: GCA_964496895.1. Taxonomy (GTDB): domain Bacteria; phylum Pseudomonadota; class Gammaproteobacteria; order Burkholderiales; family Methylophilaceae; genus Methylotenera. The sequence continues at coordinate 12,698 of CAZCBF010000037.1, read as the reverse complement.
ATCTGGCTTATGTGGCTGCAGGTTTCTCAGATGGCTTTTTTGAGATCAACTTATCTGCTTGGGATATTGCCGCAGGCTCATTATTAGTACAAGAAGCTGGTGGCATCGTGGGCGATTTTGAAGGTAATGAAAGCTGGCTCGATTCAGGCCATATTGTGGCTGGAAACCCAAAAGTGTTTGCACAAATGCTGCAAGTGATTCAACCACATCTGACAGACTATCTTCGCACCCCTGAAAGAAAGTGATGATCTGATTTAAATGAAAGGCTGTGGTTTTGAGATGAACGCAGCCTTTATGCACACTATAAATGTTTGTTTAGTTTAATCAGCGAGCCTTGTTTACTTTTTCCTTCATTTTTGCACTAGGGAGGTGAGTGGGGTACTCGGTATCAGTCAAGTCCTCAATATCGATATCCCATGACAAGTCTGCTCTAGGCTTGCCAATTTTTTTAGCAATCAATGACACGCCTTGGCTGACCGTATGCTGATGATTCAGCTGTGTCGCCGCATCATCAACCAGCGTATACATTTTACTAGGCAGGCCTTCAGAAAGCCTGACGATTTCAAACCCCGTATGCTTATTAAAAAGCGCATGAAAACCATTGGCTGGATAACGCCAATAGTCCCATGGCGCTTCATGTTCTGGCCAAGTGGTATGTGTACCAATAAACACATAGCCACCAGTTTTGAGTACTTTATTCATTTCTAAAGCGACTTTCCATGGAAACATCAGGTGCTCAAACACCGATATGGAAAAAACAAAATCAAATCTGTCTTTAGGAAAGCTCTCAGAAAGTTTGTGTGCATCACCCACGACATCAACGCCTTTGCCTGCGCGAATATCATGACCGATATAATCATTGCAATTCGGATAGCGGCTTTTGAGCAGGTCCGACATGATGATCTTTGCGCCTAGTTGAAGAATCGATGGAGATTCATATGTTTGCGTGATATCCACAAACTCAGAGTAAATCGTATGAAACGGATCATGTGCGCCCTTTTGTGTGAAAGGGCGATGTAGGTATTGTATACATTTAAAATATAAATTTCTTAAATATAGCTTGTTGATAATGGTCATGTACTTCCTTGCTATGTAAGCATTCTGGTCACAATAATGCCGAGTCGAAAAATAATAGCATAGAGTGTGGTCTAAAATGCTTGATAGCGGGTTCTACTGCAGAAGAGTTTCATTTGTGCTGGCGGATTCAATTTCTAAGTGCACCAGATTTTGTTTTGGTGTACAACATCCATCCATACGGCCCAACCACTGGCTGCAACAAGTAACAAGCCAGCCAAGCGCATCCCATAGGGTTCTAAAAACGACTTTTTTAACTTAAACCAAGCCATTGGCGCAAATAAGAGTACAGCACCAGAGCCAATACCAAAGGCTGCCATGGAGATTGCGCCGCCGATCGGTTCTGCATTAAACCCTGCCATGACGACTGCGGAGTAGAGCAAACCGCAAGGCATGAGTGCCCATAACAAGCCAATATAAAAATAGCCAAACTGATGTTGGGCCACGCTTCTGACTTTGCCCCAAAGGGTTTGGCCTGCACGGTCAACCCAGGTAGGCTGGCGACCAAAAATGAGCAATATAAACCCCCATGCCAAAATGACCACATGAAAAAATGTCCACGCGGGTTTTAACACGCTACTAGCTTCAGATAACCATGCTAGTGACTGAATGGCATAAGTGGCGATTGCGCCGAGTAATGCATAGCCGAGAATGCGTCCAAGGTGATAGTGATAGAGGCTGCGTTTATCATCGGCTGGGAGTATCGCACCACAAGCTGCGCCACACATGGCGACACAATGTGGCCCGCCTGCCAGCCCCATGATGAATGCACTGGCAGTCAGTGTGAGTTGCATCGTTAAGAGAAGGGTAAGTTAAGGCGAGTTTGTTACTCGCTATGCACGCCAGTAGCTGCGTGGTTGCGAGCAAGTTGTGCAGGCTCTAGTGCATTGCGGGCTTCATTGGACAGACTCTTTGAGTCGACATTAAGCTGCTCGTTAATGTTAATCCCTTTGTCGTAGTAGTTTTCATCCACTAGGGTATCACGCGTGCTCACGGCAATGTACACGGTGAATAAGCTTGCAACTACGACCGCAGCTGGGCCACCGAAAACTAACCATGCATAACCGTGTTTCCACCATGGGTTACCTTCTTCAGAATGTTTTTTGGTTTGTCTGCTATTTGATTGCATATACGATTCCTTAAGCACAATGTTTGCACTAGCGAGGCATGTAGAAGATAGACGGTTCTTCTACTGTCTCTTGAGTGGTTAATGATATCACCCTAAACTTCACTTGATGAGATCCGCTTTCAATACTGCCATCTGGCAATTGTAAGCTAACAGGAACGCTCCTTGTTTGCGTTGGCTCAACATTAAACGTCTTTTTCTTAGCAACCGTTAGGCCTTTAATACCGATGGCCTCGATTTTGTATTGCGCGGGTGTTTCTGTTGCATTAGTTACTTGTAATCTGTAGATGTTTTCGATATTACCACCTCTGACCAACCTTGCCATCACACCACGGTCGCGAATGATATTAACCGTGAAGTCACTTCTATTGGCCACAGAGTAAACAAAAATAATGGATGTTAGTAATAAGATACCTGCATAGACCACCACGCGTGGCCGCAGCATTTGATGGAGAATTTTCTTCGCAGTCCATTTTTTGGTCACACCATTTTCAGTAGAAAAGCGGATTAACCCTCTTGGATACTCCATTTTATCCATGATGCTATTGCAGGCATCAACGCATAATCCACAGCTGATACATTCATATTGCAGACCATCACGAATATCAATGCCGACGGGGCATACTTGCACACATAAATTGCAGTCGATGCAGTCGCCTTTATTTTTCGAGCGTTCTACTGTTCTTTTAGAGCGACCACCTCTTGGTTCACCGCGTGCTTGGTCATAAGTCACAATTAAGGTGTCTTTATCAAACATTGCACTCTGAAATCGCGCATAAGGGCACATATACTTACAGATTTGCTCACGTAAAAATCCCGCATTGCCATACGTAGCGAATCCGTAAAAGCCGATCCAGAACATTTCCCACGTGCTTAACTGTCCAATCAGTGAATTATCGAAGAGCTCTCTAATAGGGGAGAAGTAGCCCATAAAGGTAAAGCCGGTCCAAGCGGAGAAGGCAATCCAAGCGGCATGTTTTGTGGCCTTGATTCTTATTTTGCGCAGGCCCCATGGTTTTTTATCTAAAGCCATGCGTTTGGGGCCATCTCCCTCAATTTTGGTTTCAATCCATAAAAATATTTTAGTATAGACCGATTGAGGGCAAGAGAATCCACACCATAGCCTGCCTGCAACGGTCGTGAATAAAAACAAGGCTAAAGCAGCGAGGATTAGAATGACCGTTAGATAAATCAAATCTTTAGGATATAAAATCAAATCGAAAATATAGAATTTACGATCTGACATGTTGAATAAAACGGATTGACGATTACCAGAGGTGAGCCATGGCACACCATAAAAGACGATTTGCGTAATCCAAACCATTAACCAGCGCCAGTTGGTATAACGTCCTTTGGTGCTGCGTGGGTAAATTTTGTCTTCGGACTGATACAAGAACACCATTTGTTCTTGCGAAGGCTCGCTCACAATAGGGATGATTTTTTTAGCGGATGGGTTGTTTTTGGTCAACGTTTGCACCTAGGATAGCACTACGCAAAACGTTAGGGCTTACTTGCAGTCTGTGTGTCATATGGCTGCAAATAAGCGATAACAATTACATAACGTACTATTGCATATTAGCCGCCTCGGGCATGTTCGAAAAACGCCACACATAAGAGGCTAATACGTGGATTTGTTCTTCTGTTAATCGCTCTTCTTGCGCTGGCATTTGATTTTGTTTGCCGTGTTTGATGCGATCCATGATGGCCTCTACACCGAAACCATGTAACCAAATATCGTCAGCTAAGTTAGGCGCACCGATCATTTGATTACCTTCACCTTTTTGACCATGGCAGGCCGCACAAGCTGCAAACTTAGGTTTGCCAATGTCTGCGCGAGCATCATCATGTTTGGCGCCCGAAAGGCTCAATACATAATGCGCAACGTTTCTGGCATCTTCATCGGTGTTGCCAATCGCCGCAATCATTGGCGGCATCATGCCACGACGACCTTCGGTAATGGTTTCTATAATTTTTTCAGGAGAGCCGCCATGTAACCAGTCATTATCCGTGAGGTTAGGGAAGCCTTTGCTGCCGTGTGCATCTGAACCATGGCACATCGAACAGTTGTTCATAAATAAACGCTCGCCAATTGCCATTGCAGCCTCATCTTGGGCAACCTCAGGCACTTCCATTGCTGCGTATTTAGCATAGATTGGGGCGATCTTTGCTTTATTCTCTGCCACTTCAGCTTCGTATTGCTTTAAGCTGGTCCAGCCGAATAAGCCTTCATTGCTACCGAGACCTGGAAACAGGATCAAATAGCCAATTGAGAAAACAGAGCAAATGATGAATAGATACATCCACCACTTGGGCATTGGGTTGTTGAGTTCTACAATATCTTCGTCATAAACATGACCTGTCGTGTTGTCACCCGATTTCGAAGCTGGCACACGTGCTGTGGCTAAGAGTAATGCCAAGCAACCAAAAATACCGCCTAATACGATAAATGAAATAAAATACGACCAAAAATCACTGGTAAAGTCGCTCATTGTTCTTCTCCTTCAAACGGCAAATTCGCCGCTTCATCAAAGTCTTTTTTCTTAGGTTTTGACCATGCCCACAACCAGATTGCAATAAAGGTTACAAAGGTTGCTAGGGTGGAAATAATACGTAAATCAGTAATGTCCATGCTCAGCCCCTTACTTTAAATGCGTGCCTAGCACTTGTAGATAGGCAATCAGTGCTTCGATTTCTTTTTTACCCTCAACTGCTTCAGTAGCGCCTTCGATATCTTCTTCGGTATAAGGCACACCTACACGCACGAGTGCGCGCATATGGTTAGGCAATTGTTTAGCGTTGACCTCATCTTCAGCGAGCCAAGGGTAAGCTGGCATTACCGATTCAGGCACCAAATCACGTGGATTGATTAAATGGATTCGGTGCCATTCATCACTGTATTTTGTACCAACGCGGTGCAAGTCTGGCCCTGTGCGTTTACTACCCCATAGGAAAGGGTGGTCGTAAACGAATTCGCCAGCAACAGAGTAGTGACCATAACGCAAGGTTTCGGCTTTAAACGGGCGAATCATTTGTGAGTGACAGGTATTACAGCCCTCACGAATATAAATGTCACGGCCAGCCAACTGCATGGCGTTGTAGGGGACTAAACCCTTAATCGGCGTTGTCGTCGATTTTTGGAAAAACAGCGGTACAATTTCAACCAGACCGCCAAATGAAATAACAATAATGATTAACACCACCATCAAGAAGCTATTCGTCTCGATGGTTTCGTGTGTAAACCCTTTGTTTGTTTTTGTTTCGTTACTCATAGTAATTGTCTCTTATCTTTTTTTAAAACGGTATTGCGTTAATGTGCTTTAAGCGCAGGAATGCGCGCGCGCATGGCCTGGCCCGCTTGTACCGTTTTGATCATGTTCCATAGCATGAGTATCATGCCACTGACGTATAAGATGCCGCCAAGCATGCGCACCACATAAAAAGGATGCATGGCTTTAACAGATTCAACGAAAGTGTAGGCCAGCGTACCGTCATCATTCATTTCACGCCACATTAGACCCGCTGTGATGCCTGATACCCACATGGCTGTGATGTAAAGCACGATACCAATCGTACCTAACCAAAAATGCCATTCAACGGCTTTTCTGCTATACATTTCTTTTTTACCAAAAAGCCTTGGGATCAAGAAATATAAAGAGCCCATTGAGATAAAGCCTACCCAGCCAAGTGCGCCAGAGTGCACATGGCCAATGGTCCAGTCGGTGTAATGAGACAAAGCATTCACCGTTTTAATCGCCATCATTGGGCCTTCAAAGGTACTCATGCCGTAGAAAGACAAAGACACAATCATAAAACGTAAGATTGGGTCATCGCGCAGTTTGTGCCATGCGCCAGATAAGGTCATCATGCCGTTAATCATGCCGCCCCAGCTTGGCGCTAGCAGTACTAAAGACAGTGCCATGCCGACAGATTGTGTCCAGTCAGGTAATGCGGTGTAGTGTAAGTGATGAGAGCCTGCCCACATATAGGTGAAAATTAAGCCCCAAAAGTGAACAATAGAAAGGCGGTAAGAATAAACAGGGCGTTCCGCTTGTTTAGGGACAAAGTAATACATCATGCCCAAGAAGCCAGCAGTCAGGAAAAAACCAACTGCATTATGACCATACCACCACTGAATCATTGCATCTTGCACGCCGGCATAGGCAGAGTAAGACTTCATAAATTCTGCAGGGACTTCCATACTATTCACAATATGTAGAATTGCTACCACGATGATAAATGCGCCATAGAACCAGTTGGCAACATAAATATGTCGCATCTTACGCGCAGCAACAGTGCCAAAGAACACAGTGGCATACATTAACCAAACGATCAGCAATAGGACGTCGATAGGCCATTCAAGCTCAGCGTATTCTTTACTGGTTGTGTAGCCGAGTGGCAAGGAGATAATCGCCGCAACAATGACGGCTTGATAGCCCCAAAAGGACATGCGTGAGAGTAGTGGAAAAGCGAGTCTAGCTTGGCTGGTACGTTGCACCACATAGTATGAAGTTGCAAACAAAGCACAACCACCAAAGGCAAAAATTACCAGATTAGTATGTAGTGGTCTTAGGCGACCAAAACTTGTCCACGGTAAACCGAGATTGAGCTCAGGGAATGCGAGTTGTGATGCAATAACGACACCCATTAACATACCCAAAACACCCCAAACCACTGCCATAATGGCAAAATTTCTCACGGCATAGTCATCATAAAAGCGTGGTGGCGCTTCAGAGACGGCTGCGGGAGAATTTGTCATCGTACTGCTCTCAGTCGATGCAATTGTGCTAGTAACCATAACTCCATTCCTCAAACATCTTTCTTTGTTGTAACAGTCTACGTAAGTACGTAGATCTTTAATGAAATATCACCAACGAAAACGACACTTAAATCATTGATTTATTTCCACTTAATGGGCTATTGATCCTCTTCGAGAATACGACGTCCTTCTTCTTCTACGTCGTCAAACTGTCCGTGGTGAATAGCCCACCAAAGTCCTATGACCACAACCAAACCGATCAATACGGATAGTGGAATCAATAGATACAAAATATCCATAATAAAATCACCCTTTCTAAACGGTTTGTTGCAGTGTTAATCATTCGTAAGCTTGCTCAAGCGCAAGGCATTAAATATCACGACTAATGAGCTGATAGCCATCCCTAGCCCAGCTTGCCAGGGTGTCAGTAAGCCCATAAAAGCCAGTGGGATACAGATAGCGTTATACAGTGCAGCCCAAATCATATTTTGCTTAATGATGCGCATTGTTTTCTTGGCCTGTAACAAACTTTGTGGGATTAACCCAATATCACCATGCGTGAGAACAATGTCAGCATACGCTTGTGTGAGCGCTACGCCTTCGCCCATCGCCATTGCAACCTGTGCACTCGCTAAAACTGGTCCGTCATTCAGGCCATCTCCAACCATCAATATGTGATGGCCTTTAGCTTTGTCACTATTAAGTGTTTTAAGTTTCTCAGCTGGAGAGCAATGCGCCCTGTAGTTCTTAATATTTAATTGCGCTGCAACGGTAGCGACTGATGTTGCTTGGTCGCCAGATAATAATTGACACCGATAACCATTGGCTAAGATCCAGTCGATGGTTGGCTTGGCATTGGGCTTTAATGTTTCGGATAATTCAAAATTCGCTAACCAGCCATGATCATCGGCTAAGTAGACTGTTTGCTTTTCAGACGCTGGGTGACCACAAAAGTCAGCAGAGCCTAGTTTTACAGTGCCACTCACGGCGCCTGATGCCGGGTGTGTTTGGGGTAGTCTGGCTGAGATGCCTTGACCAATATGCTCTGTTGTCTCTACTGCTTCATAGACATCTTCTATTGCTTGTTGCGCTTGATAGTGGGAAACAATTGCGAGAGAGATCGGGTGGGTGGAGGTTTGCGCCAATGTGTTAGCAATGCTCATGGCCTCGTTAGACGTGATGCCTTGACGGGTGTGGATATGGGTAATGCGAATGGATGGTGCGGTTAACGTGCCAGTTTTGTCAAAAATGACACTGTCTACAACGGATAAATCTTCAATGGCTTGTAGGTTTTTGACTAATAAGCCCTTTTTAACAAATGCACTTGCGCTTGCCAGCATTGCTGCAGGCGCTGCAAGTGAAAGTGCACAAGGGCAGGTGACGATTAGCACAGTCGCTGCTGTGACTAATGCTTTTGCGGGGTCTTGTCCCCATAAACTTGCCGCTGCAGCAAATGCGCTGCCAAGGACGACAATTAAAAACGGCTTTGCAATTTGGTCAGCCAGTTTGGATAGCCTTGGTTTATCCATTGAGGCTTGCTCAATAAGCTGCATAATCTGACCATAACGCGTAGAGTCGCCGATTTTCTCTACTTGTATGTGTACGGTATTGCTTAAGTTGTAACTGCCTGCAATCACAGAGGCATGTAATGGTTTGTCTATTGCGATCGATTCACCCGTCAACAGTGCTTCATCCGCCTGTGTCGCGCCTAGCGTGATGGTGCCGTCAGCAGGAAAAGCTTCGCCTTTCGCGACTTGCACAATGTCACCTGTTGCTAACTGTTGGTTTAACACACGTACGTGGCTACCATCCGCTTTCATCAGCGTAGTGCTCTCAGGAAGCCGGTTGAGTAGCGTTTCTAATGCGCCGAGTGTCTGGCTGTGTAGCCTTGCTTCGATCAAACGCGCAGAAAGTAAGAAAAACACCAGCATCGTCATCGAGTCAAAGTAAACGACATTACCCCACCAGCCATCTGGCTTAAAGGTGGCTAGACTGCTCAGTGTAAAGGTAATGACAATACCAATCGCGAGCGGTAAGTCCATACTGACACGCCAATGTTTTAAATCAAACCATGCCTTTCTAAAAAAAGGCTGACTTGAAAATAACAACACTGGTAAGCTCATGAGCCATGATGCCCAATGCAGTAATCTAGACATTTCGTTTGAAATGTCTCCTGGATTAGATAAATATCCAGGGACTGCATACATCATGACTTGCATCGCACAAAAGCCAGCAACCATCCAGCGCCAAAACGCTTTGCGCTTCGCATCCATCACTTGATTGTGATGACTTAGCTGTGTCGCAGGGCTTGCGGAATAACCTAGTTCATGAACGATTTGCAAAATGCGAGATGGTTTGGTTTGGTCTGGAGACCAAACGATGACACCACGATTTTTAGAGAGACTGACCCGTGCACGTTTAATACCAGGCTTGGCTAGTAAGCCACTTTCAATAATGCCGGCACAAGCGGCACAATGTAAGCCTTCTAGTAAAAATTGTGATTCAACTAAAGCGCTTTCATCTGCTTCAGTCACATCTTGACTAAATAAACGCCATTGATCAGGCGTGTCCAAAACCTCCCAGCCAGCAGTGTCTAGTAGATCAGGTTTTGCACCCGTCTGACTTTGGTCGCTGATAGCAGAAGTGAACGCTTGTGACATGTTTACAATTGACGACTGAACTTAGGTAATCATTAAACTACGTTGTACTCAACAGTAATTGAATAGACCGCATTTTTATACAAATGTTACGTTGTATTTACAATAATTTTATCTTGTTAAAGAGCAGTAATTTAACCTTACAAACAAGGTTAAATCGTTTAAAAGTCCGACATTTTAACGTCAATGTAACCTTACAAATGTTTCATTTTGTAATAAATGAAACAAGATGTATAAAGGCGCTAAACGCTAGCGTCATTAAAATTTAATGTAAAATTTCAAATGTTTTCGATAAGTCTTTGTTTTGAAATCTATGCAGAGATAAAATAACTAGATAAGGCTATCGGCTAGCAGGTGCATTTCTTGAAAGAAGGTTCAACCATGTCATCGTTAAACAGATTAAAATTGCAAACATTACATCCATAGCACAGATTTAAACAATGACATTTAGTCGCGCAAGCACACTTCCTAAAGGGGTCGTTAAGGCACTTTCATTCAAACAACCTTTTGCTTGGCTGATTGCCAATGGCTATCTATTGGTAGATGACCGTACGTGGGGTACCGATTATAGCGGCCAGATGTTGATTCACGCCAGCAAGGGCTTATATGAAGAATATTATGATTACCTAGTCGATCAAACTGACTTACCGTTGCCGCCAAAAGACAAAATGCAGTTTGGTGGGGTGGTTGGCTTTGCACAAATGGTAGGGTGTTTTCAGTCAAACAAACTGCCCTCTCATTTAAGCGAGGAGCAGCGCACCAGTTATGACCATTTGCCACCGAGTGCTTACGGATTTTTATTTGATCAGGCGCAACCGCTGCCGCTAATGCCTTGTCGAGGTAAACTAAAAATCTTCGAAATCGAATTTGATGCGCTCAGAGAGGCACCTCCTCCAGCGCAGGCGGGTTTGTTTTAGCCTCTAGTTTCGGGTGACTTTTTTCACCCAGATAATGCTGGCAATCACAAACAGCACCAGTGTGATAAAGACAAAGTAAGCGCCGCCAAACACCACTTGAATCGCTTCAGCGGTATCGCGTCCATTTGGGCCTGCCATTAATACCTTATATAGCGTAATCGCATGGTTTTCAAACATCAGCTGCTTTAAAATCGCAAAGCCAAAAAATTGCTTAGACAGTGCAAACACCACGCCGACTAACATCAGATAACAAAAGCCAAATAGACTGGCAGAGGTTTGTGTCTTACTAAAGCTGACAATAATGGCAGCGATTGAAGTTAAGTTAATGCTGGTGAGGGCGATCAAAGGTATCCAAGCCAGCAGTGGCGTGAGTTGCATCACACGGTGCGTATCTAAAATCAGCAAGACGATGATACTGGCGACCAAAGAAATAGATAAGTGAAACAAATATTTGGCAAATAAAATCTGCTTGGTACTAGCAGTGGTGAGCGCTAATGCGTTGATAACCCCTTTTTCTTTTTCGTTAGCCGTCAGTGAGAGGAATAAGGCGCAGCAGATAAAAAATTGCGTTGAAAAAAGCAACATGGCGCTCACCATGCTCTTGGCGTTTTTATTACCTAAATCAAAGCTGGGCTTTTGTTTTGTGGCACTATTCGCTTTTGCGGTGAAAGGCGCAACCTGCTGATTAATATTAAAATTACTGTAAAACGCCGCAGCATTAGAGAGCAGCCAGCGACTCAGGCCGTGAATACGCGCCTGATCTTTGAGTGAATTTCTAAAGATGATATTCACTTGGGTTCTTTTACCTTGACTAAAGCTAATCTCAGCCGCGCAGTTGGTGTTGCGCGGGTATAGTACATGACTCTTGCTCGTCAGCTCAAATTCGGATTTGATGAAGCGAATCGGCAATTTAGGATGTTTATTGCGCTTCAAGTGAGCAATCAATGGTGAGGCTTGATCATAGGCCACCACACAAGGTGCTGCTTTCGCGATCTTTTTGCTTTTTTGTATCGAATTAGACTCAACATTAATCAAAAACGCCATGATAATCATCAACCCAACTGCCATTAAGGCTGCGGGATTATGCTTTAAGCGTTTAAATTCTTTGAGATAAAAAATACGTAAGTGATGAAAAAACATAGTCGCCTTACTGGTAAACATCACCGGTTAATTTTTTAAATACATCTTCAAACTTAAACTCGCGTGAATGCACGCGCACGCAGTTTTTCTCAGTGATGATATTTGATAGCACTTGCTTATCCGCTGCATCATCTAGATGAAACGTCCTGCGCACCGTCTCGCCAGCTTCGTCATATTGCACATCACAAAAACGCTCAGCATGGCGGGTGATAAACGCAGTGGGTGTTTCGCAAGCGATCAGCTTACCTTTGGCAAGAATCGCCACACGGTCACAAATCTCTTCCACCTCTTGCATATCATGTGTGGTTAAAAAAATCGTCGTGCCTTTTTTCGACTGCTCTTGCAATAACTTACGCACTAGCAAAACCGAATGTGCATCCAGGTTTGCAGTCGGCTCATCAAAAAAGATCAGCTTAGGCTCGTGCAACAACTCACGCGCAATCAGCAACTTTTTCTTCATGCCTTTGGAGTAATTAGCCACTTTTAAATCTGCTGCTTCGGTGAGCTGCAACTTCGCTAACCATTCGTCCACAGCGGTATGAGAGATGCGATAAATGTCTGCGTAGAGTTGTAGGTTTTCACGCCCAGTGAAATCTTCGATGTGGTTTTCAGTATCGGGCACATAACCGATAATCCGTTTGATATGATTAAAATCGTGATGTAGTGAAAAACCATCAATCGCCACATCTCCACTTGTTGACTTCAAACTACCCGTCAAGACACGAATAGTGGTTGTTTTGCCCGCCCCATTTGGTCCAAGAAAACCAAATAGCTCACCTTTATTCACATTCAAATCGAGGTTGTTAACGGCAGTAAATTCCCCAAAAGTAACCTTTAAGTGATTGATTTTTATCATTGATGTAATTAATTAAAAAGAGTTGGTTAATGTTTTAGCAGCAAATAGAGTGCCATTGTTTGAAAATAATTAATCTTGTTAAAATCGCAATCTCCTTGAATATTCTATGACTGACCTTTTCTTAAATCTTTTGGGTAAATCGAATCAACGACATCAAAAATATCAACATCCC
>CAZCBF010000036.1:0-16110 GCA_964496895.1 uncultured Methylophilaceae bacterium | reverse complement strand
CTACACCCAAGGTGCTAATACCTCTACAACATCAGCCAGCACCCTACCTTGCATATTCTTAAACTGATTACAGCGGCCAAACAAGTGCTGTTCACTATTGGCTAACTGAAATTCGTGTTGCATCGTTTTATCAGGAGCTGCTTGAAAGACTGAAGCTAGCTCGCACTGATACTGAATGGCGTTTTTGGATAATATTTTGCCGAATGGTTCTTTAATATTAACGACTTCCTCTACCGCACTAGGTGGTAATGCATCCATTGCAATCCGTATAGCAGCAATGGCAACAGATCTCTGAGATTGTCTGCCTTGCAATGCCACTTTACGATAATAATAACGCCCTCTTTGCTGGCTATTGATCACTCTTGGCTCTAGCTGATCATTGATATGGTGCTCTAATCGGCTCGTCATTTGCTCAGCTATACTCAGTAAACTACGTTGCGACTGCTTAACACTCTCCTTGTCCACTGACAACACCGATAAATGATCACTCTCGCTAATCATCCAAGTGTCCGCTAAGAAAGGCTGCACTTTTTGCGAGCTGCTTATTGTTCCTTGCGCGTCCTCAAAAGGCTGCAACCGTTCATTGATCAAACGAGTCATTTGGGCTGCTTTTTCTGGCATAATGACTGATAGGTGATCACCATCCACTTCAACACGTTGATAACCATTCACTACCAAGCTATCCCACTGCACATGGTTATTATAAAACCCAAGTGCTGGCGGTTGATCTTTAGCCACAACCAGCAACATATTTTCAAGACTGAGTGGCTTAGGTCGATAATGAAAAACTGCTTTTCCTAATGCAATATTGACTTCTTCACGTCGGTGGTCAATAAGACTTTGTGCATGATTGTGGCGACTGGGTAATACTTTGTCTTTGACCTTATTCACAAGATATCGGCCGTAATCTCTAATGTGCCTAATTTGAATACCTAGTGGCGCGTAGCAATCCAACATTGCTAGGAGACGCACTTCACGTCCTGCCTCTATAAAACGCCGAGATAGCTCAAAGCCAACAACACCGCCAATCGAATAACAAACTAGCGCAATCGCACCTTTGGGGTAAGCTTTCTGAATCGACTCATAACAAATACCAACTAACTGAGCCAGCGTGTTAAATTGAATCGCATTGCCATCAAAGCCTGGGTACTCTAGTGCATAAACGCGACGTGCACTGAGCATTTCTGGGGCAAATGCCCGAAAAGAAAGTGCATCGCCATACAAACCAGGGATACAAAAGATAGGGATAGCGTTTTCAGCCCTACCCGCTTGGTAGTCTTCATCCTCAAATCTGATCAAATGATTTGCACCATCTGCGTGCAGTAATTCGCGTGCTTTCTTTGCCAGCAAGCGCGGTGTTGGTGACTCAATCAACACGGATATATTGATTGGTATACCTAAAGCTTGCTGCAAAATTATGGCGAGCTCTACCGCTTTAAGTGAGTCGCCTCCATGATCAAAAAAATTGCTATTTGCTGCCATTGGGTCTTTGTTGAGCACTTGCTGAAAAGCATTGATCACTCTTGACTCAATCACATCTTTTGGCTTATGCGCATCAGGTCCATCAGTCGCATCTGGCTTGAAGCTGTAATGACTCAGTGCTAGCCGATCAACCTTGCCAGAAGTATTGGTCGGTAATGTTTGCATGCCCACCATGCGCGTAGGTATCATAAAAGGTGGTAGTTGAGTAGACAAATATTGCCTTATCAAACCGATTTCTACCTCTGGCTGAAAAAAAGCAGATAAATAGGCATGGCCGTCATTTTGATTGAGACAAACGACCGCTTCAGTCGCCAAACCACTGCGGAGTATCGTTGCCTCGATCTCTGTGAGCTCTACCCGTTGCCCACGTAATTTGATTTGACCATCTAGCCGACCAAGATGGATGATCTCTCCTTGATCATTAAGCTTGGCCCGATCTCCAGTGTGATAAGTAATGGCTTCGCCAATATTGTCAGGAATATTGAAGCTTTTACTGAGCTCTGGGCGCAGAAAGTAGCCGCGTGCAATACAATCACCTTTCACAACCAACTCACCTTCTTGGCCCTGAGGCACAATTTGGCCACTTTCATCTACAATGGAAATCTCAACATCATCATAGGGTTTACCAATCGGCACACTTTGACCATCGATCACCGTTTCGCCATTGATAAAAAAGCGCGTCAAACAACTCGTCTCGGTCGTGCCCATGCCGTTATATAGCGAAAACTGGTCCGCAAAACTTGCTTGATACGCCTCTAAATCACTTTTAAAGAGCGGCTCACCCGCAAGTTGAATACTTCTGATGGCTTGCAGGTAAACCTTATCTGCATATTCATGCATTAGGCGTCTAAAGATTGTCGGTGAACTATAAAGCAATGTAATCTGCTCTGATGCCAACCATTCGGCCATGTCTTCAATGGTCTGATTTTTTAAATCAAACACATGTAACGACGCACCAGAGAGTAAGGCGCCAAATGTACAAAAAATTGCAGGTGTGTAAGTACAAGGCAAGACTAATGCAATACGATCTTTTGGCGTGACAGCAAAATCTTGCAGGTAATGGCACACCCCTCTTAGCAAGCTTTGTTGTGTATGCAAGATACACTTAGGCTCGCCTGTTGTACCCGAAGTACTGAGCATATAAGCTGCGGCATTTGCATCAGTACTAGTCTGAATTGGAGGGGTATCTTCAATATGTATCTCATCAATAATGACCACTTTTACTCGATCAGAAACCAGTGCACTCACACGCTCAGAATGCCGACTTGATGTCATCACTAAAAACGGCTGGCTCGTGCTAAGTAATTTTTCTAAGCGCTCATCTGGAAAACTCGTATCCAAAGGTTGATAAGCACAACCTGCGACTAAAGTGGATAACATTGCTGTGACCATCTCTGCATTATGATCAATCAACAAAGCCACTAAAGGTAATGCTTGCGGTTCAGTAGGCTGATATATAGACAGTAGCGTTGCAATCGTATGGACTCGCCGATCTAACTCCGCGTATGAAATGACCGTGTTGTTGAAACAAACCGCTGGCTTGTTCGGATTTTGCTCAACAATGAAGCTAAACCTGTTATTTACACTCTCAAATGACACTTCGAACCCACCTTGCATAAGCTATGTTGGTTGCACTATATTGAATCAACCCCAAAGGGTTAACATTAATTAACAAAAGCAATTTACATTCCATCTTTATATGTAGCCCATCTAGTTAGATGTGTTAGCTATTGCTACGTTCTTCACTCACCAGCCCATCTGCCATTGCCTTTATTGTGCCAATCACAGCGCACGCTGCAATAAGCGCAAAGAGTATTTAGAGTACTTTCAATCAGTCCGTCTCGTGTTTTATGATTGAAGTCTCAGCGCTTTTACTAATGTAAGTACTCAATAATAAAGACGCTTGAAAAATCCATCTAGATGCAAAAAAATTAAATAAATTAAGAATATGCCTTTATTGATTATTTCAATTGCGTATTTGATCACAATAAAAAGCTTAAAAAAATTGGTTTGCCGTGCTGTTCAAACAATGCATATTAGCAATTGAATGTGTAGAAAATATGCCATAAAGGCACCGTGTGAAACCATAGCTACTGCTGATAAAGACTTGTCAGTGTAGTCGCTTGATTCTGTGGGATAGAAAGTGAGAATTAATGAAAAGGTGCTTAAGTTTTCCAACATTTCAATTGCAAACATAAGCCGCAAAATGTAACAGAGTCAGTGGGAGTCACTGCCCTACTATCGTTATTGTAAATGGAGAACAGTTACAACGCTTAAGGCCCTCGATAATCTTCTGGACAGGTAAAACGGTCATAAAGCCTACCATCATGCGTATTGATACTGTCGATAATCACTGGATGCC
The DNA here is from genome assembly GCA_964496895.1 of uncultured Methylophilaceae bacterium. GTDB lineage: Bacteria > Pseudomonadota > Gammaproteobacteria > Burkholderiales > Methylophilaceae > Methylotenera. The sequence continues at coordinate 12,266 of CAZCBF010000036.1, read as the reverse complement.
CCCACAAAACATGTAAATGCTTCATGATCGCTTCCATTTCATCATCATGTAGCGGACGTCCATTAAACAGGCGATGCTCAATGGTTAAGGCGCGATCTGTGGATTGATTGTATTGACAGACCTCTAACACTGGCTGCATGTTCTCGGTGCGATACTCAGCCGCCAGCGCGACTCTGATATGGTCGTAGCCATTGGTCTCGTGAATTGCAGACACTTCTTGATAATCTTTGAGATTGTCATCGCGCACTGCAAACATATCAAAATCACGCATGACTTTAGGAGACAGATATTGTTCGATAAAACTCTCATCTTTAAAATCTTCCATGGCACTTTTGAGCACGCCCAGCCAATCTTCATTCCCTACCACGTAAGGAAAATATTGCTGATCTTCCTCAGTCGGCTGCTCGCACATGCGCTTAATGTCAGTAAACATCGCAAATCCAAGTGCATAAGGGTTAAATTGCCCGTTGAAATAAGGTGAATCATAGGCTGGCTGCATCAACACACTTGATTGCGAGTGCTCAAGCTCCAGCACCATGCCATCATCAATCAGATCCAAATCAGCCATGTCATGCATCAGTGTGTAATGCCAAAAGCTGGCCCACCCTTCATTCATGACTTTGGTCTGCATTTGCGGATAAAAATACTGTGCTTGCTTCGCCACCATTCTCATCACATTGCGCTTCCAATCTGGCAGCTCAGGCGAATGATCTGCGATAAAGGTTAATAAATTCTCTTCATGATCAATGGCGATTGGCTCACGCGGGTCTGGCGCTTTTGTTGATTCAAATTCTTTTTTACTGCGAATACCGCTGAAGATTTTATTATCAAATTCACTGCCAAAGACTTCTGTCTTTTTGTTCGCATCAGATTGCGCTTTGCCCTTGTTGGTTTGCTTGTTGATTGTATGTTTACTGCGATCTACACCCTGAGACTTTAGCGCATGGCAAGAGTCGAGCAATAGCTCCACTTCTTTAAACCCATATTTAGCCTCACAAGCATGGATATAGTCACGCATATCCCGCAGGTCGCTCATGATTGTTTTGGCTTGTGTGTGCTCTTTAAACATATGATTGCCTTTAAAAAAGGAATTATGTCCAAAGGAAGCATGCGCAATGACCAGCAGCTGCATCAAAGGTGAATTGCTATCCATATTGTAGGCAATCACGGGATCAGAGTTGATCACAATCTCATAAGCCAGCCCCATACTGCCTGCGCGAAATTGCTTTTCTAATTGCTCACGCTCTACGCCAAAAGACCAATGCTCGTAATTAATCGGCAAGCCAGCACTGGCATAATTATCCAGCATCTCTTCTGTACCGATCATTTCGATCATATTGTCATAACAATCCAATCCGTATTTTTCTTTGGCGATAATGCCAATGACTTTTTCGGCCAAATCCATCCAAGTCGTTGGCAAGCCCTCTACCGATTCTGAGCCCAGCCTGATATTAACGGGATGCTCCCAGCTTTTGGCATTTTTAAAGACATCCCAGCCTTCTGCATAATGCTTAAGCACCTCATTGATGGATTGCTTGATTATTTCGTTATCGACTGGCATGCGTGAACTCCATCATACTTGCTGATTACTGGGCGCAAACTGTGCAAAAGCAGCACTGCGCTGCGGGCCGGTTTCATACGTTTCTTGATTGGAAAAAAACTCGCGAAAGATCGGCCAGATATCGTCTTTTTTGCGAATACGCCCCATAAAAAAGCGATCGCTAAACTCCGCCATGACTTTTTTATAGTCAGACCACAAGTCACTGCCGTTGCGCTCTTTCGTCTCAGTGTAAAAATAACCCTGCACTTTGGGCAACATCGTCTTGAGAAGCTCTACACAATACCGCGTGTCATCCTGCCAATTATCACCATCTGAAGCCTGTGCGGTATAGATATTCCAGTCTTCTAAGGGATAGCGTTCCTCCAGGACTTCATTCATTTTTTCCAGCGCACTGGAGACCACGGTGCCGCCTGTTTTGGTATCGGTAAAAAAGGTCTCTTCGTCCACCTCATCAGCCACTTCTGTATGGCGAATAAAAATAATATCCACCTTCTCGTATTTACGATTTAAGAACTTGCTCAGCAGCCAATAAAAAAGCTTTGCATTAGCCTTGCGCTCTTCTGTCATCGAGCCAGAAACATCCATCACACAAAACATCGCAGCTTGGTTTTTAGGCTTGGGTTTTTCTTCATGACGGCGGTATTCCATATCCACCGACTCATTCCATTTAGGGATTAGGCCTTTTTTACGCGCGAGTTTGATGAGTTTTTGGTCAGAGCTTTCAAAAAAAGCAACATCCGATGTACTGAGGGTTTGGGTTGTTTGTTGCTTGATCGTATCAATCGCATCACCCAGCGCAATGATCTTATCGTGCAATCTTTGTGCATCAAACGCATCATCTAATTGCAAATCAGACATCTTGTAATCAGGGTCATAGCTACGAGCGACATCATATTGCAAACGTAATTCTGCGAGGATTTTGCGATCAAAATTCTTAGAGGTGACTGAGACTCGGCTGATGCGATTACCACTAGAGCGCACTAAGTCACGCTTACTAGGCCCGCCTTCATTCATATAGCCAGCACGCTCATAACTCACATCTTGCATATCCTTGCCGGCTTCTTTGACAAGGTTAGGCAACATTAAGTCTTCAAACACAAAGTTGAGAAACTCGTCTTCGGTAATGTGAAAAACAAAATCATCTTGTGCGCCATCACCTTCTTTTGAAGCCTTACCATCACCCGAGCCTTTGCCCTCGCCTTCTGGTGGTCTAGGGATTCTTTTACCCGCTTCATATTCTTTATTGCCAGGGATGACACGCTCATGCACACCGCCTTTGCCATGGCGGATACGGGGCTGCTTAATACCGTCACTAGGGATCGAAACATCTGCACCGCCCTTGCCGATATCCTCGATATGGCCTTTGCCGATTTTTTTGTAAATCGCTTCTCTGATCTTTGGAGCATTACGATCAATAAAGCGCTGACGGCTGCTTTTAAACCGCCCTTTGGCTTCATTTCTTCTGTCTCTGACTACTTGCATGGCACACCTTGTCTTTGTATTACATCATCAAAAACCTTTAAAACAACTAACCTAAAGAACGCTCATAAACGCTAACCGCACGTTTAATCATCGACATGGTGTAGCCTTTGTCTTTCATATTAGTCACAAAGCTTTCGTGTGCTTTAATCGCCTCTTCATCGTTGCGCACCGCTTCAAACTTAATATGTGGCAAGGCATCACTCATTTTGCGTGCGAGATTCTCACGAATCACCGTCGCCATTTTGCCGTAAGAGTCCCATTTGACGGTATGGCCTTTTTTCTCTTGCTTCAGCACATAGCGTGTCACTTGATCACGAAAATCTTTGGTGTTCACAATGCCAGCTGGGCGCTCATACTCCACCAGCTTGCTGTTGAGTTTTTCTTTATCTAGCAGCTCACCACTCACTTCACGGTCATCAAATGCCTCATCATCGAGCCAAGCACTCGCCATATCGATATAGCGGTCAAACATGTTTTGGCACATCTGGTCATTCGCCCCAGTGTAAGCCATGGTGATTTCTCTGGTGATTTCCTCGGTGTAGGCAGGCATCAGATAATTGGCAATAAAGTTGGTGTATTTTTCTTTCTTCGCCACGTTAATGGTGCCATCTTTGTCAATGCTGTCTTGCAATGTCTCCATCATGAGTACAGGATCAGCTTCGTAATAGCCTTCATTGGCACGTGAATTAAACGTGCGTGATAACACTTTGAAAGCAAAACGCGTAGAGATGCCATCCATGCCCTCATCATTAGGCGTCACATCACGCAGGTCTTTGATTTGTGGTACAGATTTTTTTGCACCCTCAACGATTTTGCCGTCTTTCACCTTCGCGACAATGTCTGGCTCAAACTGTGCTACGAACCCATCCGTATCTTGCTGGATGCGGCTCATCACACTAAATTGTGCTAACAGCTCAATCGATTGCGGTGCAATTGGCAACGCGGCCAAATTACTTTCAGCCAACATTTTTTTATAAATCTTAGCCTCTTGAGACATACGCATCGTGTATGGCACTTTGATGATATTGATACGATCTAAAATCGCTTCATTCTTACGGTCTGATGCAAAGGCATCCCACTCTGTCTGGTTAGAATGCGCCAAAATCAAGCCCGAAAATGGTACAGAGGCATTGCCTTCTGTCGTATTGTAATGTCCTGATTGCGTCGCCTCTAAGAGCGGGTTGAGCACTTTGAGTGGCGCTTTAAACATCTCAACAAATTCCATCACCCCCTGATTAGCCACAGATAAGCCGCCAGAGTATGAATAAGCATCGGTATCGTCCTGCTCGATGCCCTCTTCTCCCAGCATATTGATGTTTAATTTACCCGTGAGAGTTGTAATGTCCTGATTATTATCATCCCCCGGCTCAACCTTAGCCACAGCCACTTTATTACGTGCATCTGGCCAGATTTTAACCACCTCAAAGGCATCATCAATATTACCGCCAGCCTCTTTGAGACGTTTAATCGCCCACGGTGACATGCCCATTTTCATATGGCTATCCGGCACATCATAACGCTCGCTCACAAAGGCACGTCTTTCATCGGTATCAAACAAGCTCAATGGGCTTTCATTAATCGGTGAGGTCAGCGGGTAATTGCCTTGCTGTTTGGCTTGCAACACATAGATGGGGTTTTTTTCCATCAGGGTTTTAATGTGGTCACCCAGTGATGATTTACCACCACCCACAGGCCCTAGTAGATATAACACTTGTTTTTTAAACTCGGTACCCGCTGCAGCGCCTTTGATATGATTTACGATTTCTTGGATAGTCTCTTCCATCCCATAAAAATCAGAAAAGGTAGGGTAACGTGCGACTTTTTTGCCCGCAAACACACGCGCCATGGAGGCACTCTTTTTGGGCGTATCGATAATTTCTGGTTCACCAATCGCATCGAGCAGACGCTCTGCCCAATTGGCATAGGTCATCTTGTCACTTTTACAGCGGTCTAAAAACGCTAATAGTGAAATGGTTTCAGGTTGTTTTTCTGCATACGTTTTTTGATAAAGATCAAAAATATCTGCTGAAGGCTCAGTGTCCTGCGTACTTAACTTGGTAGACATTTAATATACTCCTTGCTAATACATGTACATTTTTAAATGTCGCAAACGGCCGTGATGGCGTTAACTGACGATTAGAGCGGCAGTAAGGCAGATTGTGTTGGGATTAGAGATTTTTATAACCCTACCTGAGGATTTCAACCGATGGATATCAGAAGAATCGCGCTATAGATAAAGTTTACTCCTGCCTCGCCTGTGATCAATGGCCCGATCAGGCCAATGAATTCACAGCAGTTTTAAATCAGTTTGACGTGATTCGTTTTTGTGGCGACTAGTTTAGCTAAGCAATATTTGTGCGCGAATGCGCAGAGGGAATAAATGTACTACTATTTATCCAAGCCAAGCGCATGACGCATCACATAATAGATAAAAGTCTGCTCCTGCGTGCCATGGAATAAATGTGCTTGCGGACCAATCGCATAAATCGGCACATCTTCACCTGCATGGGTTTCTGATTGCAGAGGCACAACGGCTTCTTGATGATAGTTTGGTAGTGTAGTGTCGACATTCGTCAGGTCTTTCACGCGCCCCACTTGGGGTTTACTATTTCGATCTCTGTGATCTGGTGTTTCGTCATCATCGTTGTGCGCGTGATAGCCCATGCCATTGTGATAGCCAAGCGTCGTATAGGGTTTTCCATCTGCAGCCTTAGCGAATTTATCAGCACCTGGGGCTTTGACTTTGCCCAAGATTGGATTGCCGCGTTCAGGGTAGCCGCTGATAATAAACGTATGGCTATGGTCAGCGGTGACGATGATTAGCGTTTCTGCAAGATTTACTTTTGAGGCAGCTATCTCCACTGCATCTGACAACATGGCCGTATCCTTTAACGCACGATAGGCATTGCCCGCATGATGGGCATGGTCAATACGCCCTGCCTCTACCATTAAAAAATATCCATTTTGATTGTTTGCCAAAATATCAATTGCTTTGCTGGTCATCTCCGCGAGCGATGGCTCACCTGCTGTATCTTTATTACGATCCGCTTCATATTTCAAGTGAGACCGTTCAAACAAGCCTAGCAAACGTGTTGTCTTAGCTGGGTCAATTGCATCAAACTGCGCTTTGTTCCAAACATAATCTGCGCCTGTTTTCGCTTTGTATTCTGTGATCAAGTTACGCCCATCTTTGCGTTTGCCTTTTTTGTCACGGTACTCAGGGTCAGGTGTGGTAACTGGTAAAAAGTTTTTACGCCCCCCGCCCAAAACCACTTCAATACCGTCTCCGTCCTTACTTGGGTAATGCGCAATGAGCTGTGCAGCAATATCGGCCAATGCGGTTTGCTTTGGTAACTGGCCATCATTCTCCCAGTTGCGATTGCTAGTGTGTGCATAAGTCGCAGCAGGCGTCGCATGTGTAATGCGTGTTGTAGTCACAATACCGGTTGCCAAGCCTTTTTTCTCGGCTGACTCTAGTAAAGTTTCCATACTGCCTTGCTGTACCAAGGCCACATTTTTTTCTTTTGGCTTGACCGATTGGCTGACTGATAGCATCCCGTGATTCGTTTTTACCCCTGTCATCATTGACGACATCGTTGGCGCAGAATCTGGTGTTTGCTGGTCTGCTGAATAGGTTTTAGACAGCGCTAAGTAAGGGAATTTTTCAAATGAGAGCTGATGCCCTTCTCCCCTCAAACCTTTGGCCTGCCCTGCAAAAATCCGTGCTGCCGTGATGGTAGACATACCCATACCATCGCCCACAAACAAAATCACATTCTTAGCTTTTTTAGTATTGGCTTGCATGCTCAAGGCTTGCTTGAGTGCTTGTTGGCCTTGTTGCTGCCAAGTACTCGCATCCTCTGCAGATGCAAGCATCGCTGCGTTGAGCAATACTGCGAATAAAGTATTGCGAAAAAGTGTGTGTGTTAGTTTTTTCATACTTAAGTCATTTAAAATTAAAACGGATTTTTTTAAGGACAGGAGACACTTTAACAGGCTTATCTTCAAGTCAATATGTCCTTTAATCACTCTTTATTTTAACAAAGCTAAGTAACACTTCGATGAAATACCAATGATTCGTATCATGCGCGTTATAAAAACTAAGTAAGATTGGCAAATCCCACACTGGACGATGCTATGATCAATCAGCGGCCAACTCCACAATGAATATGAATGTTTGATATGGGACTGTTAACAATAAGAGATTTTCTGATAATCATGATATTGAGTACAACGTACTGTGTATCAAATAGCTGGGCGGGGAGCAGCTCGAAAACTCAATTGCAGAAGCACGAAAACATCACAGTCTATTCCAACCTTGCTTATGTCGCCCATGGACATGAGCGGCAAAAGCTGGACCTTTACTTGCCAAACAACAAAACCCTGCTTCCCCTAATTATCTGGGTGCATGGCGGCGCATTTCGCGCTGGCAATAAGGACAACGCGCCATTAGAATTTGTACAAGCCGGCTATGCAGTAGCCAGTATTAATTACCGCCTAAGCCAACATGCTCTCTTTCCAGCTCAGATCGAAGATGTTAAAAAAGCAGTGCGCTGGCTACGTGCCAATGCTACCACCTATCATCTCAACCCTAAACGTTTTGCCGCATGGGGAGGCTCGGCAGGTGGTCACCTAGTGGCTATGCTAGGCACGACGGGCGGTATGAAAATCTTTGAAACGGATGCGCACGCAGGCGTATCCAGCCAAGTCCAAGCCGTTGTGGACTATTATGGCCCTACTGACTTCCTACAGATGGATGCGCAAAGCCTACCTGATAGCCTTAATCACAACGCCCCCGACTCTCCCGAATCAGCGTTAATCGGTGGGCCTATCCAACAAAATAAAGCGCAAGTGGCAAAAGCAAACCCGATCACTTATGTGTCCGACAAAACACCGCCTTTTCTCATCGTGCATGGAGACAAGGATAAACTCGTGCCTTATCAACAAAGCCTGTTATTAAAAAGCGCCCTCGACAAAGCTGGCGTAGAAGCCTCTCTATACCTCGTAAAAGATGGCGGCCATGGTAATTTTAAGGATCCAAAAGTTGCGGAATTAACGAAAGAATTCTTCGATCGGCACTTAAAACCAGTAAACAATTGAAGTTTGGGTGCTCAAACATTTAACAAATACAAGGCCTCAAAAGACTCTCATACAAACACACCGCTTAGCGACTACTACGTGGTGCACTTCTATCAAAAACCTCTATTCAACCGCCTGTTCACACTATTCAATTTATGATTAAGTAGCATAAACGAATACATTCATAGCAAAGTTTTATTTATTGTACGTTTACTATCGCGATGAACGAGCATATGGTTTTCAATAGACCGTAAAAAGGCTGGCTTAGACATATTAAACTAAATATTGCATTCCATTAATTAGGATACTGTCCTAGTTAATGGAATTACAAATCATAAACATTCAATATAACAATTAAATAACAATGACTTGCAACCACACAGCCAACCCCTAGATAATTATCTAGGATTGCTTCTAATATCGACATGTAGGACTGCGTGCTTCGTACCACACTATTAGGTGAATATGAAAATTCGAACCCTTTATTTCTTCTTAGTACTTTTATCATCGGCTTGCGGTGGCGATCCTGAAAAGATCACTGAGAGATTTTTCCAAAATAAAGAATATTTTGAACAGCTGAGTTCAATGATAAAAGAGGATAAAAAGGTTCGTGTGGTTGGTATGGACAATATCGGAAATTTTTGGGAGTTCAAGGGAGTCAATAAAGGTTAACATTAATGAGGATGGCTCCATTCCAGTCAGTCAAAAAAGACGAGGGCTTTCATCTTGAGTTACCCCTCTTAGTGAGAGCTGGTAATTAAAGTCTGTAGTATCGTGATACCACCTAATTTAACGTTATGTGGTTTCAAAATGAGAATCAATGGTTTCAGGCTCGATTGATTGTAAGTAGGCACTAATCACTCAAGCAACACTTACTCAAAATCTAAATCATACACTTCCTCAAAAGATTCACTCTTCTCAGGTGTATAAATCGAAGTGCTATCATCCTCATCGTAAATATCGTATTGCGAAACGTCACTACCGTTAGTGACAACATCACCTATACTACTGCCACCATCGCTGCTCGGTGCCATGCGATACTGACTACCAAAGCTTCTATTACTTTTATTAGTGGTTTTCTTATCAGCTGGCTTCCGTTGTTGTTGACTGGTAGGTGAATCTTTAGGCAGATGAATATGGATTTGATCCCCATGTCCAAAAGCAGGTTTTACACTTAATGCTAACAATAGCAATGTACTGCTGATTACGAATTTACGATGCATCGCTCTTCCTTATAACCATTTACCATAAATTAAACTATACACTATAACTTTTGTGCAAAGCTAACAACTATAAAATTAGTATAGTTATGCTGATATTTTAGTCAGTGGCCTAACGACAGAAATTGTATTTTCTAATGCTTTGGAAAGAATTAAAAATAAATTCACCTTATACTCAACAATTTCAATGACTTAAGCTTCTGTATAGTGACAGCATGTTCGTTCCTACAGCCTCAGTGATGCTCATCAATAAAAAAGCTTCTGGCTTTACGCTAATAGAGCTGATTGTTGTGATTGCGATACTCGGTATTCTATCCGCGACCGCTTTACCTAAATTCATCGACCTCTCTTCTAATGCCAGAGAGTCTAATGTGAAGGCAGCAGAGGGGGCTTACCGCTCAGCTAATGCTTTGATATATTCCGAAGCATACTTGCAGGACAAACACACGAGCAGCACCGATACCAGTATCGATTATAACGGTGTCAATGTGACAACGCGCTATGGCTATTTAGCTTACAACCCTAATATGGGTTTGGCTTTTCAGGAGCTTGAGGCAGTCTTAAATATAGCAGGCAGTTGGAGTTTTACCTTTGAACCAGGCGGGGCCAGTGGCGTGGGCGCAAAGCGTATCCGGCTATCTCCCGAAGGAGCGAATGATGTAACGAATATGACTAACATCACTGATATTAGTCGTTGCTATTTTGAATACACCCCTGCTAGTGCATCAGCAGCCCCACAATATATCACTGACATATCAAACTGCGATTAGCACTACTTACAACCTTAACACCTCATTGCTCTGACATTTGCTTAACTAGTAAGCAAATAAAAAGAGGTTGAAACTAAAACCATTGATGTTAATCAAATTGTGGAATACAGCGTCAAGATTTATACAAGATTCAAAAACTCATCAGAGGCTAACCCCTAATGCAATCGGTTCAATACCCACTCACCATTTATTACGATGCTTCTTGCCCAATGTGTCGCGAAGAAATGGATTTGATTAAGTCTAAAGATACGCATAACCAAATTATCCTAGCAGACTGCTCAGCTGCGGGTTTTGAAACACCAGCGAGCTGCCCTGCGACCAGAGAAGCGATGATGGATAGGATACATGCAGTCGATGCGGGTGGACAATGGCTAAAAAGCACTGACGTTTTCGCAGTGGCTTATGCCACCATTGGCGCGGATAAGCTTGCAAAATTTTGGGGTAGTAAGCTACTGCAACCATTGTTTAAAGTGGTATACCCCATGGTTGCTGATAATCGTAAATGGTTAGCTAAAACACCTTTTGCAACGGCTGTGAGCTGGGTGCTTCAGCGCCTGCTAAACCGCTAGTTTTCATGCTTGCGCGTTAGCGCTAAGCCCCACCCTAGTAAGAACCAAAACGGTAACGCCACACTGTTAGTAAAGAAGCTGCCTGACGATCTAATCGGCAACAAGAACAGCACTGCAAATATCCCAAACCCAATTAACACCGCGTTGTCTCGTTGCAAGCGAATCGCGGTAAACAACCGACTGAGCCACAGATACACCAACGCGATAAATAGCGACAACCCCACAATGCCTGTTTCAGCAAACCATTCGATATAAAAGTTATGCGCATGTAAATTACATTGCGCACGGATTGGGTAATCACCAATATCCAACTGCGGCAACGATGGGCAGACCTCTCGAAAGTTTTTAGGGCCTACGCCAAACAGTGGATTTTGCATGCCTACCTTGAGTGCATTGCGCCATATTTGCCCATAAGGCGTATTGGGCAGATGCTCAATCATTTGCTGAGTAGAATGAATCTGCCTATCGATAATCTTAGGGTTGGTCACACTGATTAACGCAACAAATAGTGGTAAAATCATCAATAATAGCAAGCCATATTTTTTATGATGCGGTAAGCATAAAAAAGCCAACAAGATGCCAAAAATACTCAGCAAAAACATCATGCGCTCACCGGTCACAAACACCGCGCCAATCAATATTGTGGCACAGGATAAGCCTATCAAAGTATTGACTCTCGGCCTTGCTTGAAAGAATGGATGTGTCATCGCCCAGCAGACCAACGGGAAAGCTAGCATGATGAGAATCCTACCCACGCGCACATCATTTAAAGGGCCAGTTAAGCGGTCATCGATAGGCGGTTTGCCGAGTAAATCGTAGCCAGTAAAAAACTGAAAATAGATATCAAAGATTAGAAAAGTAACAACCACTAGCGATACCTGAAACAATCGCTTAGGTGCTTGCAGATAGCGACTAAACACCCACTCGATGGCAAGCAAGCCTAAAATAAACCGCCCAAAAAACAGGCCTCTATCAATATTATTCGCAATCTCGATTGCAAAAACGCTTCTGACGACTAAATAAAACCAGATAAAAAGCGCCAGCTTGACCCACTTAGGTTTAAATAATTGCCAATCACGCTGTTGAATACAATGACTTAAAAACATCAGGCCCAATAGCGTAAAGCTAAGGTCTAAAGCAGACCGGCCTAGAATGACGGCCAACGGCAAAAACAACACCAAATAATACGAAAAACTTGGTAACGGCTTTTGATCAAAGAGAGAAAGGAAATATTGTTTCAAGACGACTAAACCTAAATGACACACAACATTTAGGGTAATCAAGAAAAAAGTGAATAAGATTACAAACTAATGACGGTTTAATGTCTTTACTAACAAACCATTCTCTGACGTGTTGCAGACTAAATACACACTGCTAGCAGTGCCGACCAACTGCGGATAATCAAGCTTCGCTTTTGTCTCAAATAGACGCAATGGCGCGGACCAACTTCTACCGCCATCTTCAGAATGCTGGCCAAGTATCTGCTTCTCTTCACCATCCACCTCGCGCCACACAAGCCAGACTATTTCCTGCTCGCCTTGCTGCATAGCCCACAAGGCAGGATGGCTCGCATGCTTGCTAAAAT
>CAZCBF010000035.1:0-16335 GCA_964496895.1 uncultured Methylophilaceae bacterium | reverse complement strand
TAAATAGCAACAACAAACTATTTTGTGTGCATCACTTTTTTAAACTGCTCATGGTACTTAGTTTAGGTGTTCTAAGCGCATGTAGCTACACCCCGACCAGCGTGGTCGAACAACCAACGACCGCACGGGCACCGCGTATAGAACCACCAGCAGCAAATACTGGTGCGATCTATAATAGCCGTGGCCACCGCGCACTCTTTGAAGATCGCAAACCACGCGGCGTGGGTGACATAATCACCATTAACATTCAAGAAAATACCATCGCTAATAAATCCACCAACAGTGGTGGTAGCAAAGATGGCGAAGTCAGCACCTCACTCAGCAGTTTATTTGGTAGCGCAGTGCCCTCTGCAACCATTTCATCAGAAGCAGGCACCAGTTATTCTGACTCAAGCACAGCCAACACCAGTAATTTATTCAGTGGTTCAATCACGACCACTGTCGTTGAAGTATTACCGAACGGCTACTTTCTCGTTAGTGGTGAAAAACAAGTCGCTTTTGACAAAGGTACCGAATATGTCCGTTTCTCTGGCGTCATCAACCCTGACACGGTCACGATCGGCAATAACGTGCTTTCGACACAAGTCGCTGACGCAAGAATCGAATATCGCACAGCTGCCAAGCTGGATGCCGCAGAAGTGGCCAATGCGTTTTCGCGCTTCTTCTTAAGTTTAGGTGTGCTGTAATGATTAAGAATATTAGCACCAGTAGAAAATTAACGGCCATGATTGCAATGGCCTGTTGCTTATTTACAAGCTTGATTTTCCCAGTGTCCGCCTATGCGGAACGTATTAAAGACCTCGCTACCATCCAAGGCGTTAGACACAATCAACTCATTGGTTATGGCTTGGTTGTGGGTTTAGATGGCACGGGGGATCAAACGACACAAACACCATTTACCGTACAAAGCATCATTAGCATGATGCAACAAATGGGCGTGAGCCTACCGCCAGGCACTAATCTACAACTGAAAAATGTCGCATCAGTAATGATCACGACTAGCCTGGCACCTTTTGCACAGCCTGGTCAAACAATGGATGTGACTGTTTCATCGATGGGTAATGCCAAAAGCCTACGAGGTGGTACTTTGCTCATGACACCGCTTAAAGGTGCCGATGGTCAAATCTATGCCATTGCGCAAGGTAACTTGATTGTAGGTGGGGTTGGCGCTTCGGCGAATGGAGCCGAAACGCAAGTCAACCATCTCAGCGTTGGCCGCATCTCAGATGGTGCAACTGTTGAGCGTGCATTGCCGAGTAGCATCAACCATCAAGCGGGCTTTAATCTTGAATTAAAAGAATCAGACTTCTCCACGGCAAATACAGTGGTGAATGCCATTAATCAACGTTTTGGCAGTAGTACTGCCCTAGCACAAGATGGCCGCGTGATTAAAGTAAGCCCGCCCCCAGGCGCTGGCAATCGCGTTGCTTTTTTAGCCGCATTAGAATCCATTGATGTCACTCCGAGCCGCGGCAGTGCAAAAATCATCTTGAATGCTCGCACAGGCTCTGTCGTCATGAACCAATCAGTCACACTAGAAAACTGTGCTGTTTCGCATGGCAATCTAACGGTTGTTGTTAATACTGACCCAATCATTAGTCAGCCTGGGCCACTATCGGACGGCCAAACTGTTGTTACCGCAAGGTCGGATATTGAGATCACCAAAGAGCCAGGCCAACTGGTTGAACTGGGTTCGGGTGCTAACTTGTCTGACGTAGTCAAAGCACTCAATGCAATTGGTGCAACACCTCAAGACTTGTTAGCAATCTTGCAAGCCATGAAAGCCTCTGGCTCATTACGTGCTCAATTGGAAATCATCTAAGGGTCAACTGTGCAAATTAATGATTCACAAGATATCGCCTTTGATGCCCAAAGTCTGGCACATTTAAAGCGCAGTCAAAACGCTGAGTCGCCAGAGGCGATTAAAGAAGTTGCCAAACAGTTTGAAGCCTTGTTTATGAACATGATGCTCAAAAGCATGCGCGCGGCAACCCCGCAAGAAAGCCCTTTTGAAAACCAGCAAACACGCACATTTACTGCCATGCTAGACCAACAATTGAGCAGTGATTTGGCTAAGCGTGGCTTAGGCTTATCAGACATTCTAGCCAAGCAATTATCCAAGGGTATGAACCCAGTTGATGATAGCCTGCAGCAAGCAGTTGAGAGCCCTAATCAGCCAGAGAAAAAAACAAAAGCACTTGATGCAAATAATCTGCTGCATACTAAAGCATTACAAGCGTATACCAGCAACGATCTGGTCAACGCCCAAAATAAAGTCTTATCAGATATCGCTACCAACCAAGGTATTGGCAAAATAGGATCAATTCATTCGGCCCTAATTGATACCGCATTAAAACAAGCAGAAACAGATACTGGCTCTGCCCAACCATTAGTCGGTGTAAAAGCTTTTCAAACTGAAATGAAAACCTTTGCTGACCAAGCCAGCCAGACTTCAGGTATTCCGAGTCATTTGATGTTAGGTCAGGCTGCATTAGAAAGCGGCTGGGGGAAACGTCAAATTAAAGGTGCCGATGGTGAAGAGAGCTACAATCTATTTGGGATAAAAGCGGGTAAAGGTTGGAATGGCAAGGTCGTTGATACTCTCACCACTGAGTACATCAATGGTATCAAGCAAAAGAAGGTAGAGCAATTTCGCGCTTATGATAACTATGCCGAATCATTTAAAGACTTTGCTAACTTATTGCAAAACAACCCACGCTATCAGGCGGTATTAGCCAACACGGACAACACCAAACGATACGCCACCGCCTTGCAAGACGCAGGCTATGCGACTGATCCTAACTATGCCAAAAAGTTGATCAATGTCATTGGCATGGTCGCAAACCCATAAACAAAGGGATAATTTACATTCAATTCCTAAAGTTACTACGGGCTTAGCCGTAAAGCAATTAAGGGATCAAGTGAGATAACATTATGTCGAGCATATTAACAGTAGGTATCACAGCATTAAATGCGGCGCAAGCAGGCATCAGTACCACGGGGCACAATATTGCCAACGTTAATACTGAGGGTTATTCGCGCCAAGTAGTCTCACAAGGCACTAAACTAGCGCAAAACAAGGGCTTTGGCTATGTTGGTCGTGGTACAGATGTCAACACGATTAACCGTGTCTTTAATGAAACACTAGCCAAACAAATGAATCATAGCCATTCAACTTATGAGGGTGTGAATACGCACAAATCTCATGTTGATATTATTGATAATATGTTGGCAGACACCGAAGCTGGCCTAAACCCAGCCATGACAGACCTTTTTGCAAGCATACAAAATGCCACGACAAACCCAAGTGATATTCCAAGCCGCCAAGTGATGATCTCTAGTGCAAATAGTTTTGCAAATCGCATCAACAGCATGGGCAATCAACTCTATGATTTGCAACAAGATGTCAGCAAACAAATCTCAGGACATGTCACAACGATTAACGGCATTGCAGACCAAATAAGCAGTTTGAATGAAGCGATTGGTGCAGCGATTGGCAGAACAGGCAACCAGCCCAACGACCTACTAGATCAGCGCGATGGGCTCGTTACAGATTTAAGTAAACTCATTAAAACCACGATTGTCGATGATGGTAATGACAAATACAATGTCTTCGTTGGTAACGGGCTACCACTCGTTGTTGGCAGCGATAAATTTAGAATGGCGGCAGTGCCAAACCCGACTGACCCGACACGTATCGAACCCGCTTATGTCAGCAATGGCAATGTCACTATTTTAGGTCAAAATAGTGTTGATGGCGGGAAGTTAGGTGGTTTGATAGAGTTTAGAGAAGATTCATTAGATCTTGCTAAAAACCGGCTCGGCCAAATTGGCTTAGTGCTCGCTACAAAAATGAATGAGCAACAAGCGGCAGGCTATGATCTAAACGGCAACGCCGGTGCACCATTATTTGAAGTGCCAACACCATTAGTGACAGCGCACAGTGAAAACACTGGCACCGCAGCAGTTTCGGCTACGATGTCAGATCCGTCAGCGGTCACTAGTAGCGATTATCGCATCAAATACGACGGCACTAATTTCAACATCATCCGTGATGAAGACAACACTATTCGCAGCTTTGCATCACTACCTCAAACAGTAGATGGTATCGATTTTGGCATTAGTTCTGGTGCGATGGCCGCGGGTGACGAATATAAAATCAGACCGACCAGCACAGTAGCTGAAGAATTTAAAGTGGCCTTTCAAGACCCCAATCTGATTGCAATGGCTGCAAGCCCTACCACAGGCCCAGAAGACAATGAAAACGGCCTTCTTATGGCAAAGCTACAGCTGGATGAGGTCATGCAAGGCCCTAACGATGCAGTGAACAAAACTTCATTTGCCAGTGCTTTTGCACAGCTGACTAGCTTTATTGGCAGCAAAGCCAATGAAATGAGTGTCATTGGCATTGCCGAGGCACAAACACTTGAAAACACCACTGATGCGATGCAATCAGAATCTGGGGTAAACCTAGATGAAGAAGCAGCAAATCTAATTCGCTACCAACAAGCCTATCAAGCGGCAGGTAAGATGATGCAAATGGCATCAGAATTGTTTAATGTGGTTTTACAAATTCGTAACTAGTTTGCTCAAAGGATAATGTATGCGAATCAGCACCAGTACTATTTTCAGTGAAGGCATTGCTAGGATTTCTGACATTCAGAACAAGCAGATCAAATTGCAAGAGCAGCTTGCTAGCGGTAAGAAATTCAGCTCACCGAAAGACTCACCAATCGAAGCTGCACGCGCGTTGGAGCTTTCTTATATTAAAGAGGTGAATAGCAACTACAGTAATGTCAGAAAAGCCGCTGAATCTAGTTTAAGCCAATATGAAGTGAATCTTGACCGTGTCACCGACCACATTCTGTCAGCGCAATCACAACTAGTCGCCTCTGGTAATGGCACATTATCTGATAATGAGCGAACATTTATCGCGACAGACCTACAAAACATTATGGATGGTTTAGTAGGCTTGGCCAATACGCAGGATGCAACAGGCAAATACTTGTATTCAGGGTATCAGTCTAGAACCAAAAGCTATGAACTCAATGCAGGCACTGGTAATCTAGATTATCAAGGCTCGTCAGGCAAAACACTAGAATATGAAGTGGCACCAAACGTGAACATGGGGGTTACTTTTGATGGTCAAGAGGTCTTTCAAAACGGCACAGATATGTTTGCCGAACTACAAGACATTATAAGCCTACTCAACACTCCGGTTACCAATGCCACTGATGAAGCGGCCTTAAACACGGGGCGTGAGCAAGCCATCGGTGCGATGAAATCTGTGTTGGATAATGTACTGAATGTCCGTGCAAAAATCGGTGGCAGACTCAATGAACTTGAGTCACTCAACAAAGGTGGTGAGGCGGCTGATGTGCAATATGCAAAATCACTCTCTCAAATACAAGATCTTGATTATGCAGCCGCATTGTCTGAGTATTCAAAAACAGAGATTATGCTAGAAGCAGCGCAAAAATCGTATACCACAACGACGCGACTCTCTTTGTTTAACTTTTTATAGGTTTAATCGATATAGTTAAACGATTGAGTGAGGACTCGTAACAAGGCTAACTTTTAAAATAGTTAGCCTTTTT
Source organism: uncultured Methylophilaceae bacterium (assembly GCA_964496895.1). Lineage (GTDB taxonomy): Bacteria > Pseudomonadota > Gammaproteobacteria > Burkholderiales > Methylophilaceae > Methylotenera. Next base: position 10,738 of record CAZCBF010000035.1, on the reverse strand, counting down.
TATTGCGAATTGTTTTGGGAAATCACACGCATACTCTGCATGCCTTTTTGAATGAGGTTTTCCAATGGGTGCATCATACCAGGCAAGGCCAAAGCCAGAATCAAAAACCCCATACTCAACGTCACAGGGAAGCCTACCCCAAAGATATTCAACTGTGGTGCAGTTCTAGTTAAGATACCAAGTGCCATATTGATAATCAGCAAAGTAGCCACCGCGGGCAGAGCCAGAATCAAGCCTAAACTAAAAATAGCCTCACCCCAGTCTAAAATCTGCATCAAGTGCAAATCTGGAGAAGCCGTAGAAATTGGCAAGGTCATAAAGCTTTCCACCAAGGTTTGTATTACGACAAGGTGCACATCCAAACTGAGCATAAACAACATGGTTAGAATCATTAAAAACTGCGTAATCGCCGTGGTCTGACCTTGTGACTCTGGATCAAAAAAGGTTGCAAAACCTAAACCCATAGACATCGCAATCAGCTGGCCAGCTATCTCTACCGCAGAAACAAACAAACGCATGCTAAAACCGATCGCAAGCCCAATGATGACTTGCTCCACGAGTAACAACAAGCCCTGAAAAGAGACAATAGTAAACTCTGGTATGGCTGGCAGCAAAGGCATTATCGTTAGAGTGATAAACAGACCAAGCCCGATCTTGACACGCATTGGCAAGGCGTTGTGACTCAATAGTGGCGCCACAGCAATCACTGCGAGAATGCGTGTTAACGGCCATAAAAGGTTGACGATCCAACCTTCAATCACACCGCTATTGATCGTGATCATACTTTAGGATCTATTGGGTAAGGTTTGGCAGACTGGTAAATACCACACGCATATAGTCAACCAAGGTGGTCATCATAAAAGGACCCGCAATCAGTAACACTGCAAATACACCGATCAATTTCGGGATAAATGATAAGGTTTGCTCATTAATTTGTGTTGCTGCTTGAAAGATACTCACAACCAAACCGATCGCGAGCACCACAAACAACACAGGCCCTGCAACAAAAAGAATCACTTCCATTGCATCTCGACCAATTGTCATTACACCTTCTGGCGTCATCTTATTCCCTTCATTTAACTAATAAAAACTCTCAACAAGAGAACCCAAAATCAATTGCCAGCCATCTACTAAGACAAATAGCATCAGTTTAAAAGGCAGTGCCACAATCACAGGAGAAACCATCATCATACCCATCGCCATCAAAATACTAGCGACGACCATATCGATGATCAAAAATGGGATAAAAATTGCAAAACCAATTTGAAAAGCGGTCTTAAGCTCACTGGTCACATAGGCTGGCACCAAGATACGTAAAGGCACATCATCTGGAGAAGTTAAGGCTTCGGTCTGCGCCATATTGGCAAATAATGCCAGATCTTCTTCACGTGTTTGCTTCATCATAAAGGCCTTTAATGGGCCAGCACCTTTTGACATCGCATCTTGAAGGCTGATGGCATCCTCAGCCAGAGGTTTGTAAGCCTCAACATAAATCTCGTCCATCACTGGGCTCATCACAAACATGGTTAGAAACAAAGCCAAGCCGACTAAGACTTGATTAGGCGGCGCAGACTGCGTACCCATCGCCTGCCTCAGTAGCGATAAAACGATGACAATACGGGTAAAGCCAGTCATCATTAATACCGCAGCAGGGATAAAAGTCAGCGCGGTTAATAAAATCAGTGTTTGTAAGCTCAAGGTATAATCTTGCCCACCGCCTGCTGCTGGGGTCGCATTGATCAGCGGCATCCCCTCTGCTAGTACAGTAGCTGGAAATAGCATGACACCTGCAATGAGGACTGGCAGCCATTTGATCATACGGTTATTTGATAATGAGTGAGACATGAGATTACAACTTTTCTTGTTGCTTGGTGGCTTTGGCTAACAATGATGAAAAAGCCGATTTAGGTTGGAGCGGATGGTTACTATCGGTACTGTGGTTTTGTTGATCACTTGAGTTGTCACTAGTCGTTTCAGAGATGGGCAAATTAGCGAGCCCAGTCACCTGCCCTGCTGCCACGCCCACCACTAGCCAACGATCAGCCACTTCCAACACCATCACACGTTCGCGCGTACCGACTGTAACGCCATCAACGACTTTAATTGCATTTTGGTGTCCTAGCTTGCCGCGCATGGTTTTTTTCATAACCCATGCCACAACTGCCAAAACACATAGTACGATTGCTAGACCAATGAGCATTCTGACAAGACTATTGCTTGTACTCATGACTTCTGCCGCGTTAACCAAAGGCGTAAAGCCTAATAAAAAACTGACAAATAGCGTTTTAAATACCAATAACATTAATGGTTAATCTTTCTAATACGTTCAGCAGGGGTAATGATATCGGTCAAACGTATGCCAAACTTTTCATTCACCACTACGACCTCACCCTGGGCAATCAATGTGCCATTCACTAGCACATCCATCGGCTCACCGGCCAATCCATCTAGCTCAACAACTGAACCTTGGGCGAGTTGCAACAGATTTTTGATCGAGATTTTAGTTCTACCGAGCTCAACAGTGAGTTGCACTGGAATATCCAGAATAAAATCAATGTCATTTTCTGTATTATTCAAGCCACTTTTCGGGGTGAACTCGGTAAATACAGGTGCCTGTTCTACTTCAGCTTCTTGCAAGGCTGAAGATTCCGCAGCGGATTGTTCAGCCATGGCATCACCCCAGTCTGCGGCGCCATCATCTGCATCACCTTCTGACGCGGCTTGCTCGGCCATGGCATCACCCCAATCAGCGGCAGCATCTTCTGCAGGTGCTTCGTCTGCAGCGGTCTCAGCAGCAGATTGTTCTGCCATTGCCGCACCCCAGTCATCGCCTTCAGCTGCTTCGGCTTCGTTACTTTCTTCTTCAGCCATCTGGCTCTCCTTGTTCAAATTCTAGGTCGTTTACCTTTAGTAGCTTTTCTACTTTTAACGCATATTGGCCATTAAACACCCCGTACTTGCATTCCATCACAGGCAAACTATCAATCGTGGTTTCAACTGTTTCACTGATATTCAGTGGCACAACATCATCCACTTTAAAATTCAAAATATCGCGTAAGGTCAATTGTTTCTCCGCAAGCTTAGTCACCAATGAGACATCTGCAGATTGCACTTGCTGTGCCAGCAACTTATTCCAACGCTTATCATTTACATTTGCTTCGGGCTGCATGGTCGAACTCAAAACATCACGCAGTGGCTCAATCATGGTGTAAGGGAAACAAATGTGCATTTCGGCAGAGTGGTCACCTAGCTCCAACTTAAACGAAGTAGAAGCCACGACTTCATTCGGCGTGGCAATACTAATGAACTGTAAATTCATTTCTGAGCGAATATATTCAACATTGAGCTCAAAAACTGGCTCCCACGCCTTCATATAAGACTCGTAAACGATGTCGAGAATGCGCTGAATAATACGTTGTTCAGTAGCAGTAAAATCGCGTCCTTCTACACGTGTATGAAAGCGGCCATCTCCACCAAACATCGTATCGATGATCAAAAAGACCAAGGTAGGGTCGAGGATTAATAATGCTGTACCTCTGAGTGGATGCAAGTGCATCAGGTTGAGATTGGTTGGCACAATGACATTACGTACAAAATCACTGTACTTAGAAATCTTGGTTGGCTTTACATGAACCTCTAAACCACGACGCAGAAAGTTAAACAAGTTATCACGGCAAATACGCCCAAACCGCTCGTTAATAACCTCCAGCGTTGGCATACGGCCACGCACAATGCGCTCTTGTGTGGCAAGGTCATACGCGACAGGGCCATCGGTTTCTTCAACAACCTCCTCGTCACCATCTTGATCAAGGCCTTCACCTTTTAAGAGGGCGTCGACTTCGTCCTGTGATAAAAACTTATCGTCCATTAATCTCTACTATCTAATACGATTGATACACTTAACTACTGAATAACAAAGTTGGTAAAAAATGCACCCTTTATCTTTAGCGGGCGGCCATGCTTTTTAAACGGCTCGTGTAACTCTTCCATAATCTCTTCAAGGAGTAATTCCTTGCCTTCAAGGTCAGAGATCTCATTGGCTTCTTTACTGCCAAATAACAGCAGCATGCGACTTCTAATCGCAGGCATTAAAGCGGTTACCTTCTCTTCTGTTTTAGCATCTTTGACTTGCAGTGTTAGATTCAACTGCAAAAAGCGCTCATCCGGATCTGGTTGCAGATTCACAGTAAAGGTTTCGAGCTCAACGAAGATCGGACCATGCCCCTCCTCTTCTTCATCTTCTTCCTCCTCCTCTTCCTCGTGATCTTCATCATGCTCACCATGTTCTGCGCTCGCATGTTTAGCTGCCTTAGGATCAGGTTTTAAGAAAAAATATGCACCACCGCCACCTACACCTAACATGACCAGTGACACGATGATCATCATGATCATCCCTTTCTTACCGCCGCCCTTGGGTGCGTCATCTTTTGCTTCGTCTGCTTTAGGATCTTTTGCCATTTAATCTCTCCAAAAATACAATTGCTTTATGCTTAATAAAACAGTTTTCTAAATTCACATATACCTCTATTATCAAAAAAAAACACGGGTCAAGATGGACGAATAAGAAGGGGAAAAGGTTGTTAGATTTAGTGTTGTTAAGAGACGTAAAAACCTGCTATAGCCAGCAGGTTTTTTTAGTCTATTTCAAGCAATGATTCGTAGATCAACCATCACCCCAATACCATAGATGCAACTATGCAAATGTATCGACCAAACCATTACTATTTCTTTCTACCTGCTGCGTCAAAACAGGTGGCTCTTCTGATGCAAGCGCTTGGTTAGCTCTATTTGACGTTTGCGCTTCTGGCGCGGCAAAACCATTGCCCTGTTCTTTTTTAGCAAACTGCTGTCCATCATTCACATTCGCCTCACCCAATGAAAGCCCAGCATCATCCATTTTCTCTCTCAAGTAATCCATGCCATCTTCCAAAGCCTGACGCACTTCCTCATTATCTGAGATGAAAGTTGTACTTGCCTTTTCATCAGTCATCTGAATAACCACCTGCAATGGACCAAGCTCAGGTGGGTTTAAATTTAGCCTTGCACTTTGATCACCTGTGCCAACCATATACATGACTTTTTGGCTGACTGCCTGATTCCAGCCAGGCTTACCAGGGTAAGCATAAATCTGATTACCACTACCAAGCGGCGCACCAGCAGCGATAGCAGCTGTGTTAAACGGTGTCGGATTAAGCGCTGTTGTATTGCTAGGCAAGGTAGACAATGCTTCTGCCGTTTTATTCATGGCTGCTTTTACTTCATCGAGCTTAGCTTCCGCACGTTGCATACGCTGTTGCACTGCTGGCCTTACTTGCCCAACATTTTGCTGTGTCATCGTTTGTACAAAGTCTGCTGCACGGTCATTCTGTACACCTGCGCTTAGATCAACACCATCAGCAGCAATATTATCAATGTTTTGTTTAGCCACTTGGTCAGAGGCAATGTCTTTTTGAAGCTGTTTGGTAAACTGGCGTTTTTCCAAAGCTTCTTTTTGCAATTGCGCGATAACACTTTGTTTAGGTGCACCACTAGGTGCTAAGTTATTCAGCGCAACGGTTTCACCCTCAACACCAGTACTGGTTGGTACTTTTGCTTCTGCAGCTGGAGTTAGTTTTTGCTCAGCACCCTCTAACTGCTTTTCTGCCTGTTTAAGTAAACGTGCTGCACTGTTGGATCGTTCATGTACATTTTTCTCCAAGCCATTTAATCTGCTAACAGCTTGGCTTGTGGTATCGATGTCGAGTGCTTTGGGCGTTTTATAGTCATCTTTTACTTGCGATCTTGAGTCGACTAAAGTTTGCGTGGCAGCTTGTTTACTTGCAGGTTTTGCAGAAACAGATTTAACGTAAACTTGCTCTGAATTCTTTGAATTACTGCTCTGATTGGCTCTTGTTCCAGGCTCGCGTTGCACTGGAGCTTGACTCAACCCTTCAGGTTGATGCTGTATATCAGTTTTACTTAGTGTTTCAGTTGTATTTAGCGCTTCAGACTGGCGCTGCGTTGCTGGTTGACCCAGTACTTTTTTGCCATGCTGTGTATTATCAAGTTTTGTATGATTAAGTTGATCAACATCAACAGTAGCTTTTGTTTCGTCTATAACAGCTGTATTTGTTTTCTTGATAAGTTGGCTATTTTTTGAAGGTACTTTTAGGCCATCGACCTGCTGTTTAGTTTGGCTATCCAAAGCAGCATCAATCGTTTCATTTTGTGTATTATCTACAGTTACCAGCCGTTCAACCTTTTTGGTGTTTGTTTTTAGCTGCGCATCAAGGTTTGAGGCTGTGTGCTGCTTTGTTGCGGGTTGTTGTAAGGCGCCTTTGGCAGGGGTTAAGCCTTCAGTGAGCTTGCCACTAGTCTCAATCGTTTCACTACTCTGGTCAGTGGTCTGCAGATCAGCAGATGACTGCTTGACACCTTGTTTCGCATTGGTAGCTGGCTTATTAGTGGTTTTTGTTTGCTCGTTAGTCGCCTCAGTATTTTTGTTTGCACTGCTCTCAGACTGACCCGCGACTTGTTTTTTTAGCACCGTCTCAAAGTTATCCTGACCTTGAGATTGATCATCTTGTTGTTTAGCCTGTCTTTGACCAATCCCCAACGTTTGATTTTGCACGGGTTTTACTGATTCGGTTAAGTTAACTGATTCAACTAGATTTTTCATCACAAAGTCTCCACTAACACTTTAATCCTTAACCCGGTTAGTATAGGAAAAACTTTAGAAATTTAATGCTCTAATAAAACGAGGAATTTATCGATTGATCTTCTATAACAACCTACATTTTTAATATGTAAGTGAATCATAGTCGCTAAAAAAAGATTGTCTAGACGGTGGATTTTCGCGCAGCTCGCATCGCAAACTCATCCATCATTTTTTGGTCTTGTTTGTTTAGTGCAGCTAATTTTGCCTTATCTGCACGTTCTAACAAAACATCATAGGATAATTTTTTCTTCTGGCAGCTTTGCAAAGTACTACGATACACGGCCAGTTCAGCTTCAGCCATTTCAACCACTTGTGATTGTGTTGCAACCGCCTCATCCAATTTAGTAATAAAATTTTGGTAGTTTTGCAAAGTATCGATAGTGAGCCCTTTTTCCATCGACTGCTGTAGGTTATCTTGATAACCCTGCTTATATTCACTGAGTAAGTTCGCTTGTTTTTTAGCTTCATCTACCCGCTTAATGGCTTGCGCCAAATCGGCTTGTGCGTGTTCAACTGCACTAATGGCTCTCTCTTGCAACAATTCTAAGGCTGCACGATTTTGGAATGCCATACTGTCTCTTTCTCTTTACTGATACTATTGGTTATATTGGTGAGTTACTCGATTGGTATACCACTGAGTACCACTTCTAGCTGATCAAGACTATCTTGCATGCCTGCACGCTCGATGATGTCTTGTTGTAAGAATTTTTGCACAGGTTCACGCCTTTCAATGGCTTGATCAAGTACAGGATTACTCCCTGCTTCATAAGCGCCTACGTTAATCAAATCAATACTGCGCATATAGGCCGAATTTAACTGTTTTAATTTACGCGCTCTTTTCTGATGTTCATGCGTTGTAATATTGTGCATTGCGCGACTAATCGATTGCTCCACATCAATGGCTGGATAATGTCCACTCTCAGCCAAAGTACGGCTCAATACAATATGGCCATCGAGAATCGCACGTGCGGAATCTGCAATCGGGTCTTGTTGGTCATCACCTTCAGTCAGTACCGTATAAAAAGCGGTAATAGAGCCACCACCATCCATGCCATTACCTGTACGCTCAACCAATGCTGGCAACTTTGCAAACACGGAAGGTGGATAACCTTTTGTCGCCGGCGGCTCACCAATGGCCAAAGCGATCTCACGCTGAGCCATCGCATAACGTGTGAGAGAATCCATGATCAATAAGACATTTCTGCCTTCGTCTCTAAATTGTTCAGCGATTGTGGTGGCATAACTTGCACCTTGTAAGCGCATCAACGCCGAAGCATCGGCAGGCGCCGCAACCACAACTGACCTTGCAAGCCCTTCTTCACCAAGGATTTGCTCAATAAATTCTTTGACTTCTCGACCACGTTCGCCAATTAAACCAACAACAATTACATCGGCAGTCGTATAGCGGGCCATCATGCCAAGCAAGACACTTTTACCAACACCCGAGCCTGCAAACAAACCCATACGCTGGCCACGGCCAACGGTGAGCATACTGTTTACTGCACGCACACCTACATCCAGCGTCTCTTCAATAGGTGCACGGCTTAACGGGTTTAAGGGTCTGCCATTTAATGGTGCTGAATCAGGAGACTGAATTTGGCCTTTGTCATCCAAAGGATTACCTGCCGCATCAACCACACGCCCTAAGAGGGAAATACCCACTGGCAAATGTCTCGCACGGTCTGTCACACGCCTTCTAGGCGGACGGCTAAAGTGAGGTTTGGGTAATGCATCTGCGATTGATAGCGCAAATACCTTTGCCCCTGGCACGACACCATCCACACTACTTTGTGGCATGAGCAGCATACGCTCACCATCAAAACCAACCACCTCTGCTTCGACACGACGGCCTTCGGGTAGCGGCACATAGCAAGCACTACCAATGGGTAGTTGAATACCCACCGCTTCCATAATCAAACCTGTTAATTTGGTAATCCGGCCTGCGACCTCTAACGGTTCTACAATACGTAAAATTTCTTTGCAATCGCGAACATGATCATGCCAACGTTGTAAGTGTAGGTTGGCGAATTTTTGTGGGCCAGTAAAGGTATTGACGGGATGTTGCGATACTTGCTGCTGAGTTGCCTCCGTATCCTCCATTAACGCACCCAATTGACTTGTTTTGAGAAGGCTTCACTAACACGCTGCCAGCGTATTTTATTCGTAGCATCTATCTGATTGGCTCCTGTTTCAACTTTGCAGCCACCTTTTTCAATACTAGATTCTTCCTGGATAACCCAACCATCACTAGCTAGTGCTTCTCCCAAATGCTCACGAATAACCGTGACATCTTCAGGGTTCACGAGCAAGCGCGCTGGTTTTTCAACATGTGGCAGGTAATGCATCGCATCTGTGATGATAGGCAGAATCATTTTTTCGTCTGTTTCTAAGTGACGTTTGACCATGGCCTGCGCAATATCCAAGGCCAGACTCAACACATCATCAGCAATTTTTTCGTCAGAAGTGATCAGTGCTTCTTGAAACTGCCCGGCAATGGCCTTTATTGTTTCGCTGTCCGCTTCACTTTTCGCTTTTGCATTCTCTAAGCCAACGGCGAAACCATCTTGCATCCCTTTGGTATAGCCTTTGCTATAACCAGCCTTTGAAGAGGCTTCATACAATTCATTGGCTTTCGCCTGAACAACGACATCATCTTTTCTTACACGTCGATCAGTCTCGCTATCGCCAAAGGAAGCCATTTCCCAACGTTCATAGGCGGTTTGCCCTTTTGAGGTAGTTTCTGTCATGAGTTACTGCAATACTTTATACGTACTCGCCATCACCACCAGCACCTGGCATTTGTACCTGGCCTTCTTCAGCCAGACGTCTTACAATGCTGATGATTTCTTTTTGATGTGTTTCCACATCTGATAGCTTCATAGGGCCGCTGGCCTCTAAATCTTCGCGCATCATATCTGCTGCACGCGATGACATATTTTTAAAGATTTTCTCTTTAAGTTCATCCGCAGCCGCTTTCATTGAGGCGATTAAGGTATCTGACTGAACCTCGCGTAAGATGGTCTGAATGCCTTTATCATCAATCTCAACAATATCGTCAAAGACAAACATTTTGTCGAGTATCTCTTGTGCCATCTTGTCGTCGTGATTAGAGATACCTTCCATAATCACAGTCTCAACATCACCATTAATAAAGTTCATGATCTCAGCAGCAGCATCTACACCACCCATGCTTTGTTTCTTCACGTTTTCATTGTTAGACAATAGTTTATCCATCACATCATTGAGCTCTTGAATAGCAACGGGCTTGACGCCATCTAATGTTGCGATACGCAGCATGACATCCTGCTTTAATCTATCGGTAAAGTTGCTGACAATTTCAGCCGTGTGATCTGGCTCCAAATGCACCAATATGGTTGCAATAATTTGTGGATGTTCATTTTTAATAAACTCTGAAACGGTGACTGGGTCCATCCATTTCAAGCTCTCAATACCAGACGAATCAGTATTGGTTAGAATACGGTTCAAAATATTAGAAGCCTTATCCTCACCCAAAGCCTTATTCATCACATCACGGATAAAATCATCTGAATCAAGGCCAAAGTCACTACTCTTTTCCACTTCACGCAAAAAATCGTAAATAGCCGAATCAACTTCCTCCTGTGGTACCGCTTTAAGCCCTGCCATCGTCGTACCGATTTTTTGAACTTCTTTCGGGGTTAAAAACTTCATGATCTCGGCAGCTTCATCACTCCCCATTGCCAACATCAAAATAGCACCTTTGCTTAGGTTATCTTCAGCCATTTGATGTCCAGTCCGAAACAACATTAGCCACTAAACGCGGATTTTCTGTCGCGATGCGTCTGGCTAATTCAAGATTTTTTTGTGAGTCTGATAAGTCAGCCATTTTTTTAGGAATTGGCTTACCCTCTTCATCCAACAATGGCTTACCCTCTTCATCCACCTCAACCACAGCACTTAAATCAACACCATTATTTTCTAATAAACCCTGTTCCTCACCCTCTAGTAATGGTGGCTCAGGGTCAGCTGTTAATTTTAATACCAGTGGTTTGACCGCTTTTA
>CAZCBF010000034.1:0-16465 GCA_964496895.1 uncultured Methylophilaceae bacterium | reverse complement strand
GCGAGACTTGGCTTGGCATTTTATCCATTAGCGCACCCATGCCGCCCATATTACGCATTTGCACCATCTGCGCCTTAAAGTCTTCCAAGTCAAAGCCTTTGCCTTTTTTAAGCTTTTCGGCAACCTTCTCCGCTTCAGCCATGTCGACATTTTTATGTGCGTCTTCAATCAAGCCAAGCACATCGCCCATGCCTAAGACACGTGAGGCCATACGCTCTGGGTGAAATGGCTCTAGCCCTTCAACCTTTTCACTCACGCCAATAAATTTAATGGGCTTACCTGTGACATGTCGCACTGATAAAGCCGCACCACCGCGTGAATCACCATCTAATTTGGTCAGCACAACACCAGTTAAAGGTAAGGTCTCACCAAAGGCTTTGGCCGTATTAACAGCATCCTGACCCTGCATGGCATCCACGACAAACAATGTCTCTACCGGATCGAGCAGCTTATGTAGCAGTTTGATCTCTGCCATCATCATTTCATCAATACCCAGTCGACCCGCAGTATCAAAGATCATCACATCATAATAATTACGCTTGGCATGGTCTAATGCAGCCTCTGCGATTTCTTCTGGCATTTGCGTGGGGTTGCTGTCATAGCAATCCACATCTAATTGCTTAGCCAGTGTTTTGAGCTGATCTATCGCCGCTGGACGATAGATGTCTGCACTAACCAGCAGAACCTTCTTCTTATCTGCTTTGAGTAACTTGGCTAATTTACCCGAGGTAGTGGTTTTACCCGCACCTTGCAAACCAGCCATCAGCACAATGGCTGGTGGTTGTGAGGCTAGGTTGAGGCTTTTATTTTCCTCTCCCATTAAGGCAGTGAGCTCATTATGCACCACCTCAATCACGGCTTGACCTGGGGTTAAGCTTTTCAGCACCTCATGTCCCATGGCTTTTTCTTTGACAGACTTAATAAAGTCTTTGACCACAGGCAAGGCCACATCAGCCTCTAATAACGCCATACGCACTTCGCGCATCGCATCGTTAATGTTTTCTTCCGTGAGTCGCGCTTGACCACGTAAGTTCTTAATCACACCTTGTAGGCGATCGGTTAAGTTATCTAACATCGAAACCTCTATATGATTACTATTCTCATCTGAATGAATTTCCTCATGCTATTATAATGCATGCTTGCAATGCACATTCGATATTTCTATGCCGCTTAATCAACCACTACTACTGATCGCAGGCCTTGTCAGCCTAATTTATCTGGCTATATCCGCTAACTATTGGCGCAAAGTGACTGACAAACAGTTGGAATATTCATTAATTATCCAACGCAGTGCACTCTTTATTGGGCTCGTGCTACATGGGTTTATTCTGTACCAAAACATGGTGAATGCTTCCACTGGCTTAAACCTCAATCTCTTTAATGCATTGTCATTGATTTTATGGCTTACCGTCTTTATCTATTGGCTGACAGATTTTTTTCATAACTTGACTGGTTTACAAGCGTTTGTGCTACCCCCTGCTGCGGTAGGCGTATTGCTCCCATTACTGAGTAACAACACCCATGTCTTAGACACACCAACATCACTTAATTTTATCGGGCATATTAGCATTGCAATGCTTGCTTATGCTTTATTTACCTTTGCCGCCATGCATGCGGTGCTAATGTCGATTGCAGAGCGCACCATGCATCACCGTAAAACGATGTTTGCGCTGCCTAGCTTTCCACCGCTCATGGTGATGGAAAGCATCTTATTTAAAACGATTAGTGTAGGGTTTCTATTATTGACCTTCACTTTAATCAGTGGCATGTTTTTTTCTGAAGAGTTATTCGGCAAAGCCATGCCTTTGAACCACAAAACTATTTTTTCAATGCTAAGTTGGTTGATTTATGCTGGGCTACTGTATGGACACTATCAATATGGTTGGCGTGGCCTAAAGGCTATCCGTTGGACGCTAGTTGGCTTTACGATGCTACTGCTCGCTTATGTTGGCAGTAAATTTATTTTAGAAGTGGTGCTTCAACGTTCATGATGCACGATTAGTCACGCAAACTAATGACAGGCCAACCGTTTGCTACGGCATGCGCCTCTAATGTTTGATCCGCATCAACAGCAACAGGGTTGGTGACTTTTTGCATCAATGGCAAATCGTTATGCGAATCGCTGTAGAAGTAGCTAGTCGCAAAGTCACTGAGCTGCTGGCCTCTCGCGGCTAACCAGTCATTGAGTCTTGTGACTTTTCCCTCTTGAAAACTTGGCACGCCAGCGACATTACCCGTAAAACGATCCTCCACCAACTCAGGGTCAGTGCCAATCAGGTGTTCGATACCAAAAGCGTCTGCGATTGGTTTGGTTACAAAACTATTCGTGGCAGTAATAATCATGCACAAGTCCCCATTAGACTGATGCGCATCAACCAAGTCTTGCGCTTTAGCTGTCATCATCGGCTTAATCACTGTGCGCATAAATTCAAGGTGAAGCTCATCTAAGAAGGCTTTGGGATGTTCAGAAAGCGGCTTAAGTTGAAAATTTAAAAACGCATAAATATCCAAACAACCATTCTTATAATCCTGATAAAACTGTTCGTTGCGCGCTTGGTGGCTCTGAGCATCCAACAAACCTTGCTCAATTAAAAATAAGCTCCAGTTGTAATCAGAATCCCCTGCTAATAATGTATTGTCTAAATCGAATAAGGCTAATTGCTGTGTCAACGGTGTTTCCTACCAGATTGCATACAAGTGCGTATGATAACACTCTTTTGAATGGCTAAATTCCAACAAAAAAGCCCTCCAAAAGGAGGGCTTATCGTACGTACTTAACTAATAATTAATTAGTAATTAACGCCTAATGCTTTAACTGTTTCCATGTTGATATATGGATCAACTGGTAAGTTGTTAGCACGCTGGTAAGAGTTAACACCAGACATCGTACGTGTTTTGATTAAACCGTCGATTGGGCCATTGTAGTGACCAGCTTTTTTAAGTGCTGATTGCAATGAACGAATCGTTGTCGGTGTTGCATTGGTTTCGCAAAGGATGCTGCGCCACTCGTGTGAACCTTCACTGATTTGACGAGTTTTAGCCACTTTACCGTAAGTAGCAGGGATATCAATTGCTTGCTCAGACGGAGGTGATACCAAAGTTGTTACTTTAATGTTTTTGTATACTGCAGGTACAGGTACTTCACGTGTAGAAGCAGGTGTAGCAACAACGCGTTTAGTCACAGTTTTACTTACTGCTGGGATTGTTACTTCACGTGTTGTAGCAGGTGTGTCAACAATACGACGTGTTACTGTTTTTGTTACAGCAGGAATTGTAACCAAACACATCACATCATCATCAACACGACCTTTAGATGAAGCCAGTGTTTTAGTATCAATCGCTTTACCTAACCAAGCTTTACCACGTTTCCATTGTGTCGTTGCTTCTTTAACAACCACTGTCTCTGTTACGTTTTTGTAAGTTGCAGGCACAACGCTTAAACGCGTTGAAGCTGGTTTAACAATGATTTCTTCTGTCACTGTCTTGTAAGTTGCAGGAACAACTTGTAGCTTTGTTGTCGCTTCTTTAACTAGCACACGCTGTGTCTCAGTACCATACTTAGCAGGCGTGACACGAATCTTCTGAGAAGCTTCGCGTGTCACCACTGTGTCATAAGTTGTTTCTGATTGAGGTGGAATGTATACACGTGCATAGCACTCACCTGGTTGAGGGTTAGGTGGAATGTCATTGGCATCCATCGCATATGCGGTAGAACCTAAAGCCATCATCAAGGCTACAGCTGTAGCTGAGTAGTTGAATTTCATGTTAGAACTCCATGTAGGTTAGTAAAAAGTTTCAATTTATTAGTTTTATTATTGAACTCAAGATTATATCAATTCAATAATAATTGTGTACATTAATTGCATATCGCAAGGTTATTAAAAACCAATTCACGATAAAACAATGTAAACACGTGTTAATTGAAACGGCCATTTCACATTTCTTTACAAACCAACAGGGAGGATTTTTTCTATTCTTTAAACTTGCGGATTGAGTTTTTCAGCTTTGTAATAAAGCTTATTCAAGCCATTCAAATAAGCAATCACTGAAGCAATGACGATATCGGTATCTGAACCTTGACCGTTAACGATTCTGCCATTTTTCGAAAGTCGCACGGTGACCTCACCTTGCGCATCGGTGCCACTGGTAATGTTGTTGACAGAGTAAAGTAATAATTCACACTCGCTCTTAACGATGCTTTCAATCGCTTTAAAAGCCGCATCTACAGGGCCACCTCCATCAGACTCTGCACGTTGCTCAGCACCGCCCTCAGACAAAGTGACAACGGCATGAGGACGCTCCCCCATCTGCGAAGTCGCCTGCATGTAGACTAATTTATAATGCTCAGTTGTCTCTCGCACATATTCATCACTCACTAATGCTTGGATATCTTCATCAAAAATTTCTGATTTTTTATCCGCAAGGTCTTTAAATCGTGCAAAAGCGGTATTCAAGGCATCTTCTGAACCCAAATCAATACTTAACTCACGCAAACGTGAACGAAAAGCATTACGGCCGGAAAGTTTACCCAAGGTCAATTTATTCGTGCCCCAACCCACATCTTCCGCACGCATAATTTCATAGGTTTCGCGATGCTTTAGCACACCGTCTTGGTGAATCCCAGATTCATGTGCAAATGCATTAGCACCAACAATCGCTTTATTCGGCTGCACAGGATAGCCTGTAATGTTGGATACTAATTTACTGCTTGGCACAATTTGCGTGGTATCGATAGAAGTTTCAAGATTGAAAAAATCCTTGCGTGTACGCAATGCCATGACAACCTCTTCCAAGCTGGCATTACCCGCGCGCTCACCCAATCCATTAATCGTACACTCGACTTGTCTAGCACCACATCTGACCGCAGCTAAAGAATTGGCAACCGCCATGCCTAAGTCATTATGACAATGCGTAGACCAAACCACTTGATCACTATTGGGTACATTCTCAATCAAATCGCACATGCGCTCACCCCATGAAAATGGAATCGAGTAACCTACCGTATCGGGCACATTGATCGTTTTAGCACCCGCCTGAATCACCGCATCAAAGATCCTAACTAAAAAGTTCAATTCTGAACGCACCGCGTCTTCAGCGGAAAATTCCACGTCATCGGTATACTCCAATGCCCACTTAACCGCTTGTACTGCACGCTCAACCACTTGATCTTCTGTCATACGGAGTTTGTTTTCCATATGAATTTTACTGGTGGCAATAAAGGTATGTATGCGCCCACTCGCCGCATGTTTGATGGCCTCACCCGCTTTGCGCACATCATTTTCACTCGCCCTTGCTAAAGAACAGACTGTCGAGTGTTTAACTATACTTGCGATCTCAGAAATCGCTTGAAAGTCTCCCGGGCTTGCTGCAGCAAAACCAGCCTCAATCACATTCACACCTAATTTTTCGAGCTGCTTAGCAATGCGGATTTTTTCTTCTTTCGTCATTGCAGCACCGGGGCTTTGCTCTCCATCGCGCAAAGTCGTATCAAAGATAATGACCGACTCATTCTCTGACTGTTTATTTTGATTCTCTTTACTATTACTCATTCGTCTACACCTTGTAAATTCACCTGTATTCTACCTGATTCTGTGCGCACTCGCGCTGACTTGGCTAAAAGCAAGCATAGCCACTGCTGACAGCCATAAAAAATATAAATTATAGGGGTGGGGGAGGTTAAATTATGCGCAAACGCGCAGTAGAAATAGACGTAAAAATGCCAAGCTTGTGAATAAGCTTGAAGAATAAATCGGCATTGTGTTTTGTTTAACCATAAGCTTTAAGTATAAATTTTTATCTTTAGTAAATCAAGGACAGCGTTATCTCTTTAATAAGCCTCTAACCCACATAAAATATCCTGAGATCACATAAGCTGTCATTATCATAAACAACACTTCTGGTGGGCTATAAGAGATTAAAACCATGGCCATCAACACCCCTAAAATAACAATAAAAGGCACGCTAGCTTTTAAATTAATATCTTTACCACTGTAATAGCGTAAATCACTAACCATCGAAGCACCGGCAAAGACCGTGATAAACCACGCCATCCACTTCCATTGCAACACGCCCCAAAAAACGTCTCGGCCAGAGATATTGTACTCATAAGACACCCAAACAAAACCTGCCAATAATGCCGCAGCTGCGGGACTAGGCAAGCCCTGAAAAAAACGCTTATCCTGAAAAGCATCATCCAACTTGGTATTAAACCGCGCCAAACGCAAAGCTGCACAAGCACAGTAAACAAAGGCTGCCAGCCAACCTAATTTACCCAGCGGTTGCAATGCCCACACGTATAGAATTAGAGCAGGGGCCACCCCAAAAGAGACCATATCGGCCAAACTATCGTACTCTGCCCCAAATGCGCTCTGAGTATTAGTTAGTCGTGCGACCCGACCATCCAACCCATCCATCACCATCGAGACAAAAATCGCAATCGCAGACCAGTCAAAACGACCATTCATTGCCTGAACAATGGCAAAAAACCCGCCGAATAACGCTGCAGAGGTAAATAAGTTGGGCAACAAATAAATGCCGCGGTAATTCCTACGCCGCTCTACAAAGGGTTCTTCTTGATCTGTTTTGCTTTCTTTAGACAATGCTTTACCTACATACCGAATAAATTTTGATAGCTAAATATCATATCATGACCTCAAGCTTGTCATAAATCATAATTTTCAACTTTCAAAACAACATCTTAACAAGATGATGTAACTTAAATGAGGCGGTTTTTTATGGTTATTCTTAAATTAATATAAGGATTGGCTCATATATACTATTTTACAGTGGTTAACAAATAAGTCAGGTATCACCCTGACCTATTATTTTTCGTACACCCTTTTGTCCAGACACCGCAAAGGAAACTGAAATGAATCCGCACCAGCAAAAAGCGATGCAGAAAATTACTGCACACATGACCAATCTGAACAATCATAAAAACGCTATTTATCAGCTGCAATCTGTATGGGATAACCTTTCATTGCTAGCACAACTTTCAGGCACTGGCATTGATATCTCGCAAACACGCAAAGACTTTGGCAAAGTCACGCATAGCGTGATGGAAAATCTTGCCTTAGAAATGCTTAATAAAAGCCTATGCTCACTCTCTTCTAAGGCTTGTGTCATTATTAACTTAGTCGTGCGTAATTTATTCGAGCGTACAGCTGATATTGGCTTTTTGTCCACTGATGATGACATTAGACAATACTTGAGCAACCATCGAAGCCGCCAGACGTCCAATCAAGAAGCAGATGCCCTGCGCCAGCGATTTTCAGAATACGTCAAAAAATACTCTGTATATCACAACATTATTCTATTAGACCCTCAAGGTAATGTCCTGGTACAGTTAGATGAGACAAACACAATCAAGCAATCTACTGACCCGCTCATTGAAGAGGCACTGGCTACCGATTCACCCTATATTGAGATTTACCGTAAAACTGATCTGCTACCGCACTTGGATGAAAACTTGATCTACGCATACCGCGTGACAGATCCTACGAATGATAATGAGCCTATTGGTGTGCTATGCCTGTGCTTTAAATTCATTGATGAAATGAGAATGGTCTTTCATAACTTAATACCACATGAAGACTGGGCGATTGGCATCATGCTCGACCAAGCGCGCAAAGTCATTGCATCAAGCGATATGCACCAGATTCCAATTGGCGCAACCTTAGAAACCTCTAACAATTCCAATGAATGGCTATTAACCAGATTTGGTGGTAGAGAATATCTAGCCGTCACTTGTCATCATGCTGACTTCCAAGGCTACAATGGCCCAGTCGGCTGGATGGGACATGCATTGATTCCAGTGGAGCATGCCTTTGATACTGATCACCTTGATGCGTTAAAAGATATTGATACAGACACCCTCAATAAAGTGATGCGAAGCCCACTGATTTTCTCGCATAGTTTATTGGATATTCCCAAAAATGCTGCCGTCATTCAAAGCAAACTCAACCAGTCAGTTTGGAACGGTAATATCTGGCAAAATAATACTGACCAAAATGAACAAAATAGCTTCTCTAAAACATTATTATGGGAAATCAGCAACACAGGCCTTAAAACACAAGAAGTGATTAAAGAGACCGTCAATGAGCTATATCAAACAGTGGTCTCTATTATGCTAGAAAACTCTAAATTTCAAGCCTACCTTGCTGCTGACATTATGGATCGCAACCTTTATGAACGTGCTAACGATTGTCGCTGGTGGGCATTAACCGCAGCCTTTAGAGAAGTGCTAGCAAAAACGGAACACAGTAAGAAAGATATCAACCAACTAGAAGAGATTCTAATCTACATCAATGAGTTATATACCGTATACGAGAATCTTGTGTTATTTGATCGCAAAGGGAAAATCATTGCTGTCTCTAATATTGCGTATAAAGACCAAGTCGGCGTATACCTTGAAGGTGAATGGGTTAATCAATTAAGGAATATTCAGAGCACACAAGAATATGTGGTTTCAGACTTCGAACCCACACCGCTATACAACAACCAACATACCTATATTTATTCAGCTGCCATTCGCTCGCTCGATAATTCTGACATAGTGGGCGGCATTGGCATTGTCTTTGATAGCGCACCGCAATTCAAGTCGATTTTAGAAGATGTCTCACCACGTGATCATCATGGTGAACTCATTGCTGGTAGCTTTACCGCGTTTATAGATAATAACTTACGCATTATTGCTTCAACAAGGCCTGATGCTCACATCGGTAGCCAGTTCACTATTCTGCCAAGTCTGGCCAATAGTAACAGCGGTGAGAAAGGTTTTGATATTGCAGTATACAAAGACAACTATTATGCGGTTGGCGCGTATGGCTCATCTGGATATCGTGAGTATAAAAGTGTGCAAGACACCTATAAAAACAACATCACGGCAATGATTTTTATTCCTCTAGGAAATGCTAAAGAAATTGATGCATTGATCGAAGATGACAATGCCTCATTGCACAATCAGTTTAAAACCAACTCAGCCAAAAGCAGTATTCAAAACTCTGTAGAATATGCCACTTTCTATATTGGTAATGACTGGCTTGGTCTACCCTCTTCCTGCGTACAAGAAGCGCTAGAACCAGAAAAAATCCGTCAAGTACCCGACAGTGCCAGCACGCTGGAAGGTCTGATCAATTATGATGATTCTGTCATCCCGATTTTCAACTTACCCAGAGCGTTAGGCAAAACTGATGCGGTCACGGCCAAGCATCAGCAGATCATTGTCTTTGCTGCCACAGATCACAACCCGAGCTTTGGCGTGATTGTGACGGCTTTAGGTGAAATTCCATCACTCAACCCCAATAGCATTGAAACCAATGAAAGCCTGTTCGGCAACAAAAGTCAATCCATTGCCTGTGGCATCACAAGCATCATCTCAGCTGAACAGGAAAAGCGAATGTTAACGATCGTAGCAGTTGAAAAGGTTTGGCGACTATTAAATCAACTCGCAGACTACAGCCCAGAAAAGGCGGAAGCATTGGAAATGGCATAAGTCAAAAATGATCCATATTGACTGTGCTAAAATGCATCATTTTTGCGCAGTCAATACATGCAATTTACCCTTTACAATCAAGATGGTCAGGCCCGACGTGGCACCGTCACACTACCACATGGCAAGGTAGAAACACCCGCATTTATGCCAGTAGGCACCTATGGCACGGTCAAAGCCATGTCACCTGTTGAGCTCAATGAAATAGATGCTCATATTGTGCTGGGCAACACCTTTCACCTATGGCTTCGCCCTGGGCTTGAAGTCATTGCACAGCATGAAGGATTACATCGCTTTATGGGGTGGGACAAACCCATACTCACAGACTCAGGCGGCTTTCAAGTGTTTAGTCTCGGTGCGATGCGCAAAATCAGCGAAGAAGGGGTTAAGTTTAAAAACCCAATCAACGGTGATACGTGCTTTTTAACACCAGAAGAGTCCATGCGCATCCAGCGCGTACTCAATAGTGACATTGTCATGATCTTTGATGAATGTACACCTCACCCTGCCACACACCAAGAAGCCAAAGAATCAATGGAATTATCATTACGCTGGGCACAGCGTAGTCGTAATGCTTTTGATGTGTATCAGCCAATGGACATGCAAGCAACACTGCAACACCAAAGCAATACCATTGAAAACATCGCATCATCTCAGCATGACAATGCGCTTTTTGGCATTATTCAAGGCGGCATGTATGAAGACTTAAGAGATCAATCACTAGAAGCGCTTGTAGACATTGGTTTTGATGGTTATGCCATTGGGGGCCTATCTGTCGGCGAGCCCAAAGAAGACATGCTGCGCATACTCGCACATACCGCGCCTAAAATGCCAAAAGACAAGCCGCGCTACTTAATGGGTGTGGGCACACCTGAAGATTTAGTTAAAGCCGTCTCCAATGGTGTAGACATGTTTGACTGTGTCATGCCTACGCGCAATGCACGTAATGGTTGGTTATTTACCCAATATGGCGACGTTAAAATTAAAAATGCCAGTTACCGAAATGATATGCGGCCATTGGATGAAGACTGCGATTGTTACACCTGCCAAAATTTCACGCGCAGCTACCTACATCACCTCTATAAAGTGGGGGAGATTTTAGGCGCACGTCTCAACACCATACACAATCTGCATTATTATCAAAAGCTGATGCAAGCCATGCGTCAAGCCATTGAATCAGACGAATTTGATGCCTTCCAACAATCATTTCACGCCAAACGTCAGCAAAATCTAAATTAAGCAGCGACAGCAGGAAAATTACCTGCCTGCAGGTTTGTACTAGCTATGTTAGAATGCGTTGCTAAAATTTTAGACAATCCAACAAGTTGAAAGCGATCATTTTATGTTTATTTCAAATGCTTATGCCGCAGGTGGTATGCAAAACGAACTGATGAGTTTTTTACCGCTCATTTTTATTTTTGTATTGTTTTATTTCATGATTATTCGTCCTCAAATGAAACAACAAAAAGAACAAAAATCGATGATAGAAGCCCTTAAAAAAGGGGATGAAATCGTCACTAGCGGTGGCATTGTTGGCAAAATCAACAAAGTGTCTGATGATTTTGTTCAACTCGAAGTGAGTGCAGACAGTGAAATCACCATCCAAAAACAATCTATTCAATCAGCGCTACCCAAAGGCACCATCAAGGGCCTATAAGCTAAGCATTGATTTGTATTAATAAAACAACTGAGTAACCCACCATGAACCGTTATCCACTCTGGAAAAACATACTGATTATTGTCAGTGTATTGTTTGGCCTGATCTACACCATCCCTAACTTTTTTGGTGAATCGCCCGCGATTCAAGTCACGCCAGGCAAAACCTCAGCCAAAGTGGACAATGCCATGTTGGGTAAAATCGAATCCCTACTCAAAGAATCTGACATCACGTTTACTGGTGTCTACCTAGACAGCCGCGGCGTCAAGGTTCGCTTTAAAGATGAAGACACGCAGATTAAAGCCAAAGACACATTGGAAAAAGCCTTAGGCAAAGACTTCACTGTAGCCCTTAACCTACTCTCACAATCACCAGACTGGCTTTCTAATTTAGGTGCACGACCAATGTATCTCGGCCTAGATCTACGTGGTGGCGTGCATTTCTTAATGCAAGTAGACATGGAAGCAGCGATTGATAAAGCCATTGAGAGCTTTAAAGGTGACTTTAGAAGAACCTTGAGAAAAGAAAAAATCAGCTATCTTGGCGTATCACGCCAAGCCAATACGGTGAGCATTCGCTTTAAAAACGAAAGTGCGATGACCAAGGCAAAAATTCTACTCGACAAAACTTACCCTAACATCAGCCTGAATAACATTAACAGTGCAGATGAATACGCACTCGTCGCTTCACTTAATGAGCAAGAAATGAAGCGTATTCAAGAGTTTGCACTGAAGCAAAACATCCAAACATTACATAATAGGATCAATGAGTTAGGCGTTGCAGAGCCGATAATCCAACAACAAGGCAGTGATCGTATTGTAGTGCAATTACCCGGTGTACAAGACACGGTTAAAGCCAAAGAAATTATTGGCCGCACCGCGACTTTAGAAATTCGCATGGTTGATGAGGCGCGTTCTGACGCAAACTCAATGGAAAAAGCGGCACAAGGCATTGCACCCTTAGGTGATGAAGTCTTTAAAGACCGTGACGGCTACCCTACCATCGTGAAAAAGAGTGTTGAACTCACAGGTGATTACATCACTGGCGCTGGCCCTGGGGTTGACCAAAACGGTCGCTCAACCGTCAATGTCACCTTAGATGCACGCGGCGCGCGTATTTTCCAAGATGTCACACGTAAAAATGTCGGTAAACGCATGGCAATCTTATTGATTGAGAAAGACAGCACCGAAGTAATTACCGCACCCGTGATTAATGAAGAAATCGGCGGCGGCCGTGTGCAAATCTCCGGTATGAACAACACACAAGAAGCCACAGACGTGGCACTGCTACTACGTGCTGGTGCACTGGCAGCGCCAATGGATATTATTGAAGAACGTACCGTTGGCCCTAGCATGGGTAAAGAAAACATCGCGCGCGGTGTCAACTCTACCCTTTGGGGCTTTGCAGCGATTGCGGTCATGATGATCATCTACTACATGTTGTTTGGTGTGGTATCAGTCGTCGCCTTAGCGATTAACTTACTACTCTTAGTGGCTCTACTTTCAATGTTACAAGCCACACTGACACTACCGGGTCTAGCGGCGATTGCACTAGCACTTGGTATGGCGATTGATGCTAACGTATTGATTAATGAGCGTATTCGCGAAGAATTACGCGTAGGCAACACGCCACAAGCTAGCATCAAAACGGGTTATGATCGCGCTTTTGACACGATTTTAGACTCGAATATCACGACGATGATTGCAGGTTTGGCATTATTTATCTTTGGTACAGGCCCGATCAAAGGTTTCGCGGTAGTACACGTGTTGGGCATTATGACCTCGATGTTTAGTGCGGTCTTTATTTCGCGCGGCATTGTTAACTTCATCTACGGTCGTCGTCGCAAAGTAGAAAAACTATCAATCGGACAAATTTATCAGGCTAAATAGGCCAACGGATAATAATTGAGTAAAAACTATGGAATTATTTCGCATTAAAAATGACATCCCGTTTATGAGTTATGGTCGTTTAACGACCTTTATCTCATTGGTAACGTTTATCCTCGCTATCTTTTTCTTAGCAACCCGAGGTCTGAACTTTGGCGTTGACTTTACAGGGGGTACCTTAATGGAGGTCAGCTACCCTGAAGCCGCACAATTAGAAAATGTCCGCAAAGCGGTACATAGCGTTGGTTTGAATGAAGCAACAGTGCAAAACTTTGGTACCAGCCGTGATGTCTTAATTCGCTTACCAGTGAAAGAAGATGTTTCGATCGCCTCACTCTCAGAGTCAGTCAAAAAAGCATTAGAGGCCGACAACCCTACTGTGGTCATCAAGCGCGTTGAAGCCGTTGGTGCGCAAGTCGGTGAAGAGCTCTATGACCAAGGCAGCCTTGCGCTGTTATTTGTGGTGATCGGCATCATGATCTACTTATGGATTCGCTTCGAATGGCGCTTCGCTGTTGCCGCGATCGTCGCAAACTTACACGATGTCATCATTATTTTAGGTTTCTTTGCTTTTTTCCAATGGGAATTTAATTTAACCGTCTTAGCTGCTGTGCTGGCTGTACTTGGTTATTCAGTCAATGAGTCTGTTGTGGTGTTTGACCGTGTACGTGAGAACTTTAGAAAAATGCGTAAAGCGTCAGTGGTTGAAGTCATTGACAATGCCATTACTCGTACCATGTCACGCACAGTGATTACCCATGCACTAACCCAGACTATGGTTGTTTCAATGTTGCTCTTTGGTGGTGAAGTGCTACATAACTTCGCGCTAGCACTAACAATTGGTATTTTATTTGGTATTTACTCTTCGATTTTGGTCGCTTGCCCAGTGGCTAAAATGCTTGGTGTAAACCGTGCTAACCTCATTGGCGCACCTAAAAAAGAAAACGAAGAAGCCACGCCATAAACGTTTTCCTATTGATTCTTTAATGCTTAGAGAGGTACACTTTGTGTATCTCTTTTTGTCTCTACTACTTTGTCTGACATCCCTCTGCTCTGGCAGTTTATTATTCTCGGCTTACTACTGCTGATTTCTGGCTTTTTTTCAATGTCAGAAACCAGCTTAATGGCCATAAACCGCTATCGAGTTAAACACTTGGTCAAGCAAGGGCACAAAGGTGCCAAAATCACCCACGAGCTGCTTGCCAAAACCGATAAGCTATTAGGGGTGATTTTACTTTGTAATAATCTAGCCAATGCCTCAGCGGCCACCTTGGTGACGGTGATTAGCGTACAACTGTTTGGGCAAGGTGAGTGGGTGCTGATGATTGGCACCATCGCAGTCACCTTAGCCATTCTCATCTTTAGCGAAATTTCCCCAAAGATTATCGCTGCCGCCTATGCGGAAAAAGTCGGCATTTTTTGCGGCTATGTGCTTTATCCAATATTTAAGCTGCTCTACCCCATCGTTTGGTTAATTAATAGTTTGGTCAGTGGCATGCTTCGCTTGGTTGGACTCAGACCCAATTTTTCAGACAATGCACACGCCCTTTCTGCAGAAGAGTTACAGTCGATCGTCTCTGACCATGGACATGATATGGCACACAATAATCGTTCCATGGTGCTCAATCTTTTTGATTTAGAAAAAGTGACCGTCGATGATGTCATGACAGCACACACGCAAGTGGAGTCGATTAATCTGGATGCGCCTTTAGAAGACATGATGCAATTGATGGCGCACACACAACACACACGCTTTCCTATACGCACAGAAGAAACGGAAGAAATCGTTGGCGTATTGCATATTCGCAAACTATTTCACTATCTCAGAGAGGCGCAAAAAGACCCCCAGTATTCTTCTGACAAGTCTTCCTCTGAAATGTTTAACAAGACCATTTTAAAAGCGCTGATGGTGAAACCTTATTTTATTCCCTCAGGCACGCCGATCTTTCAACAAATACAAGAATTTCAAAATCACAAACGACGTATGGCGCTGATTGTCGATGAGTATGGTGACTTTAAAGGGGTCGTCACGTTGGAAGATATTCTAGAGGAAATTATTGGCGACTACAGCACACATTCTGTCGCTTCAGAAAACCAGTTTTATCAAGACAAAGACGGTAGTTGGGTGGTCGACGGGAGTTGTAGTATTCGCGATATCAATAAAAAACTTCAGATTCATTTCCCTCTTGATGGGCCGAAAACACTCAATGGTTTGATTATAGAGTTTTTTGAAGCAATCCCAGAGGCGAACACTAGCTTTAAACTTGAAGACTACAAACTTGAAATCCTGCATACACAGGGTAAAGTAGTCAAAAGTGTCAGAATTCTAGTTTAAAAACAAACCAATAAAACTGAGATTTATTCATCCTTCACGCTGTCCAACTTTTGCATAAACTTGGTAACAGCCAATGCGTAAGACCGTCAATGTCTGCCCATTAGACGATACTAATTAACGATTTAGACTTGAAATTTTCAAGGAAAAGCCCAAAATAGGACTATATGGCACAGAATCCATTAGAAGACTTTCCATTTGGTCATAGTGTTCTTGAACCAGAAAAAGTAAAACCTAAATTACCTAAGATGTATAAAGTTTTACTGCTAAATGACGATTACACACCTATGGAGTTTGTTGTTGACTGCATCATGCGCTTTTTTAACAAAACGCAAGAAGAGGCAACACAAATTATGCTCAAGGTACATACTGAAGGCATGGCCATCTGCGGTGTCTATTCAAAAGACGTTGCAGAGACCAAAATGGCGATGGTGATTGACTATGCAAAAGAATCCCAACACCCGCTTCAGTGTCAGGTAGAACCCGCTGATTAAGCAGTAATACCAATATCAATAAAGTTTAAGGTAATTAGATGATTGCACAAGAATTAGAAGTAAGTTTACACATGGCTTTTATGGATGCTAGACAAAAGCGCCATGAGTTAATCACTGTTGAGCATTTATTGCTAGCAATGATTGACAACCCAACTGCAGCGGATGTACTTAAGTCGTGCGGTGCCAATCTAGATACACTACGTACTGAATTGACGCAATATATCGAAGAGCACACCCCTTCTGTCGCTGGTGAGGATGAAGTCGATACGCAGCCTACGTTAGGTTTTCAACGTGTGATACAGCGCGCCATGCTACATGTACAATCATCAGGTAAGAAAGAAGTCACTGGTGCTAATGTCTTAGTGGCCATCTTTGGTGAAAAAGACTCACACGCGGTATTTTTCTTACACCAGCAAGGCATTACCCGTCTTGATGTTGTTAACTACATCTCGCACGGTGTCTCTAAAGTATCTGATGAAACACCACAAGCAACGACAGAACAAGAACCTGAGGTTGAACCGCCAACCACTGGGGCACTAGAAAACTATACGATCAACCTCAATGCAGAAGTGCATGCGGGCAAAATTGACCCATTGATCGGGCGCG
>CAZCBF010000033.1:2401-17331 GCA_964496895.1 uncultured Methylophilaceae bacterium | reverse complement strand
ACCGGCCTGTCACGCCGGGGGTCGCGGGTTCGAGTCCCGTCCGCTCCGCCAAAATCAAAAAAGCGAGTCATTAGACTCGCTTTTTTATTGTCCTACTTTTGTTGATGTATTTGCTTATTCTTCTTGGATGGTTTCAGTTGCACGCTTAATGACATTAACAATGGCACCTGTCACAAAAATATATTCAGCGACAACCAATAAGCCTAATTGCTCGACTGGTATACCTGCAAGATGTGAGATTAACAGAGTGAAGCCATTACAAAGCACACTGATCAACATGATCAGCCCAATGAGCTCATTGCGTAAAAAGATTACGTAGCTCTGTGCAATAAACCCTAGCATGATTAATGTGCCAATATCCACACCTTCGGCATGGCCATGATTCAGTACATTGACAGCTATATAAGCCATGGCAAGTATAAAAGCGCCTGGAACCTCTTGTGGCATGCCTCTGCCATCGTGGCTTAAAGTTAGAGCGAGCTTGATATGCGTTAAAAAAGCGGTAAGAATATTAGGTGTTTGCATGGCGTTTTAAATCACTGTTGTAATAGTTATTAAACGTCTTGCTGACATTAAACTTTAGTTAAAAATAAAGCCGATTTACCATGCAAACAGAAGATTTAATCAAGCTTGTCACTATGCAAATGCCTTTTGGTAAATACAAAGGGCGATTATTAGCTGATTTACCAGGGCATTATCTAAACTGGTTTGCCAGAGAGGGCTTCCCTAGAGGGGAGCTAGGCAGGTTGTTAAAGTTAATGCAGGAGATTGATCATAATGGGTTGTCAGCATTACTCACGCCGCTGCGTCAAGCCAATATTGATCAGTAATGGCTGAGTATTAGTCACCAATCATTTTAGCCAGTGCGCGCTTATGCTGACACTTAATCACAATCAGCAGACAATAAAAAAACCTCCCAAAGGAGGTTTTTTTATTGCTAGGACTTGTTAGCCTTCAACATCTAGTTTTTTATTAAACTTCTTACCTTCGTTATCTGTAGCAAATACTTCTAAAGTACCTGCACCTTCAGGGGTAAAGTCAAATTTAAAATAAGGGTTTTCAGCCGTACCCACATTGACATCGACTGTCATTACAGGCTCACCATTATATTTAAACTCAGTTTTGTTGATATAAAACGCTGGTAGAAAGCCTTGTGAGACTAAGTCACGCTGTAAGCCTGTACGCATCACATGGCGGATATTAAAAACCGCTTTGTTACCTTTGACCTTCATTTTTATTTTACCTGCTTCAGCGCGTACCTTAGCTTCATCATTAGCCACTACACCGCCGCAGCCACCAGCCGCGCGAATCATACGAGAGCCCATAAATAAATTGCCTTTAGCATCTTCACCAACCAGGCGCACATAGGCATCTTTTTCAAAGCGAATGCGTGTTGATAGGTTAAAGTCACCAAGCTTTGGTGTTAAGTGATAAGTAGCGGTCAGTGGAATAGGGTTACCATCCACAAACGAGTACAGCTTAACGATTTTTACATCACCTGCAGCTGCACTATCGATGCTATAACTAACAGGCACTTGTGCACCACTTTCAGCGCGCTCTGGCGCTTGAATCTTAATAAACGCTACTTCTGTTACCTTACGATCACCAAAAAAAGACTCTTTAATTGGTTCCCATAATTTAGGGTCAGCGCGGCTAAACTTGGCAGCCTGTGTTGTGGTGATAAAACCAAGAATTAAAGCTGACGCGAATAATAATTTTAATCTCTTCATTTCTGGTACCTCTTTCCTAATGTCTAAGTGTTATTTCATTTATTATTATTGTGATGGTCCTATTTTTCCATCCATCCTGTCACTTTGTATGTGACCCACATCACATTTAACGTATGAATCGCTTATTAGGTTTACTTTTGGTGATTTTCACCATGCATTACACCATGCCATCATTCTGATTATCAAGGTTGCGATACTCTTCAAAATTTAATTCAACCCCATTACCTGCAGGATCTCTGAGGTTGAGTTGTATGACGCCGTTACTGAGTGTTCTCTGGCTAAAATTAATGCTATTTTCAGTGAGCCAGGCTTGCATCTGTGGCATATCAGTACAGGTAAACGATACATGGTCAAACGGACCATTAACATGTAACGCAGGTGGCTCAGGCGTTTTGTAGTCTGAAAGGTGAACGACATCGTTGTCACCAATATATAGCCAATACCCGTAAGACTTAGTCTGGATACGTGGCCCAACTTTAAGGCCTAAAATATCGCAATAAAAATCACGCAAGACATCTATCGTCTGACGATCAGTGCGAAAATTAACATGATTGATTTCAGTAACAGGCATATGCTTCTCTCTTTTACCCAAACCTTGATTGCAACATCATCGGTCTATTGTACTGCTTATTCACCTTCAAATGCGCATAAGCGGTGGGTTTGGACACCAAGCCTAGTCAAACGTTGCATACCGCCTAAATCGGGTAAATCTACGACAAAGGCTGCCGCGCAAACAGTGGCATCTAATTGTTGGATCAGTTGAATCGCAGCTTCAGCCGTGCCCCCTGTTGCAATGAGGTCGTCCACAAGTAAGACTTGTCCACCAGCTTTGATTGCATCGGTATGTATTTCTAATTGATCTTCTCCATATTCCAGCGCGTAGGCTTGTGAAATGGTTTTACCCGGTAGTTTGCCCGCTTTTCGGATCGGTACAAACCCTACCTTTAAGACATTAGCCAATGCAGCCCCCAGGATGAATCCACGCGCTTCAATGCCTGCAACCACATCAACTTCATAGTGTTTTGCTATTTCGGCAAGTTGGCGTATGGTTTCAGCATAGCCTTCTGCATCTTGCAGTAGCGTTGTAATATCGCGAAACTGAATGCCAGCTTTGGGGTAGTCGGGTATGGTGCGAATCAGTGATTGTATTTGCATGGTGTATATTTAAATAAAAAAAGCCACACGCATCTGCTATGTGGCTTTATCAATCGATCAACTAACTTTATTTACCAGCCACATTTTGTTGGCGTACACGAATATGTAAATCACGCAGTTGCTTCTCATCCACTTCGTTTGGCGCGTTTGTTAGCAAACATTGCGCCTTTTGTGTTTTAGGGAAGGCAATCACATCTCTAATCGATTCAGCACCGACCATCAGTGTGACCAGACGATCTAAGCCAAAGGCTAAACCCGCATGCGGCGGCGCACCATATTGCAAGGCATCGAGTAAGAAACCAAATTTTTCTTCTGCTTCTTCATCAGAAATATTGAGTGCCTTAAACACTTTGGCTTGCGTTTCTTGATTATAAATACGCACTGAACCACCACCAACTTCCCAGCCGTTTAACACCATGTCATAGGCTTTCGATAAGCAGTTTCCGGGATCGTTTTCTAGCAAATCTTCATGACCATCTTTAGGTGAGGTGAAGGGGTGATGTAGCGCGTTCCAGCGGTCAGACTCTTCATCATGTTCAAACATTGGGAAGTCTACTACCCATAGTGGTGCCCAAGCGCGACCATCCACGTGGCCTTTATCATGGCCCACTTTCACACGCAAAGCACCCAGTGCTTCGTTCACAACCTTGGCTTTATCCGCACCAAAGAAGACAATGTCACCGTTTTGTGCACCTGTGCGCTCAACGATTGCTTTCAATGCACCTTCATGAATATTTTTCACAATCGGGCTTTGTAAGCCTTCTTCATTGAGTTGCGTAATATCATTGATCTTAATGTAGGCTAAACCTTTGGCGCCATAGATCTTCACAAACTCAGTATAGGCATCGATTTCTTTACGGCTAATGTCGCTACCGTTTGGTACACGAATCGCTGCTACACGACCATTGGCCATGTTTGCAGCGCCTGAGAAGACTTTAAAGTTCACGTCTTTCATCACATCCGTTAGTTCAGTGATTTCTAGTGTGACACGCATATCAGGTTTGTCAGAGCCATATTTGTTAATGGCTTCACTGTAAGGCATACGTGGAAAAGACTCAGGCAAGTCAATGTCTTGAACCGATTTCATCATATTGCGGATCATGTTTTCCACAATATTCATGATGTCTTCTTCTTCGACAAAAGAAGCCTCTAAGTCAATCTGCGTAAATTCAGGCTGGCGATCGGCACGTAAATCCTCATCACGGAAGCACTTGGTGATTTGAAAATAGCGATCAAATCCAGAAACCATTAACAGCTGTTTAAACAACTGTGGTGATTGTGGCAGCGCAAAAAACTCGCCGTGGTGAATACGTGATGGCACCAAGTAGTCACGCGCACCTTCTGGTGTTGAACGTGTCAAGATTGGTGTTTCAATCTCCATAAAGCCTTCAGCATCGAGTAAATCACGTACCGCTTTGCTCACTTTGTAGCGCAAACGCATATTTTCTTGCATCGGTTGGCGACGCAAATCGATATAACGGTGGTCTAAGCGTACTGATTCAGACAAATTGTCATCATCAAGCATAAACGGTGGTGTTTTAGAGGCGTTGAGAATAGTGATCTCACTGGCAAGCATCTCTACATGGCCTGTCGGGATGTTTTCATTCACAGTACCTTCTGGGCGTGCACGTACTTTACAAGTGACTTGCAACACAAATTCATTACGCACAGACTCAGCTAAGGCAAAGGCTGCATCTGTATCAGGGTCGATCACGACTTGTGCCATCCCTTCGCGGTCGCGTAAATCAATAAAAATCACCCCGCCATGGTCACGGCGACGATGCGCCCAACCACATAAAGTGACAGTTTCTCCAATCAGGTCGCGGTTCATTTCACCGCAATAATGTGTACGCATCATAATAATGTTTAGGTTTTTTGTAGTAATTTTTAAAAAGAGTGATTTTAAAGCAAAACCGATCACTATGATGCGGTTAATTGCAGTAAATCAAAGGGGTTATTAAACAATTAGACCAAAATTAAGGTTTATCTTTAGTTTTTGGTGCCACAACACCCATCGAAATAATATGTTTGAGTGCTGCATCGACCGACATCTCTAAATAGCGCACTTCAGATTTTGGCAACATAATGAAGTATCCACTCGTGGGGTTAGGCGTCGTGGGCACGTAGACACTCACATGTTCTTCGTCTAAATGTGTTGACACTGCTGCACTGGGTTCACCGGTAACAAAAGCGATTGTCCAAGCTGCATTATGCGGAAAACGTACCAATACCGCCTGTCGGAAAGCATTGCTTTGATTTGACAATACCGTGTCTGAGACTTGTTTGACACTAGAGTAAATAGATTTAACCACTGGTAAGCGTGAGAGCAATAACTCCCACCACGCAATCAGTCGCTGCCCAAAAATATTGGTTGCAATCAAGCCCGTGATAAAAATCACCACCAAGGTAAGCACAGCACCAATACCTGGAATATCCAAGCCAAATAAATTATGCGGCCGCCATTTAGGCGGCAACAACAACAGGCTTTGATCCATCACACCGATCAGGCTCAAAATGACCCATGCCGTAATAAACAACGGCACCAGCACTAGTAGCCCTGTAATAAAGTACTTTTTCATTGAGAAAATATGCGAGTCAGTTAATGACCCCCAGAGCCAGCGGTGATATTGTCACCACTGTCAGTAGATTTGGTCACTGTTTTTTCAGCACTTGCTTCTGGTTGAGATTCAGTCTTAGGCTTAGCTTTGGTTTTGCTACCACTGTTTTTAAAGTCTGTGGCATACCAGCCAGTACCATTTAATTGGAAGCTAGGCGCAGACAGCTGTTTGCTAAAGGCTTCCTTTCCACAAGCGGGGCATGCTTCCACTGCGCTAGAGGCACTGACTTTGCGCATCACCTCATCACTGAATTGACAGGCTGAACATTGGTAATCGTAAATTGGCATAAGTGTTTTGTTAATTGCATTGATCAGTGAGAATTATAACTGATGTCCAACATTGTTTTTTGTTATTCAGAAGTTTAATCGCGTTGCGATACTAATCATCAGACCTTAGGGTGGAAGTAAGTCGCGATCATGGTGATGTCATCATCACTTAATGTGCCGGTTGATTTTTTAAGGCGAATATAAGTGACTAAATAGTTGTAACGTGCAATCGACCAGTCGCGTTTGGCGGAATAAAGTTGTTTGCGCGCATTTAATACGTCTTGATTGGTTCTAAAACCACCCAGCACGCTTTTTTGCGTGGCTTCTACCAAAAGCTTGGCAGATTCGACAGACTGACTCAGGGCATTAATTTTTAAGGCGGTACTGTTTAATGTATTGAGATGCTGACGTATATCCACTTCAATTTCACGTTGCTTATTGTCTCTTTCAACCGCTGCCTTTTTTAAGTTGGCTTTTGCTTCAACCACCTGCGCTGAGGTTGAACCACCCGCATAGATGGGTATGTTGAGTTGAACACCAATACTCTTATTAAAAATATCCTGATTAAACGTTGCAACGGTTTCTGAAGTGCTTTTACTAATACTCGCTACGGCATCCAGTTGCGGGTAATGCCCTGCTTGATATTTTTTGACTTCTTGTGAGGCCAAATCAATTTTGAGTTGAAAGGCCAAGAGTTCAGGGTTGTTGGTTTGCGCGGCATTAAACCAGTATTGTGCCTCTGTATCGGCTAATGTGAGCTGGTTAAAACTAGCATCGAGTTGGTCTAGTGTATTTGCTTGCTGACCAATCATCATTTCGAGCGTAGTCTTGGTGTTGGTGACATGGTTTTCTGCTTCGATCACCGCAGCAGTCGCGACTTGCTTCTCAGCTTGTGATTCAATGAAATCTGTTTTAGTCCCTTCACCCAGCGCAAATAATTGTTTGTTAGAGACTTCTTGATTTTCATAAGCCGCTTGTTCTGTTTGGGCTAACGTCAGTAAGTCCTGTGCGTAATTCGCCTCGGCAAATGCGGTAAAAAAGCGCTCAATCAATGATTGCTTATTCATTGCCAGTTCCATATTGCTGATTTTAGTTTCTAACTTACCAAGCTGGTAGTTTGCCCAGTTTTCAAGATTAAAAATCGGCTGACGCGCTTGAATCACAGCATTTTTACTGTTGTAATTTCGATCCAGTGAGATGGGTTGCCCAATGTTATTAACAGTATCAATGTCGGAGTGGATACGGTTAAACGAATAGCTTGCACTGACTGAGGGTAATAGCTCAGACTTGCCAATCACTTCTCTTTGCTGGCCTGCCTCATTCTGATAGATTGCTGCAAGATAGGCACCATCGTTTTTTAGTGCCGCCTCATAGGCCTCTACCAGACTCAATGCCGCAGCGGGCTGTGCCAGACAAAGGCCAGTCAGTACCAATAGCGCTTGTTTAAAATACGGCATACTATTCCTCAGACAAGGCCAGCTGTAAGTGGTCAAACAAAGGTTTGAGTAAATAATTCATTAAAGAGCGTTCGCCCGTTTTAATGAACATTTCCACAGGCATGCCTGGGCGGATTTTCAAGTCTTTGATTAAATCCAAGCTATTAGGTGCAACCTTGCTCACCACTTTATAAAATGGCATGCCGGTATTTTCATCAGTAAAACGATCAGCTGAGACTTGCGTCACAATGCCTGGAATCGTGGGCGTTTCGTTTTGATTGAAAGCGGTAAACAGTAAATTGACAGGTAAGTCTGAATGCACTTTATCAACTAAATGTACAGGGAGTTGACCTTCAACCACCAGTTGATCGTTTTCAGGCACTATACTCATCACCGTAAAACCAGCCGGGATGACGGCCCCTTTGGTAAACACGGCTAAGCCAACAATGGCACCGCCGACGGGTGCTTTTACTGAAATATTCTCTACATTACGGTCTAAATCTAATAGATCGTTTTTGAGTGCGCCGGCACGCTGTTGTACTTCGGCTAGTTGGCTACTGACTTCTTTTTGGTATTCACGTTTGCGTTGGATTTTTTCTAGTTTAAGTGTTTCTACTTCACTTTTAGCACTAGCAATATTGCCTTGGTCTGCTGCGATTTGAGCATCGAGGCTTGCTAGGTTTTGTTCAAGTTCCAACACACGATTTGCCGGCATATAGCCTTCATCAGCCAGGCCACGTATATTATTGAGTTGTTTTGTAATCGCCGCTTTTTGCGTTGCTTTACTGTTAACAGCTGTGGTTAAGCCATCGATTTTAGTATGTTGAGTCACAATGGTTTTATCAATGACGAGCAAAGTACTGCGAATGGCCGAGCGACGAGATTGAAACACTTGTTGTTGCAGCGCGATACTTTCTTGCACTGTTGGATCTAGCAACGTTTCAGTAAAGACACTGTTAAAGTCGATTTTGTTGAGACCATCACGCTCTGCAATTAGTCGTGCTTGCATCGCACTTGAGGTGATAAATTGCACGCGGGTGGACTCTGCAGCAGAGGCGGCATGAATCGGATTCATTCTAATTAGTACTTGGCCTTCGGTAACAACCTCACCTTCTTTGACCAAAATTTCATCAACAGTCCCGCCAGCTTCGTGCTGCACTGCTTTTTGATTGCTGGAAACCGTCACCGTACCGTGCAAGGGCACACCTTTATCCAGTGGTGCTAGACAGGCCCAAATAATAAACCCGCCAATACCTGCGAATAAGAATAGCCAGCCCAAGCGGATATAGCGTGTTAAGTCTGTGTCTATGCCTTCAATAATTTCTGCTGCTTGTGCTTGATAGCTTTGGTTTTGTTGTTTGCTCATCTGTATTTTGAACCTTTGCTTGCCTTAGCTGCAGGTTTTTTATCTAATTTAGCCTGATTTTTTTGTGCCAACTCATTGAGTTGTTTTAAGATGTTTTGTGTCTCACCAAACGCCTGTGCGGTACCGTCTTTTAGCATCAGTAACTTATTCGTCGCGGCGAGTGTAGACGTTTTATGCGTGATCAGCACAATGGTTTTTTTCGCATCACGTAAGTCTTTAATCGCATTGATTAAGGCTAACTCACCAGCATCGTCCAAGTTGGCATTGGGTTCGTCTAAGACTACAAACGTTGGGTCGTTATACATGGCGCGTGCTAGGCCGATTCGTTGTTTTTGCCCGCCAGATAATCCTGCGCCACCATCTCCCAGCACAGTGTCGTAACCTTCTGCCAGCTGTAATACCATCTCATGCACACCTGCGCGTTTGGCAGCTGTCACCACTTTTTCAGCATCAACATCGCCAAAGCGGGCAATGTTTTCGCTTACAGAGCCATTAAATAGCTCTACATCTTGTGGCAGATAACCGATATATGGGCCAAGCTCAGTCTTATCCCACTGAAAAATATCTGCACCATCTAAGCGTACTTTGCCGCCAACCGCTGGCCAGATCCCCGTAATGATACGTGCGAGTGTGGACTTGCCTGCGCCACTCGGCCCAATCACACCCAGCACATCACCAGGTTGAATAGAAAAGCTCAAATTTTGCAATGTTGGTCTGCGTGTATTAGGCGGCATGGCCGTGACTTTTTCTACGACCAGATTGCCCACTGGGGCTGGCAATGCCATGGCTGTTTTTTTAATCGGGTTTGCAGTGAGCAACTCATCAAGGCGTTGATAAGCACTTTTGGTGTTATTCCAGCCGCGCCAAGTGTTAATCACCTGCTCTACAGGTTGTAAGGCGCGTCCCATCAAAATACTCGCAACAATCATCATCCCTGCGGTGATTTCTTCTTGCAGCACTAAAAAAGCAGCAAAGCCAAGAATCAATGATTGCAATGAGATACGTACAAACTTTGTAGAGACCGCAATTAAGCCAGCTTTTTCACTCGCTTTGGCTTGCAAACCGATAAAAGCCGCATGCATTTTAAACCAGCGGTTTTGAAAGTTTTGCAACATCCCCATTGACTCAATCACCTCAGCATGGCGCAGGTTATTCGTGGCCAGCTGGTTGGCTTTTACTGACATTGCATTGGCTTCTGCCAATGGTGCTTGGGTAGCACTTTGATTCCATAGCGCTAAGGCAATATGAATTAAGGTGCCGACTAAAGCAAACACACCCAAGTAAGGGTGAATGATAAATATAATCGCCAAATAAATCGGAAACCAAGGCACATCAAAAAAGGCAAACAAGGAGCTACCACTCAAAAATTGGCGTAAAGTCGCCAGGTCTTGCAAGGCTTGTCCAGCGCTGACACCACGCGCAACTAGATTTTGTAGATAAGCCGCACCATAAATACGGCCATTGAGTAACATGTCCACTTTAGAAGATATACGAATGGCTAAAAAGCTACGTACATAATCTAAGCCTGTCATCACTAGATAAGCAACCACAATAATCAGCGTGAGTAAGAGCAAAGTGGACTCATTACGACTAGACAATACGCGGTCATACACTTGCAGCATATAGAGCGACGGCACCAGCATAATCATGTTGATGATGGCACTTAGCACGGCAATGGTGAAATAGTGGGATTTAAACCCCTCTAGGACTTTTTTAATTTCGCCCTGAGGTAATTTTAGAAAATTAAGCATGTTGTTGTTTATAGTTTTACTTTATGACAAGCAGATTAAAATTGACCTGCTAATATGATAAAAACGACTAGGCATTATATCGATTATATGAAGAAATTGTTATCCCTACATGACAATGTAGGGGTTAAAACAGGGTTAGATAGAGCCTTTAGACAGGCTGTAACACTTGTTGCCAATCAAAAAATGGCCCTGGGTCTGTCTTTCTGCCTGGTGCGATATCACTATGGCCTGTGACTGCTGTGATTGGATAAGTTTGGTATAAGCGTGTTAATAGCGCATTTAAAGTGTCGTATTGTGCGGCTTCAAACGCTTCATCATCACAGCCCTCTATCTCTATACCAATTGAAAAGTCATTACAGCGCTCAACACCATCCCAGCAGGATTGACCCGCATGCCAGGCCCGATCTAGGCAAGAGACAAATTGAATCAGATACCCATCTCTACGAATCAAAAAATGGCTTGAGACTTCTAGGCCCTCAAGGTGTACATAATAGGGGTGTTCTTTTGGGTTGAGTTGGTTAGTGAATAACTCAACAATGCCCTTCCCCCCATATTGCTGGGGTGGCAAGCTAATATTGTGGATGACCACAAGCTTAATGGGCGCAGAAGGGTCAGGACGCGCATCATAGTTGGGCGATAAGATTTTCTCAGCGTTATGATCAAAGCCATTTACATCGATCATGCTCTGTTACCCCTCATGGTTTTGATAAGCCTCTAGGTGATCCTGACAACAAAAATGTTGATCGTCATGCAGGGTTGCCTCGGGCTCAGGAATATGGATGCCGCAATATTGACAAGGGACAATGCGTGTTTGTTTGGATTTTTGACGCCGCTCAAATGCAGGTCGTACCAACCTTTTTTTTAAGAGTGAAACCAAAATCCAAATCAGTAACCCAAAGATCAAGAGCTTAAACATGAATGTCCATTAAGACGCGTAACAAAAGCATATTATTAACCAGCATCATACTTAGTGTAAACTTTAAAACTGCTATAATTGATATTAATGAAGCCCTTCTATCAATCCGACAACACGCCTTAAAGAATTAAAAACAAACCTAAATGGCTACTACTAAAGAGTTATCTGACTTTTTGGCATCGGTAGAGCGTAGAGCTTTTAAAAAAACAGCCTACCTAGTTCGTGATGACCATGCTGCGCTCGACATCGTTCAAGATTCGATGATGAAGCTTGCCGAAAAATATCCAGATAAGCCAGCAAAAGAATACCCAATGCTCTTTACGCGTATTTTACAAAATACAACGCGTGACTTTTGGCGCAAGCAAAAAGTACGTAATGTCTGGACAACCTTATTGTCTAGCTTTACTGGCAAATCAGAAGACGGTGAAAATACTGACCCACTCGACATCATTGGCGCCGAGCAAACACGAAATAGTCCGACAGAGACGCTTTCGCAAAAGCAAACCATGGCAATCATAGAAAAAGCCATACAAAAACTACCTTTACGTCAACGCGAAGCCTTTGTGCTGCGTTATTGGGAGGAGAGGGATGTCGCAGAAACTGCAGGCATCATGGGATGCTCAGACGGCAGCGTGAAAACACACTGTTCACGCGCCGTCAAAGCACTTGCTAAAGAACTTAAAGAGCAAGGTTTGGATCAACTAGGCGTATCTGCCTATTTGAATAAGTAATCACTTAAGCCCAAAAGGCTGGAGAGTTAACATGAATAAGGCAAATCAACACGAAATGGTGGATGATGATCTCGCATTCGTCAAGCTGGCGATGCAGCAAGCCAATATACAATCTGATGCTGTCAGCTTGCAAACCCAAACGCACTTAACAAAAGCGCGACAGCAAGCGGTTGATTAT
Organism: uncultured Methylophilaceae bacterium; assembly: GCA_964496895.1. GTDB lineage: Bacteria > Pseudomonadota > Gammaproteobacteria > Burkholderiales > Methylophilaceae > Methylotenera. The sequence goes on along the minus strand of CAZCBF010000033.1, from coordinate 5,184 downwards.
CGCGATAAACTGGCCAAAGGTAACGTCACGGTAAGCAGTAACACCTTACGTTTGGTCAATGTCTTACGTCAGCCCAAAGCAATGTTGCTGGCACTCATTTTACTCTTGCTCACATTAGTCATTACGCAGCAATATTACAATCAACAACAATTAGAAAATAGCGATGCTTCTTTACTAGCGGCAGAGTTACCGCCGGAAGCATTTGCAGATAAGGGGTTTAGTCAATGGATGGAGCTTGCAGCGCATTAAAAAAGAGCTTAGCTGCTATTGCCATAATAAGTAGTATGGTTTTTGCCGAAAGCACTTTGGCAGATGAGGAAAAACAGGTTAAATGGGCGCAACTGACCCAGCATCAAAGAACAGTCTTAAAACCGCTTGAAAAAGAGTGGGATAGTTTGCGGCCTTGGCAGAGCGAAAAAATGTTGCAGATCGCACAAGACTTTCAGGGAATGAGTGCGGATCAGCAAGCACGAGTACAGCTACGTTTGACCAAATGGAGTCGTATGACCCCTTATGAGCGCGACCAAGCGCGCAAATATCATCAACAATTTAAAACCATGTCTGATGAGAATCAAGAAGCGTTTATCAAGCAGTGGGAATTATACGAAAGCCTCACAGAAGCACAAAAAGAAGAACTGCGTAAATCAACGCTAAAGCCAAAGTCTAAAAAAGACTAACGTTTATCGACGTAATAGAGCATCCCCACACCCATCGCTAAAAATAAGAGCGTGGGTGTGACCGCACTAAACACTGGGCTCCAATCGTTTAACAAACCCAAATGACCAAACACACGGTTTAATAATTGATAGGTAACCCCTAGCATCAAGCCAAAAAAGATCTTACTACTGGCGCCAGTGGCCCTTTGTTGAATAAAGCTAAAGGGCAACGCTAAAACGACCATCACGATACAGGCCAATGGATAAGTGATTTTGGCCCACAATGCGATTTCGTAGCGGGTGGTTTTTTGTTTATTGATTTGCAAGTGGTCAATATAAGAATACAAGCTCCACGCTGACATTTTCTCTGGTAAGACCAATAAAATATTGAGCAGGTCAGGACGAATTAATGACTGCCAGCGAGAGTCTTCATGCTTGGTTAGCGCGATTTGCTCAGGTAAAAATAACGTATTGGTGACATTGGTCAACTGCCAGCTATCACTTTCAAAGTGAGCTGCTTCAGCATGACTCACCGTTTCTAACTGATTATCTTCATCAAAGCGATAAATGTTAATGTCCTCCAACGAAGAGTCTGCTAAGACATTTTTGACATTCACAAAGTGACGGCCATCCTTAACCCATAATCCCGAACGAAATTCTTGTGCAACAACAGACTCAGTGGCTTGTATACGCATTCTTTGCGCTAATTTTTCACTAATCGGTGTGATGAGTTCACCAAAGACAAAGGTAATCGCCGTAAAAAACAAGCCGACCATCAAGAGGTGAGTGGTTAATCTAAAAATTGAAATACCGGATACGCGTAAGATCACGAGCTCTGAATGACGAGCTAATTGCCCAAAAGTCAGCATGCAGCCTACCAACACTGCAATCGAAATCAGTGAGTAAATATGTCCTGGCAGACTGAGTAACACCACGGCTATTGCTTTACCTAAGGTATAAGAGCCTTTACCCACATCTTCAAGCTCACCAATGAGATCAAAAAAAGTAAATATGCCTAACAGTGCTATCAGCACAATCAGTACATTGAGAGCAACTTCTTTAATTAGATAGAAAGATAAAATGCGCATGCTTATTTGATGGGTGTTGTTTTCTTGATATTGTCCGAAATGGGGGGCTTTTTACTGTTAAAACTCGGCAATAGCGGCTTTTGCTGTAAGACTCTTTGAAAGAAGTATAAAGCGATTAAAAAGAATAAAAGATGTATTGGCCACAAACCGATAATCGTGCTGATTTGTCCTTTTGCAATCCATGCCTGGGCAATACTCAATAAGTTGTTATAGACTAAAAAAATACCAATCGCTAGTATGACGTTGGCTATTTTACCAGCACGGGGGTCAATAGCACTTAACGGAATCGCTAGTATCGCTAAAATCAATGCTGTAATGGGCAGAGCAAAGCGCCATTGTAATTCTGCCGCACTGGAGCCTCTATGATCTTTAAGTAGCTCGAGATTCGACTTTGACTCAACTGAGGGTGCTTTTTTGATCACCTCATTGGGTTCGATTCTAATCGCATATTCGTCAAATGTCGTCACGGAATACTCAGGCGTATTAGGGTTTCCCTCATAACGTCTACCATCGACCATGACTAAAAAATCATCTTTATTTTCGGCACGATGACGATGTCCTTCTGAGGCAACAATAATACCCAGTTTGTTGTGTTGGGACGATTGTACAAACACATTTTTGACAATTTTGCCTAATTTATCAAAGCTCTCAATAAATACAATATGTTCACCATCGTTTAACTCTTTAAATACACCGGGAGAGATCGCGGCTAGCTCATCTCTACTTTCTACTTGTGATTTAAATTCACCAATCTTATGTAAAGCCCAAGGGGTGATAAAAAGGCTAAGCATCAAAATGATTGTGACAATAGGTAGGCAAAACAGCAAAACAGGTTTTAACAAAGCTTTAATACTGAAGCCTGAACTTAACCAGATAATCATTTCAGAATCACGGTACCAGCGTGTCAGCGTCATCAACACCGCGAGGAAGATTCCTGCGGTTAATAGCATCGGCAGTAAACGGATCATGGTAAAGCCTAAGATGATCAAGATCGCATCATTTGGCAATTCGCCAGTGGCAGCTTCTTTAATCAACAAGC
>CAZCBF010000033.1:0-2391 GCA_964496895.1 uncultured Methylophilaceae bacterium | reverse complement strand
CGGTACGTTGGGCTAGCATAATACCAAACAGGATTAAGAACGTTCCTGCCATATTGGTTGCTAGCTCATGCATCAAAGATCGGCGAAATAACATCTATTAAATCTCTAAATTAACTGAAATGCTTGATCATGATCAGGCAAAATATAAGAATCACTAGGCATAGCGTTTAAAAAACGCGATAATTTGTTCATTATTGACTAGGAATGATTAAAAATGGAATTTAGCATAAAAACGGTCGATCTGGAAAAAGAGAACACAGATTGTTTGGTATTAGGTGTCTATCAATCTGGTGACTTACCTGCTGAGACTGCAAAAATCGATCAAATCTGTGATGCAGCACTCTCAAAAGTGATAGAAAGTGGCGATTTTGACGGTAAGGCAGGTAGCACTTTAATGTTACATCAACTACCAGCCTTAGTAGCCAAAAGAGTATTGCTGGTTGGTTTGGGCGAGCAAGATCAATGCAACGCTAAAAACTTTATTAAGGCAAACAAAGCGGCGACAAAAGCACTAAAAAATAGTGAAGTTAAGGCTGTGACCACGGCTTTAGCCTACACCGCTGTACAAGATTGTGATGCGCAAGCACGCGTTGCTTTTTTAGCACAAAGCTTTGTTGATGCAGCTTATCAAGTCAATGCGATTAAAAAAGAAGCGCCGACCAATACATATCAAGACAAACAACTAACGATTGCGATTCACCGTGATGATGTCACGGCAGCCGAGGCTGGCCTTAGTCAAGGCGAAGCGATTGGTGTTGGTGCCAACTACACCAAAGACCTTGGCAACTTACCTTCTAATGTGTGTACGCCCACTTATTTAGCGCGACAAGCAACCGAGATGGGTAAAGACTATGGCTTTGATGTGACCATTCTTGAAGAGTCTGATTGTGAAGCACTCGGCATGGGCAGCTTTTTAAGCGTGACCAAAGGTGCAACAGAACCCGCTAAATTTATCATCATGCAGCATAACAAAGGCCCTAAAGGACAAAAGCCCACCGTACTCGTTGGCAAAGGCATTACCTTTGATACGGGCGGTATTTCACTGAAGTCTGGCGGCGGCATGGATGAAATGAAATACGATATGGGTGGTGCAGCTAGTGTATTTGGTACGATGAGAGCCGTTGGCATGATGGACTTACCGCTCAATGTAGTCGCAATAGTGCCGAGCTGCGAAAACATGCCAGATGGCATGGCGACAAAACCTGGAGACATTGTCACCAGCATGTCAGGCCAAACCATTGAGATATTAAATACCGATGCCGAAGGGCGTTTGATCTTATGTGATGCGCTGACATATGCAGAGAAGTTTGAGCCAGCAGCTGTCGTCGATATTGCTACCCTGACAGGTGCTTGTGTGATTGCTTTAGGCCATCACGCGACAGCGGTTTATAGTAATGAAGACAATGTTGCAAAGGCGCTGATACAAGCGGGTGAGACTGCCCAAGACCGTGCATGGCACATGCCACTGTGGGAAGAATACCAATCGCAGCTAGATAGTAACTTTGCAGATATGGCCAATATTGGTGGCCGCCCAGCGGGTAGTGTGACTGCTGCTTGTTTCTTATCGCGTTATACTGAGAATTACACTTGGGCGCATTTAGATATTGCAGGCACTGCATGGAAATCTGGTGGCAAGGAAAAAGGCAGTACGGGTCGCCCAGTGCCAATGCTCACAACTTTTTTGATTGATCGCACCAATAATCACTAAGCACAGACAATGACACGTATAGAGTTTATTTTTAATTTACAAAATATAATTAGTCATACGGTCGACTTATGTGAGAATTATGTAGCCAATGGCAGGCGCTTGACGGTTAATTGTGGCACTGAGGAAGTGCAAAGTGCACTTTCAAAAGCATTGTGGACACAGAGTGAAACAAGCTTTCTGCCAAACGAAACCACCCAAAATGCGCATGCGGTTTATGCCCCTATCAACCTGAATGTTGGGGGGGGAAAACTGACTCAAGATGACATCTTAATTAATCTTGATGAAGAAATACCGATGTTTTTTGGGCGTTTTAATCATTTGATAGAGCTGGTAGGTGCAGTAGAATCAAATAAAGAAGCTGCCAGATCGCGCTGGAAATTTTATAGAGATCGAGGCTATGCGATGCAATCAACTGACAGTCGCCAAGCATCATAAACTTAAAGCTTAAACAAAATACAATTTATTGAGGTAAATTATGCAGGATGATGATATCCCAGTCTTAACCAACCGCTTAAACACCGATGAAAAAGAGGTTGAAGTTTCTCAGCCTAATATCGATGAGATTGCAGCAATGCTAAAACCGCAATTAATGCGCGATATCGTCAGTGAGCTAGGGCCGAAATTTAGGCATCAGCTCAATGAATCGTTAATTGGTGAATCAGCCAATATTCAAAAAGCCAATC
>CAZCBF010000032.1:4189-18113 GCA_964496895.1 uncultured Methylophilaceae bacterium | reverse complement strand
CGATTACTCGGAAAATTGTATCAGCCACTGATGCATAAGATGCTGAACAGCATGCAAGCTATCGTTGCCACCTCACCAGCTTACGTCGATAGTAGTCCTATTCTTTCACAACCAGAGATTCGACAAAAAGTGAGCGTGATTCCTTTAGGGATTGATGAATCTACCTATACGAAAGAAAGCGACGGCGGTATTTTTAACCGCAGCGGTATCAATACAGATGAACCATACTTTTTATTTTTAGGTGTTTTGCGCTATTACAAAGGCTTGCATCTATTAATCCAAGCCGCAGCAAAAACCAAAGCACAAATCGTCATCGCAGGGTCAGGGCCAGAGTATGCAAAACTGCAAGCACAGGTGAAGGTGAGTAACCTGACTAATGTTATTTTTACAGGGCAGGTCACAGAACAAGAAAAAGTAGCACTGTTGAAGCAATGCTATGCTTTAGTATTGCCATCTCATTTGCGCTCTGAAGCGTTTGGCATGGTATTAGTCGAGGCTGCCATGTTTGGTAAACCAATGATTTCCTGTGAGATTGGTACAGGGACATCTTATGTTAATCAAGATGGTGAAACAGGTTTGGTTGTCAGTCATGATGATGCCACAGCATTAGCGCACGCGATGGGTGAATTATTACGCGATGAAAGCTTGGTACAACAAATGGGCCAAGCAGCAAGAAAAAGGTATGAAGCAAACTTTTCTGGTGATGTCATGGGTAAGGCATACCAAAGTATTTATAATGAATTGAGCTAGATAATATCTGATGAGCAAATGATGAAAAAAAATATTATTTACTTACATGGTTTAGACCATTTACGCGCACTGGCTGCATTTTCAGTACTTTTTTTTCATGCGATTCATATTTTTGTCGACCATGCTTATGTTCCTGATAACTTGTTTCTGAGCTACTTGGAAGAAGGGTATTCTGGTGTCGCATTGTTTATGTGTATCACGGGGTTTATTTTCACCTACCTGATCAGTGACAAAGAGGTCGATTATAAAAAGTTTTTGTACAACAGATTTATTCGTTTATTTCCGCTGTTGTTTATTGCTAGTTTGTTCTTAAGTGTTGTTAAATACGGCGTGCATGGCGTTGATGCGCTAACAATGCTGAAATTTATAAACTTATTTGGCGGGGGCGTGGTTGATGTCACCTGGACCTTAGTGATTGAAGTTCAATTTTATCTCTTTTTTCCTATCCTTTATGTGTATTTTAGAGAACATTACCAAGGCAAATATAAGCAGTATCTGCCTTATCTGTTATTAATTGTATTGGCTTTCTTCTCTAGGTTTGCAGCGTATTACTTGCTCAATCAGACAGTGCAGGATGTGGCTTATGGGACCATGTTTGGCCGGTTGGATCAATTTATGTTTGGTGTGATGGCAGCGCTGTTGTTTAGGCGCATAAATGTGTCAAGCCTTAAACCCTCTGCCAAATATATCGGATTAGCCGTGGCAGTAATCAGTGTGTTGGCAATTGTCGTCTTCCAAGATTACTTCAATCATCGTGGAGGTTTTTTCCATTTGGAAGGGCATCCATCGCCTAGTCGATTATGGCTTTTTATACCTAGCATAGAAGGCTTGCTATACAGTTTAATGATTATTGGCTGGCTGTCATTTACCAGCTTTACCCATAATCTTTTGTCGAAGGTGTTTACCTATTTGGGCAAGATCTCATATTCAACTTATTTATTGCACATGCCCATTAATGCGGTGGTGAAGTCGATGATGATTGTTTATGGCATTTCGTTTAGCGCAGATTCATTTGTGAATGGGACTGTTGCAACATTTATACTTATTTATCCAGTGACGATATTGGTGAGTGCGTTATCTTATGAGCTGATTGAAAAACCATTTTTGAGTAAAAAGGTAAAATACCTATTTACCCGCTAAAGTACGTTTAATTGCGCTTAAACGTACTGCAGCCTTTTCGGTTAACTACTAAACAGGATATAACCAAACTCTCCGATGATGCCAGTGGATTGCGTTGGTGCTTGTGCCAAAGATAAGCCACTAAAGGTAATAGAGGTATCAATCACACCATTGTTATCTAAGTCGTAATGATAAGTGGCACCTTTAAAGCCTTCTGCACCGCTTGAATCTTGGCTATTTAGCAGTTGGCTAACACCGTCTTGCCAGCCCCAAATGTTGACGATATCGCCATCAAAGTCCGTTATGGTTGACCATGTGACTTCGCCACCTCTACCATCGAGGTAGAAGTTGTCCGTATCTGCGCCACCAGTTAAAAAGTTTGAGCCTGTGCCGCCATCAATAATGTCTTGACCACTTCCACCATCGATAGCATCGTCATTTCCTGCTAGATTGATAAAATCATTGGTAAATGATCCAACCGCGACTTCGCCATCATTACTGCCAATATATTGATATTCTAAATAACTGACTGGGCCTGAATAGGTGGTGGCCGCGATTTTACTCGCGTTACCATTGCTGGAAAGATTATACTCTGGCTTTGCTTGAGCAAATAAATTGGTAAAGCTTAATGTTTGGTCTGAAAACTGAATGCTTTCAATGTCAGTGAGCGTATCGCGCTGAGTACTCGTCTCCAATGCAACTTGAGTGGTGCTAGTCTTAATCAATGTGCTGACATCTGATCTCGTATAAGCAGCGATAAAAGTGTCTGTGCCTGCCCCACCTGTGATGAGATTGGTGTTTTCATTGCCATAGAACGTATCATTACCACTGCCGCCAATTGCATTTTCGATTGTGACATTGTATGCAATGGCAACATTGTTTTGTACTGTATTCGCTGTGCCTAGGTGCGCCTTGACCGAAGGGCCTATCGAGCTAAACTGCCCTGCATTGAGGTTGATTACACTATTTAAGCTGCCTGTGTATTGAATGGTGTCCTGTCCGCCAGCATCCCAAATAGTCTGGTAGGCGTGATTGTCACCAAAGGTATAAGTATTGTTGCCCGTATTGTAATCGTTGTTTGCGCCATATAGGTATTGTATGGCTTGAATATCTAACAACATTGGCGTGGTAGGGTAATACGTAGCATCGCCATCATCTTCGCTGCCAGCCGTATCTGAATAGCTCATGATCGTGTATTGAAAATGATCTTTATCAGTGCCTAGCACTGTGCCATCAAAAGGGTGATCTAAACCAAGCGCATGACCGATTTCATGCATCATGGTTTGGTAGCCATTGGCACCAGCGGTATAGTCATTAGCGGATGACGTTGGTTGGTTCGTGTTAAACCAAACATCCCCCCCCAGCGGGTTGTTGAGCGCTGGCAAGTAAGCGTATGCGTAAGTCTGTGCATCCATATCACCGCCACTCGTGTTCGCAATTCGGATATCGCCTACCGCACTAGAGCTTTCTTCATCGACACTGATAAAGTTAATATTGGCAACATTTGACCATTGTTGAAAAGCAGCAACTGCTGCAGCTTGTTGTGCTGTATTTAGCGGTGTAAAGTTATTGTAGATTTCAGAACTATTATTAGAAACGTAAGCCGAGCTCCATAATGAGCTGTTATTCGTAGTAGGAAAGCTGTAATAGACTGTGGCGCCAGTACCTACGCCGCTACTTCCCCATTTGCTTGTGTCGATGAGAGACAGTATTTCTTGTGATACGCTACTATTCGAAAGGAAGTTACTGACTGGACTACTAGAGTTAATGCTTGGGGCTGCCAAATTGCTCTCGCTTTCTGATGCTTGAAAAATTCAGACTAATAGCATACATGATTGGTTTGAGACTCACTAGTCAAAAAGCACTGGTTTGAGTACTAGTGCACTTGGTTGCTTTAACCTATAACCAGATATCCTAGGCCTGCAATCTCAGCAGTCTGCCAGTCATTGATCTCATTATTATCAAGACCGGTAAAAGTGATAGAGGTATCAATCTCCTGATTACCATCTAGGTCGATATGTAGCGTTGCGCCAGCATAACCATCAGCGCCATCGGTACGTTCAACCAAGACCTGGCTAATACCTTCTTGCCAGCCCCATAGGTTTAGACTGTCACTGCCAAAGTCTGTGATGGTTGACCATGTGGTTACGCCGCTGCGTCCATCAATATAAAAAGTATCAGTACCGGTGCCACCTGTTAAGAAGTTTGAACCGGTGCCGCCATCAATAATATCGTCGCCACCACCGCCTTTGGCTGCATCGTCACCACCGAGTAGGTTAATAAAGTCATTGGTGTCAGCGCCGATGACGACCTCATTACTACTGTTACCTAAAAATTGATATTCTAAGTAGTTAACAGGACCTACGTATGTTTCTGGGCTGGCCGTAGCGCTGACACCATCAATATAACTAGAAAAGCTTGGCGTTGATGTTCGCTCATTTTGAGTGCTGGATAGTGCACTCGTTGCCACGGTGGTATCACTAAAGCGGATGTATTCAATATTGGATAAACTGTCTGCGCCGTGTGTGCTATTCAAAGTAACGACATTATTTTCAATAATGATTTCATCGATCGCATTTCTGTTTAAATCGATGACAAATGTATCTTCACCACCGCCACCATTGATGGTGTTGTTTGCAGTATTGCCGTAAATAGTATCGTTACCACTGCCGCCAACCGCATTTTCAATCGTTACCTCATAAGCAATGGCAATGTTTTCTTGTGAGAGGTGATCAATATTACGGTGTGTTTTCACCGACGGGCCGATTGAACTAAACTCACCAGCATTTAGATTGATTACGCTATCCAAACTGCCTGCGTTTTGAATGGTATCGATGCCGCCAGCATCCCATATCGTTTCATAGGCATAATCCACACCAAAGGTGTAAGTATTGCTGCCAGTGTTGTAATTGACATTGGCACCATAGAGATATTGAATGGCCAACACATCATATAGCATCGGCGTAGTGGGGTAGAAGGTGCTGTATCCAGTGTCACGCTTACCTGCAACGTCTGAATAGCTCATGATCGAGTATTGGTAGTGATCTTCTGCTTGGCTTAGCGTCACTTCGCTAGCAGAGTCATGATCATCTGCAAAAGGATGGTCTAGCCCCAATGCATGACCAATTTCATGCATCATGGTCTGTAAGCCATTGCCGCCTAACGAATAGTCATTACCTGAGGCGATCGGTTGATCAGTATTAAACCAAACATCACCGCCCACCGGGTTATTCAAGGCAGGGAAATAGGCATATGCATAAGTATAAGTGCTTAATAGGCCTGAATTTGCAATTCGAATATCGCCAACACTGCTAAAACTCTCGCTTTCGACTTTGATAAAATCTAGGTTTGCAACATTTGACCACGCTTGTAGTGATGTTTCAGCAGCATCGACTTGCGCGCTGGATAGGGCAGAGAAGTCATCATAGATTTCAGAGCCGGTATTAATGCGATAAATCCTGCTCCATAATTGAGCACTGCTTGATTCTGGGAAGCTGTAATAAACGGTAGCACCCGTGCCTATGCCATTATTCCCCCATTTTACGTTAGCAATCAAAGCGTTGATGCTAATGTTATCACTAGGGCTGCTTGTGAAATAGGTTACTGGGCTACTAGTGCTAATTGAGGGGGCTGCCATTGTCGTCTCATATCAAATTGCAATTAATTTGGTTTTGATACTCGTAAAGAAGTAGAAAAAATTAGGAGCATCATGTTAATGACGGCAGTTGTATTAATAAACTTTAGCAATAATATGATTTTTTTATTGGTGTGCTAAAACCACTAGAAGGTAACTGGGCTGTTGCAAGTAAATAAGTGGGTGCGCCTAAACCATGGTTTAATGATCAAAGCACTCATAGCAAAGCTAAGCTCTTTCAGAATGATCGAGCAGTTAACAGCGTATTTATGCTAGCCTTAATGATGCAATATCTTTCACATTTGTTGACTATGATAGCTAGATGTTTCTGACAAAAATAAAACATGCTTTTCAAATAATCACTAACCATGCTGGTTTTGAAAGGTATTTTTCTAATACTTATTGGTTGTTTCTTGAGCAGTTTATTCGTTTAATCACTGGTCTAGTGGTTGGTGTTTGGGTTGCCAGATACTTAGGTCCCAAGCAGTTTGGTGTGTTTAGTTATGCGATGGCATTTGTGGCGTTGTTTAGTCCGATTGCAAGTTTTGGCCTCGGTCGGTTATTAGTACGTGACTTGGTTGAAAATAAACAAATACCGCTTAAGTATCTCGGCACAGCTTTCTATTTACGTGTAGCGGGGTCGGTTATTTGTTTAGTTTTCGTCGTTATTGCAAGTCTCTACTCGCAAGAAGACGAACAGATGTTGATCATCATCGCATTGATTGCATTTGGTTTGTTGTTTCAACCATTTGATGTGATTGATGCGTTTTACCAAGCCAACGTACAATCAAAAAAAATTGCTATTAATAAATTGATACAATTAGCATTTTCGGCAACATTAAAATTATATTTTATTTTTACTGGTGCAGAATTGTTCTGGTTTGCGTTGATTATTATGCTAGAGCAGTGGCTAATTGGGTTGGCGTTGTTATTCAGCTATATCAAATCACAGCATGAGCCTTTTTTTAGGCATTTTGACTGGGCCATTGCTAAACATTACCTCAAGCTTGTCTGGCCAGTGATCCTTTCTGGCATTGTTTTGATGATTCAAACACGCATTGATCAGCTAATGCTAAAAAGCATGCTAGGTGATGAAGTGGTTGGTTTTTACAGTGCGGCAGCTAGGTTGATTGAAGCGGCTGGCTTGGTGCCAATACTGCTGGTGACAGCTTTCTTCCCTGCGATTATTAATGCCAAAGCCTTTTCTAAGGTGCAATACCATTGGCGTCTTTATAATGTGTACCGTTTGATGATGGTGTTATTCTTGGTATTAGCCATCCCATTATATTGTTTAGGTGAGCCTATTATGCTGTTGTTGTATGGTCAAGCCTACCAGCCATCCGCGGTGTTATTTTCACTGTTAACACTTAGGTTGTTAATGGTGAACTATGAGGCTGCAAGAAACGCCTATCTAACGACCGAAAATTATGTGATTTATATTTTGTTGACGACAACAATTGGCGCACTATTGAATATCGTACTTAACCTTAGTTGGATACCAGACCATGGGGCGATTGGTGCGGTTTGGGCCACAGTGGTCTCGGCATTTGTAACGACTTTTGTACTGGATTACTTCTATAGCCCTGTTCGCGAAAATGTTGCGCGCATGTACAAGGGCATGTGCCTGATTAATTTTTGGCATTAGCATCGCTCAAATGCTGTCTGTACATAAGCTGATTAAACAATCCTATACAAGCGCTATAATGCTAAGTTGTTACTGATTGGATGAACCTACTAGAATACATTGTTGAGTGCTTTTAATTTACAATCAGTCACTGGCGCTTGAGTCAGTTTCTATCTTCAGAGTTTTCTAAACGTCAATGCAAATAAAAAAAATACTAATCACGGGTGCGACTGGTTTTGTTGGCCAAGCACTTTGTAGATCTTTAATAACGAAACCTTATCAACTCAGAGCTTTAGTGCGTCGAGAAGAGCAGCTTCCTGAGGAAATAGAGATTGTATTTGAACAATTAAATGGCGAGACAAACTGGGATCCTGTGTTGAATGGCGTAGAAATAGTTGTTCACTTAGCAGGACGAGCACATGTTTTAAACGAGTTTGCAAATGATCCTTACCAAGCCTTTGCTGAGATTAATGTGATTGCCACAGAGCATTTAGTGAAAGCAGCAGCCAAACACAACATTAAGCGCTTTGTCTATATTAGTAGTACCAAAGTGTGTGGTGAGACGACACCTACACAAGCTTTTACTGAAAAAGATCCTGTGAACCCACAGGGTGACTACGCTAAGACTAAGGTTGAGGCGGAGCAACGCATTAAAGCAGTCTGTAAAAACAGCATGATAGAGTATGTGATTATACGACCACCATTGGTCTATGGCAAACATGTAAAGGCGAATTTTAAACGTTTAATACAACTAAGTAGTAGTCTTTGGCCGCTACCTTTGGGTGCCATTTCTAATCAAAGAAGTCTAGTGAGTATCGATAACCTGATTGATTTTATATCCGTTTGTATGGCACACCCTAAAGCAGCTAATCAGACTTTTTTTGTTTCTGATGACCATGATCTCTCTACAGCAGAGTTGATCCGTCTATTGGCCAAGTATCAGGGTAAGCGTGCACATTTGTTTTCTATACCGCACAAGTGGCTAGTCATGGTTTTTAAATTAGTTAAGCCTGACTGGATTCCAAAGTTATTGGCAAACTTACAGGTTGATATTTCACATGCCAAACAAACGCTTGATTGGGAACCACCAATGAGTGTAGAAGAAGGTTTAAGAAAAGCAGTCAAAAAGTCATGAAATTGAAACGAGCTTTTGATTTAATCATAGTGGTTATTGCAATCATTGTGTTTATGGTCCCAATGATGATCTTGGCAATTTTGGTCAAGCTGACTTCTGCAGGTCCAGTACTTTATTGGTCCGACAGAGTTGGTAAGTACAACGTTATTTTTAAAATGCCAAAGTTTCGCACCATGCAACTGGGGACGCCTGCTGTGGCAACCCACTTATTAGATCAACCAGGCCAGTACTTGACACCTATAGGCGATTTTTTAAGAAAGTCTAGCTTAGACGAGTTGCCACAACTGTGGTGTGTCTTGATTGGTCAGATGAGTATTGTTGGCCCTAGACCAGCTTTATATAATCAGGAAGATCTGATTCAACTGCGAACAGAGGCAGGTGTAAATGCTTTAACACCTGGCTTAACAGGCTGGGCGCAAGTCAATGGTAGAGATGAATTACCAATACCAGACAAGGTGAGATTAGATGCTGTTTACTTGAACAGGCAAAGCCTATATTTTGACCTACAAATCTTGCTAAAAACGATGACTAAGGTTTTCTTGCGAGAAGACGTTACGCATTAACAGTTTTGCTAAAAATAACATCTGAGCGTATGATTGTAATTATATAATAAATATATAAAGCATGACTAAGATATTAAAAGGTGTCAGTCGCATTAAACATGCGAGATTGTTGCTCGGTTTGCTACACGATGTGTTGCTAGCGATACTAGCATGGGTGATTGCTTTTAATATCAGATTTAATGTCGCGATTCCATCGGCATTTGTCGGTTCAATGATTCAGGTCATGCTTTGGGCGGTGCCGCTACAAGTCTTTCTTTTCTATCAGTTTGGTATCTATCGCAATGTTTGGCGTTTCACAGGTTTAAAAGAGATCAAATCTATAGTGCTGGCAGTCTTTACAGCTACCATGATGATAGGCCTGACCTTGTTGATCGTACAACCTAACGCTGTAGTGCCCCGTTCCGTCGTCTTGGCAAACCCATTTATTTTGATCTTGCTGTTAGTCAGTAGTCGTTATTTTTATAAACTCTGGCGCGATCACAAATACTATGGAAAAAATCGTAAAAAAGGTAAACCAGTCTTATTGCTGGGTGCAGGTGATCAGCTAGCCAATATTGTTAACGATATTAACAAAAATGCTGAATGGCAAGTGGTTGGCGTCTTACATGATAAAAAGAAACTGCATGGTTTATACCTGCAAGGCTTGCCGATATTAGGTAGCATTGATGCCTTAGAGCATTATGCGCGCGCCTATGGTATCAATGACGTCATATGTGCCATGCCAGCAAAAGCGGTGGCGAAGAAAAAGCAAGCGATTTCATTAGCAGATGGTCTGGGACTTAATGTGATGACTATGCCTGCTTTTGACGATATTGTTCACGGTAAATCGATTGCTATTGCTAATCACATTAGACGAGTTGAGGTTGAAGACCTGCTTGGTCGTGATGAAGTACAACTCGATGATGCTGTATTACATGAACTGCTTGATCAAAAAGTCATCATGGTGACGGGTGCTGGTGGCTCTATTGGCTCCGAGCTGTGCCAACAAATCATGCGCTATAAACCAGATACATTGATTTGTTTTGACATTTCTGAGTATGCGCTATACGAAGTAGAACAAAAATTTCAACATTATTGTCCAAATATCAACAAAGTTTTTTTAGTTGGTGATATCAAAAACCAACAGCGCATTCAATATATATTGAATGCATATAAGCCAGACGTGGTTTTTCATGCGGCAGCTTATAAGCATGTGCCGATGATGGAAGTTAATAATGTTTCGGAAGCTTTATTTAACAATGTGATCGGTACCCATACACTGGCTTCAGCTTGTCAACAAATGGGCGTGAGTAAGTTTATACTCGTCTCAACAGACAAAGCAGTGAACCCTACTAATGTCATGGGCGCCAGCAAAAGGCTGGCAGAAAAAGTGTGTCAGAGCTTACACGCCTCTGATAACCCTGCACATCAGACAGAGTTCGTTTTAGTGCGTTTTGGTAATGTATTAGGCAGTAGCGGCAGTGTGATCCCACGCTTCAGAGAACAAATTGCCTCTGGAGGGCCTGTTACAATCACAGACCCTGAAATTACACGTTATTTCATGTCGATATCCGAGGCTTGTCAGTTGGTCATGCAAGCGGGCGCCATGGGAAGAGGTGGAGAGATATTTGTTCTAGATATGGGCGAGCCAGTCAAGATAATAGACTTAGCAAAAGACATGATACGTTTATCCGGTTTTCATCAGGATGAAATTAAAATAGAATGTATTGGTCTGCGTCCGGGAGAGAAACTGTACGAAGAGTTATTAGCTGATGATGAAACGACATTGCCGACCCAACATGAAAAATTACGCATTGCAAAATCAATTGATGTACCAGTGCAATGGTTGGAACAATTGTTGCATTGGTTAAGCCTGATAAATGGATATGAAGAAGAAAAGGTTAAAGCTGAGTTATCTTTCTGGGTAGAAGAATATACCCGCATGAGTAATTATCATGTAGATCGACCCACTTTGGTACATAGTGAAGAAAATGAAACTTTACATTAATTCTTCATATAACTTTTACATAGGACATTAAAATAACAATAACAAACCCTAAATTATTATTAACAACAACCGATAAGAAATACAAACCTTACAAAGTGATATAGAGTTGAATAAGATGAGTGAAATTTCAAAAGCCGTTTTTCCTGTAGCTGGTTTAGGGACTAGATTTTTACCTGCTACAAAAGCCTGTCCTAAAGAAATGTTGCCAATTGTAGATAAGCCACTGATTCAGTACGCAGCAGAAGAAGCGATTGCAGCTGGTGCGACAGAGTTAGTATTTATTACAGGCAAAAACAAGAGAGCTATTGAGGATCATTTTGATGGTTATCCAGAGCTGGAAGCCTCTCTTGAGGCTAAAGGAAAAACAGAAATCCTAGCAACGCTTAGAGGTATTCTACCTTCGCATGTTTCTTGTGTTTTTATTCGTCAACCACAAGCATTGGGTTTAGGTCATGCCGTACTTTGTGCTAAGCCGGTCGTTGGCGATTCTCCTTTTGCAGTGTTGCTTGCCGATGATCTAATCGATGGTAAAGTTTCTGCCACTAAACAGATGGCAGATTTGTTCGCAACTAAACAAGCTTCAATTCTGGGTGTTGAAGATGTACTACCTGAGGATACAGGTAGTTATGGTATCGTTGATGCCTTTAAAGTTGAAGAAAGCTTGCTGCAAATTAAAACAATTGTTGAGAAGCCAGAGCCTGAAGATGCGCCGTCTAACCTTGGTGTAGTAGGGCGTTATGTGTTTACTTCAAAGATTTTTGATTGTATCGAAAAAGTAAAACCAGGCCGTGGTAATGAAATTCAGCTGACTGATGCGATTGCAGATTTAATGGCAATTGAAAATGTTTTTGCCTACCGCTTCGCTGGTAAACGTTATGACTGTGGTAGCAAGTTTGGCTTTATGGAAGCGAATGTAGAGCTGGCAATGAAACACCCGCAAATCGGTCAAGAGTTTTATCAGTATCTGCAAGAAATTATTGCCAATAAAAACATTGTGAACGGTTAACGCAATACAGTATGATGGGTTAATTGTTAATTCATCATACTATTGTGAAGCAATCCGACCCTCAGGCGCTGCTCGAAGGCGCCACATTAATTCATTCAGCCTCGACACTGCAAACTGCACTGGACGCACTGGCTAACATTATCTCTAGTGAAATTTCTGATTCAAACCCAATTGTCATTTGTGTCATGAATGGCGGCTTGGTTTTCGCAGGGCATTTGCTTACGCGACTTAATTTTCCCTTAAGTGTTGATTATGTACATGCTAGTCGCTATCACAATAAGACAGTCGGTAATGCATTGCACTGGGAAGCAAGCCCTACACAGGATTTGACTGACCGTACCATCTTGCTGGTCGACGATATTTTAGATGAAGGCATTACCTTAAACGCGATCAAAGAACAATGCATGAAACTAGGCGCAAAAGCGGTTTACACCACTGTGTTAGTTGAGAAAACACTAGAAAAAACCAAACCCATTCAAGCTGATTTTATCGGCCTAACGGTACCTGATGCCTATGTGTTTGGATTTGGTATGGATGTCTATGGTTGGTGGCGTAATCTAGACGGTATTTACGCATTAGGGCAGCAAGATTAATTGAGCAACGCTTGCATTCGCTGGGCTGCTTCATTACATTCTGCTAATGAAGCAACTAACGCAATACGAATAAAACCTTTCCCAGGATTAATACCATGTGCTTTGCGCGCAAGAAAACTACCAGGTAATACAGTAATATTCGCTTCACGATACAACTTTACTGCTAATTGCGTGTCATCATCTTCGGTTTTTGCCCATAAATAAAACGCTGCGTCAGGCTTTTCTACGGATAGAATATTTTGTAATTGCGGGGTAATCGCATCAAATTTGGCAGCATATTGTCTGCGGTTATCGATAACATGCGCTTCATCCTGCCACGCGGCAATACTAGCCTCTTGTAAAGCAGGGCTCATTGCACAGCCGTGATAGGTGCGAAATAACGTGAACTGCTTGATCACTTCAGGATCACCAGCCACAAAGCCTGAGCGCATACCTGGGACATTAGAGCGCTTAGATAAAGAGCTGAAGATCACTAGATTACGTAAATCTCTGCCTAATTGGTTTGCAGCCTGCAAGGCGCCAAGGGGAGGCTGTGACTCATTAAAATATATTTCGGAATAGCACTCATCTGCAGCAATTACAAAGTCGTATTGGTCAGATAATTCAAACAGTGTTTTCCACTGCGCTAAAGTCATTACTTTGCCAGTAGGGTTGCCAGGAGAGCAAACATAGACCAATTGTGTGCGTTTTAATATCGTCTCTGGCACACTTTCAAAATCCATCGCAAAATCATTTTCAGGCAGGTTGTTTAAGAAGTAGGGCTCTGCGCCTGCCAATAAAGCTGCGCCTTCATAGATTTGATAAAACGGATTGGGTGCAATGACGATTGGTTTCGCATCAACCTCAGTGTTGATGAGTGTTTGCGCTAGCGCAAATAAAGCTTCTCGACTGCCATTGACAGGCAGTATCGTAGTGACAGGATCAAGATCATCAAGCTGATAGCGCTGACTAATCCAGTTTGCAATCGTTTCACGCAAAGTAAGAGAGCCTGTGGTTAGGGGGTAGCTTGCCAAGCCGCCAATGTTCTCAACTAATGCTTGCTGAATTAACGCAGGCGTTTCATGCTTGGGCTCACCAATCGACAGATTGATCGGCGTTAAATCAGCATTGGGCGCCACACCACCAAATAATTGGCGCAGACGTTGAAAAGGATAAGGCTGTAAATCTTGCAGGTTTTTATTCATAGCCGCATATTGTAAACTAGCGCGTTGATTCGCAAAACCATAATCCTAATCTCATGAAAAAAATCTCGTCTGCTTCGACGCTTTTACCTTCTTTGGGCCTGCTATACGGCGCATTTGGCTGGGGTGTTATCTGGTACCCCTATAGATTATTGGCGCAATCTGGTTTATGCGGCTTACAAGCCAGCTTGTTTACTTTCTTAGCTGCCTTAATCATAGGTGTTGTCATGTTTACTAAACACTGGCGCGCACCTTGGTCATTTCCGAATGGCATGCTGCCACTGGCGCTTGCGGCGGGCTGGGCCAATATATGCGAGTCGGCGCGCTTGAAG
>CAZCBF010000032.1:0-4179 GCA_964496895.1 uncultured Methylophilaceae bacterium | reverse complement strand
GGCTGGGCCAATATAGCCTATATTATTGCAGTGCTAGACGGTGAGGTCGTAAGGGTCATGTTGTTATTCTTTCTGTCACCTGTCTGGACACTACTGCTCGCGCATTTGTGGCTAAAAGAACCTGTGCGTAAAAAACACTTTTTCGTCATTATCATTGCGCTGCTGGGTGCATTTATCATGCTGTATCGGCCAGATCATCAGCTCAATTGGTGGCAACAGTTGCCATTGCCAGCAAATGATTCAGAGTGGTGGGCCTTGTCAGCTGGGGTTGCGTTTGCCTTGAGTAATGTGATTTCTCGACGTAGTGCGCAGTTGAGTCTATTACATAAATCATTTGCTGTCTGGTTAGGGGTGATTGTGATTGCCTTAGTGATGTTAGGGTTTTATCGCCAACCAGTTATGCCTGCATTGTTTACCCTGCAACAAGGTTATTTGGTTATCGGTATTGGGTTGTTATTAGTTTCTGTTACCTTCACTGTGCAATATGGCGTTTCTAAAATGCCTGCAACCAGAGCGTCAGTACTTTTCTTATTTGAGTTGGTGGTGGCTGCTATTGCGGCCTATTACTTGGCTGATGAGACGCTAGGTCTCTTTGATTACATTGGCGGTTTTATGATTATGATTGCCAGCGTATTAGCCGTCAGTGATGATTAGGGCTTAATCATCACTGAGTAATTGATGGTATAAGTCTTGGTAGACGGCTTCTAAAGCCTTAGTAAAGCGTGGTGTGTCAAATAAAATAGAGTCGGTCTTTTGTGATTTGAGTTTGTTTTTGATTGTTAGTAAGCGATCAGAGTCTTGTGCTAAAGCAATGGCGGTTTGTTCATATTCAGCTTCTGTGGTGACAATTAATTCGGGTATCCCTACAGCGCTGACTAAACTAGCCGCGACACGTGAGGCAAAGGTGGCGCCGATCCTAGTTAACACGGGCACATCCATCCATAACGCATCGCTACAGGTAGTATGCGCGTTGTACACTGGCGTATCTAAAAATAAATCTGCATGTACATGTCTTGCTAAATGTTCATCAATTGCAATGCGTGGGGCGAAAATTAACCGGCTTGTATCGATGTTTGCTTTCTTTGCAGCATTGAGTAAATTTTGTCTTGTGAGTGGGTGCGTTTCTAATAACCAAAGCACGCTACCAGGTGTGAGTGCTAGTATGCGCATCCAGCTAGCAAAAATATCAGGTGTGATTTTAAAGCTTTGATTAAAACAGCAAAATACGAATGCATCAGCTGGCAAATCGCACGCTGCTTTGCTTGGTACATCACCAATGGGTCGTTGGCGATCATTGGGTTGATAGCAGGGCAGGTAGCGCAATGTCTCAGCATAATGGCTCCCCTCAGAAGGCGGCGTGACTGTGGTATCCGTCAGCAGGTAATCATAAAGCGGTGTTTTCTTTGATGCATCTAAGTAACCCATCGTTCCTGGGAAACCAAGCCAACTGATATGAATACTAGCCGGTCTAAACACCATAATGCCGCTGCGGCTTGTTTGGGTGAAGCCTGTGAGGTCAATTAAGATATCGATTTCATCAGCGTATATTTTTTGCGCAGCTTCCAGTTCAGACAGGGTTTGAATCTCATGAAAGTGATCAAAGGCTTTTACTAAGCGCTTGCGCGTATCAGACTGGTCAATCGGACCAAAGGCATACGCATTGACTTCAAAGGCGCTACGATCATGAGATTCAACCAGATCTGTGATCAAAAAAGCTAACGGATGCAAACGAAAATCAGCCGATAGATAGCCAATCTTAAGTTTCTTTTTAGGGATTACTTGCAGATCAAACCGGTGCGCTAAGGCTAGGCTTTGTAAGTGCGAAAAACGGTTGTTTACCCAATGGTTTGCACACTGTAATTGATCGTGTGCACTACTGCTTGGCATGCTTAAAAAGGCAAAAGGTGAGATTTGTGCCGTTGGGTGATCTGCGCTTAATGTTTTGACTTGCTTAATACGTGAGTCTAGCTGATTCCAGTCACAGGCTTGCTGCTGTTGGTGTACCAGATGGACTAGCGCATGGTGTAATGTGGGGTTGATGGCTAAAGCGGTTTGATAACTCGTCATAGCGGCTTCTAGTTGGCCTAATTCACGCTGCACATTACCGAGGTTGTTGTGCGAGTCAGCATCATTGGGATTTAATTTAATGGCTTTGGCATAATGTATGGCTGCACGATCAGCCTGACCTAATTCGCGTTCTGCATTGGCAAGGTTGTAGTACAAAAAGCCAGCGTTTGGTTTCAGTGTGACCGCCTCAGCAAAGCAAGCTTCAGCCTGTGCATACTTGCCTTCTTGATGCGCGCGATTACCCATTTGGATGATCGCGTGACAAAGCGCTTCTTGGATTTCGCTGCGATTGTGTTGATGGTTTCTTTGATGTATGAGGCGTCTATAGTAGCCAGCGGCCTCTTCAAATCGGTCACAGGCCATCAGTACATTGGCGACATTCAACAGTACATCAGCATCTTTGGGCGCCAGCTGTAATGCGCGCTCATAGGCATTAATCGATAAATCCAGCTGATTATTCGCTTTGAGTACTAAGCCATAGTTATTTAAAAAGTTCAGTTCATTCGGGTTCAGTTCGGTCGCTTTGGCGATCGCTGAGACTGCTTGGGCAGTCTGGGTGTTTTGATAATACATAATGCCAAGCATGTGCCAGGCATCAGCATTGGATGGATCTGTTTCTAGATACTGGCTTAGCGATTGGATCGCTTGCGCAGTTTGTCCTGATTCGTAGGCCTTGATGGCTGCTTGATAATGATCTGACATGATCGAATTTTACGTGAATTATGATCGATTTGTGAAATGTAAATCCGCTAATGCAGGCGTGGCAACAGTTTGGGCTAAACGCTTTAGGCCTAAATCTTTAAGGAAAGTACGGTTCGGGTTCAACTGTGCGAGTGTATCTAAGTGCGCAGTGGTGTGTTGACCCGTAATAAGTAGAGTAAGCAAATAAGCGCAATAGGGCGCAAAACTAAACCCATGACTACCATGTGCAAGATTGACCCATAGTTTTGGGTGCCAAGGCAATGTGTTTTGTTTCAAACCCGCACGGGGTAATGGGTCGCCTAAGTCATGCGTGTTTAAGATGCCGCCTACGAGTGGCAATCGATCTTTAGTCATTGTTCTGAGGCCTGCACGCCCACCCGCAATGGTGAATGTGTCTGGCTGCAGTGTGGGGGCCAAGGCAGTCAGTTTTTGCACATTGGCTTCGTGATCCTCAGTAGAAACAACCGTAGATTGTGAATTTGGTTTAAAGCTAGCGCCTAAATGATGATAGCCATCAATCACTGGGCTAAGGTATCCATCACTGCATATAATCTTGTTTAACTGCCTACTCTCATCGGAAGGCGTTAAAAGGCTCACTTGACCACGCACAGTTTCAAGTCCTAGGTGTTGCGTTTGTTCAAAGCCTTGGGCCGCAAACGCATCACAGTGAATGACATGAGAAAAGTGTCCGAGTGATTTTTCGTGGTCTTTTGCCTTCAGTGATAGGCCTTCATCTGTCAATGTGAGGGCTTCTAATTGGTGATCAAGTTTTATTTGTATTGCAGCTTGCGAGACTAAGTGTTGGCAGGCAATCTTGGGTACAAGCCAGCCTGCATTCGCGATGTGCAAGGCGTCAAATTTACAGGGTATATTGGATAAATGACTGGCAGTTTTAGCGTCTACTAAGTTGCCTATGTCAAAATTTTGCTGAGCCTGTGTAATACGCTGTGTTTCTTTTGGGTTAAACCCTAGCTGCAACATACCACATTGCTGAAATGCGTTAGGTGGTAATTGAAGTTGCTGATACAAGCCAACACTAAACAAAAAAGCCTCATAAGCAAAGCGGCTGTGAATGTTATCGCCATTGAGCCTTGGATACAGCATGGCGGCACCATTGCCAGAAGCACCAAGGGCTAATGCATTGCTTTGTTCAAAGATCGTTACGCTAAAACCCGCTTGAGCGAGGTAAAAAGCGGTTGAGCAACCTGCAATGCCTCCGCCAATAATCGCGATAGCAGGTCTAGTATGTTGCTGCATCACCTAGCCATTCGCCTGTTAACATTTCTCTTTTTTTACCAAAGCCTGGTTGTTTTTGTAGGCTAAAGCCGGCTTCTATTAGTCCTCTTTTAACCATGCCAGCAGTGGTAAACGTTGAGAGGGTAGTACCATTTCTGGATAAACGCGCCATCT
>CAZCBF010000031.1:0-18370 GCA_964496895.1 uncultured Methylophilaceae bacterium | reverse complement strand
GCATATAGGTATTGGTCATGCGTGGCATGGGGATGTGCGCATAGCTTTCGCGGCGGCCATTGCCCGTTAAATCTGTTTTCATTAAGCGTGCATTGAGGCTGTCTTGCATATAGCCTTTTAAGATGCCATCTTCAATGAGTACGGTGTTTTTGGTTGGGTTGCCTTCGTCATCAAATGTGAGTGAGCCGCGACGGTCTTTAATGGTGCCATCATCGACTACAGTAATGCCTTTGGCCGCGACTTGTTGGCCGATCATATTGCTAAAGGCCGAGCTGCCTTTGCGGTTAAAGTCACCCTCTAGGCCATGACCAATCGCTTCGTGCAATAAAATGCCTGGCCAGCCATTACCCAAGACGACTGTCATACTGCCTGCAGGGGCAGGTTTGGCATTGAGGTTGGTGATGGCTTGGTGTACGGCTTTTTCTGCGTATTCTTGCAAGGTTTCATCCGTAAAGTAAGCATAGTCAAAACGCCCGCCACCGCCTGCTGAGCCTTGCTCACGTCTGCCACTTTCTTCCGCGATAACGTTAAGGCCTACGCGCACTAAGGGGCGCACATCAGCAGCCAACACGCCATCGTGCCGTGCCACCATAACCACATCATATTCACCTGAGATAGAAGCAGTGACTTGGGTGATGCGTTTATCCATCTTGCGTGCCATTTTTTCTAGTTTTTCCAGCAAAGCAACTTTTTGATCAGACGAGAGTGATGCAATGGGGTCATTCGGTAAATACAAATGAGGGGCTTGACGCTGAATAACTGAATGCGCGGTTTGCTCGTTGCCCAGTTTGGCGATCGATTGTGTTGCTTTGGCGGCTTCGGTGAGCGCTTTGAGGTTGATGTCATCGGAGTAGGCAAAGGCCGTTTTGTCACCGCTGACAGCACGTACGCCTACGCCTTGGTCAATGGAGAAGTTGCCTGATTTAACTTGGCCTTCTTCTAGCCCCCAACTTTCAGAACGATTATATTGAAAATATAAATCGGCATAGTCGACTTGATGTTGCATCATACCGCCAAGTACCGATTGTAGCTGGCTGATGCTTAAATCAGCAGGGTTGAGTAGTGTGGCTGTGGCAATGTCTAGTGGTGCTTGTACGGTCATAGGTGATGAATTACTTGATAATGTTAGTGGTTTGGAACAGGTTTCTTTGGATATGTTCCCATTAAAGCATACTTTTAACGGCATGCTGGTATTGCCCAGTTTTAGTTTGGGTGTTATTCCAATATGCTTTGCTCATCTAAGGTTTCTATTGGCTTTTTGACTTCTTCTGGTTTGTCCCATGTGCCAATGATTTCATATTGCGTGGAGATGATTTTATTCAGTGGATCTTTTAAGACTTTTTGAGCTAAGAAAGCGACTGCACCTGCCAATGGTCCACCAGCGAGCGCCGCAAGTGAAACGCTATCACTAATTTGTGGTTGGACTTTGACATTGAGGTGTTGGGTTTCTGTTTTCAGGTTGGTCTGACCCTTGATGAGCACGTCTGCTGCTGGCCCAGCCATATGAAAGTTGTCACTTTGCATGACCCCTTTTTCAATCAACAAGTCAGATGAAATTTTATCAAAGGCAAACCCTTCACTAAATAAATCGCGAAAATCCAATGTCAGGCGCCGAGGTAGGCTTTGTAAGCTGACGAGACCCAGCAAGCGACCAACCCCAGGTTTGACTTTTAAAATCTGACCAGATTTGACTTTAAAGTTGATATTTCCACCCAAAGTTAACAGATCAAATTGATGCGGGCTGCCCGGCCAGTGGAGCTGACCTTTCATTCTGCCGTTACCTTTCTTGATGGCATTGGGGTGGCCTAAGCGGGTTAGGGCGTCACCGAGATTATCGATTTTCCATGTGAAGTCCAGCCTGGTTTCATTGGCATGATCAATGTTATACCACGTGCCGTTGCCTTCCAGCTTGCTATCTGGATTGGTGAGGGAGAAGTCCTCAATCGACCAGTAGTAATGCATTGGCTTGGCTAATAATACGAGCTCACCCATAGGCTTGTTGTCAAAGTGATAACTTTTTGAATATAGGTCTATGGTTGGATAAAGCTGCATCAAATCTTGTTCAACTTGGCTGTTTGCTTCAAGTGCATCAGGCGTGCTGGTTTGTTCTGGCGCTTTGTCAGGTATTTCAAGATAATCAAGCCTTGCAATCAGCTTGCCCAGTCCGGTGCCGTCCCAGCTGAGTTGGCCTTTGATTTCATCGCTATTAAGTGCGATATAGTGTTTGTTGCTAGCTGGATTTACGGTGACATCATTGATGCGATGGCCTAGGAAGTCCAGAGTGTTTGCTTTGACCCTATAGTTAGGGGTGTAGCTAGCACTGTTTTCATCTGCTAGTCCTTTGAGTAAGTTGTTGGATACCGACTGCCATACACTGAGATCAATGTGGTTGATGTTAATGTCAGCGTCAACACCTGTTTGTAGTAATGCAGCATGCTTGCTTGATAAGTCTTGCGTATTGCGATCATCAACAACCATTGTCAGAGATTGTAAGGCGATGTGGTTGTCTTTTTCTTTGCTTCTTGCAGTGGCGGTGAGCAGCTTGCCAACGTCGACTTGCCATTCGGTTTCTTCAGCATGTGGTGCTTTAGACGTATTTTTTTTAATGACTTTGACCTGTATAGATTCTGACCTAGTCAGATTAAATGGTGGCGGTAAGCTACTTGCTAGACCGTCTAGATTTGAATCAATCGCGATAGTGATACTGGGTTTTTGTATAGTGATTTGCGCGTTAAAGGGCGTTTCACCTTCTAGGTATTGCGCCGAATTTGGAATGAATCGATTGACTAAATCTGGGTTGGCAATGCCATTGGCATCAATAATAATGACTTTGTTAGCAGCCGTTATGATATTAGCAATGATTGGTGTGTCGAAGGCGATGGCATCGATGCTCTTGGCTTCTAGTACGCGCTCTGTAAACCGCAATGTACCATTAATATGCGCGATGGTAGGAATGCCTGTTTTTTGCATTCGCCCATTGGCTACTGTGTAAAATCCTTCTATCACAGTTTCTTTTGATCGCTTGAGCGGGATATCCAGTTGTAGCGACAAATCACCTTGACCTTGAGTCTCTAGCGCATCGGTAAACCCCTGAGTCACGCGTTGAACGGGGCTGTTATTAATAAAGTCGATTGCCTGCGGTGCTGTTGCATTGACTTTGCCTTGTATTAGCAAATGTGGGTCTTTGGTTTTTAATGTAGGAATTTCAAAATCGGCATGGGTAATCTTGGCTTGACCGATACGTCCGGTACTGTTTTTTAATGTTAGGGTGGGGCCTTCAAATTTAAGGTCCAGCGATGCATTGGTCACATCCGGCCAGTTGCGACCATAGTGCACTGTAGCGTCTTCTATCTTACTGGTAACCTTAAAAACACCGCGCTTAGGATTATAGATGCCACCTGGGTCTGTAAATGGGAAGCCTTTTCCTGAGCCATTAAACACCACTTTTACATTGTTGCCAGTACCGGATAAAAAAGCATTATCTAACCAGTGAAGCGTTTTTTCTCTTAAAAATTTGGGCAGGTATTTTTTGACTTGTGTAATGTCTAGCTTTTCAAACTGACCGTTGACATTGATAAATGGATTGCCAGGCTCAAGTCGCACTTCACCTTTTACTTGCCCCGTGAGGTCAGGGTTGCTGATTTTAAATTGATCTATTGTGAGTTTGGTCAGTTTGGGGGTGATAGTCCATGCGAGTTTTGCATTTAACTGATTGTTATCAATCGGCCAGCGAAAGATCCGTTTTAAATCAACTGTAGATTGATCGCCATTTAGATCAAGCCTGCCACCTTTTTCAGTGGCTTTAATATTGCCAGAAACGCGGGTGAGGCCAGGTATTTTCTCGTAGGCATTGATCGATAGTTGGTCAAACTTGGTCTTGAATGAGAAGTTTTTAATCGCTTTGGCTTTTGTATTGGCAGTAATAGAAATGGTTTTTAATTGTCCATTGGGTGCCAGCTGTGTCAGGTATTGGTGTAGCGCGCTGTCTTTGGCAAACAGTTGGGCAATGGATTGCAGCGGTTTGAGGCTTAGTTCTGGTAGATCAGCTATGATTTCATGGTTATCTTCTGCATCGCGTTGATAAAGGCCAGATAATCGGTTTAGCTGAACCTTTTCAACGGTAGCATTGACATTATTAACGCGAAGCGTGTCTTGTTGTTTGTTGTGTTTCCAGTCAAGTCGGCCATTGAGGTCGCTAATGCTTAATGGTTTTACCATTTGATTAGTCGCGAAGGATAATTGTTTCATTGCAAGATTAGCATCTACTGATTGAAGCTTTGATTTTTCGAATAATAGCCCTAGCTTTGCACCGCCTTTGGCATGTTTTACCCGGTTTGGAAAGTCAAGCCATGGCTTAAATGCAAGTAGATCTAACTGTTTAAATTGAACATTGATGTGATTGCGATCTTGTAAGATGTCATCGATGGTTTCTCCATAAAGTTTGCCTTTGATGGAGACTGGCTCTGTTGCGCCAGTGGAAGGTATAAAGTCCAGCTTGATTCGATGTTCGTTTAATAGTCTGAGTAGTCTGGGGTTTTCTAGCGCTAAGTTTAATTTTGTGAGTGTGAGAGGTGGCGCTTTGCGCATATGGTCTTGCCAAGTAATTGTGGCATTGACAATATTGATTTGCTTTTGTTGAATGACCCAGTCACCAAAAGAGGGTTTGTGGCTGCCGCTTGTACTGACGCCAGCAACGATGATTTCGCCAGACTCAAGCCTTTCCACCAATAACTCTGGCTCTGACAAGGTTAGGGTTGAGAGCTGCGGTTTGCCTTGTGGGATGCTTAACCACGAGACTGTGGCCTGTGTATCCTTGAGCAATAACACTTGTTGGTCATCACTATTGTTTAGACGTATTTCAGATACGGTAAGGCGTGGGTGTAATTGCGACCAATCAACGCGAATATGACCAATGTCAGCGTGTAAATGTGTTTTTTCACTGATTTTGTCAGCAATCAATTGCTTGTAATCATTGATGTTTGGGAAGAAATAAAAATGAATCACAAGCCCTGCAAGTATTAAGCAGGCGATAAGGATGACAACGAACCAGTTAACTATTTTTATGAATTTTTGTAATAAATTGGGGTGCATTGAGGTATGACAATAAAACTTTCTAGCCATCCTAAAATATACAAGAGATCTGATATTTTACATTGGCTAACAGGTATTGATTCGAAGTTTGTATAAAAAATTGTAAGCTTTGAGATCAGTTTAGTAGATTTTCTACTTAATAATAACGATTTTAGGTGAAATTTGCTGACTAGATCGATTAAAATGACGGGTTTTAAGTGTTTTACTTTTATTCACGGTCTTTACTTCTGTTGGTACCTCTTTGATACAGTTTAAACAAGTTACATTAGCGCGCGGTGCAAAGGTTTTATTTCGTGATGCCACCATGCAATTACATCCAGGCCATATGGTGGGCTTAACGGGTGCTAATGGCGTTGGTAAATCATCGCTTTTTGGCATGTTGCGTGGAGAGCTGGTGATTGATAGCGGTACGCTGGCGATCCCTGATAAATGGGTGATCGCACATGTGGCACAAGAAACACCAGCACTACAAACCCCTGCGATTGAATTCGTGCTGGCTGGCGATACTGTCTATACTCAATTGATGGCAGACATTGCCAGTGCTGAAGCGCAGAGTGATGGCGAGCGCTTAGCAGCTTTGCACTTGCAAATGGATGAGATAGACGGTTATCGTGCGCAATCGCGTGCTGCAAGCTTATTAAGCGGTTTGGGCTTCTCTGACGCGAGAATGCAACAGCCTGTGGCTAGTTTTTCCGGTGGGTGGCGCGTAAGGCTTAATATCGCTCAAGCATTGATGTGTCGTTCAGATTTGTTATTGCTAGATGAGCCGACCAATCATCTAGACTTAGATGCTGTGATTTGGTTGGAGCGTTGGCTGCAAAGTTACCAAGGCACTTTGTTTTTAATTTCGCATGATCGCGATTTTTTAGATGCGGTGGTGAATCATATCGCTCATATTGAGCAGCAAAGTTTTACGCTGTACAAAGGCGCTTATTCAGATTTTGAAAAACAACGTGCCGAAAAACTCGCCTTGCAGCAAGCCATGTACGTAAAGCAGCAGCGTAAAGTCGCGCATTTGAATAGTTTTATCAACCGCTTCCGTGCAAAAGCGACTAAAGCCAAGCAAGCTCAAAGTCGTATCAAAAGTTTGGAGAAGATGGAGCTGATTTCTGCCGCGCATGCTGATTCGCCCTTTAATTTTAGCTTTTTACCGTTAGACGCTGTTTCAGATCCATTGTTGGCCTATAAGGCTGCTAGTGTTGGCTATGACATACCCATCTTGTCAGGCATCACACTCACCATACGCCCCGGGGAACGTATTGGTTTGCTCGGGCAAAATGGTGCGGGTAAATCGACACTGATCAAGCTATTGGCTAGTGAGTTGACCGCGCAATCAGGGCAAAAAACAGCCGGTAAGGCTTTGCGCATCGGGTATTTTGCGCAACATCAACTCGAGCAGTTGCGTGCTGAAGAATCGCCGTTGCAACATCTTTTACGCTTGGATAGCAGTGCTAAAGAACAAGATGCACTCAATTATCTGGGTGGATTTGCATTTGCAGGTGAAATGGCTAAAACAGCCTGTGAGCATTTTTCGGGCGGGGAGAAGTCTCGCCTGGCCTTGGCCTTGTTGATTTGGTCTAAACCCAATCTATTATTGCTCGATGAGCCGACTAATCATCTAGATTTGGAAATGCGCCATGCGCTCACGCTTGCTTTGCAGAGTTATGAGGGCGGTTTGGTCTTGGTTTCGCATGATCGTGCATTGTTAAGGGCGACCTGTGATCAGTTTTTGTTAGTGGCTGATGGCGGCGTGCAAACCTTTGAGGGTGATTTAGGCGATTATAAAAGCTGGTTGGATGAGCAGAAAAAACAAAGCGAACCTGCACCACTTGAATCTGCCGAGACGAGCACTAGCCATAAAGCCAAACGTGCTGCACACAAACAAGCCAGGCAAGCGCGCATTGCTGAGCGACGCCCTTTGTTGAAGGAAGTCGCCACGATTGATGAAGCTTTGCAGACATTGCATACTGATAAAACTAACTTGGATACAGCGCTGGCAGACCCTGCTTTATATGAGCAATCTGACAAAGCTAAACTCGAAACATTATTAAAACAACAGGCAGCGTTGACAAGTGAGATCGAAGAAAAAGAATTGCACTGGATGACAATACAAGAACAACTTGATTCACTGCCTGAAATTGAACAATAAGAGGAACGTATATGGATTACCCACAACGCCTGACTTTTCTGCAAGCACTGTTGATGAACGAGTCGCCAGAGAATGAAGATAAAACCACTGATTTAAGCCAGTTAAAGCCGAATGTTGCCGCAGAATATATCGCGTGTTATTTGACCTTTCAGGCGATTAAGACTGGTGATCGTTCACCTG
This sequence comes from uncultured Methylophilaceae bacterium, assembly GCA_964496895.1. Lineage (GTDB taxonomy): Bacteria > Pseudomonadota > Gammaproteobacteria > Burkholderiales > Methylophilaceae > Methylotenera. The sequence continues at coordinate 10,950 of CAZCBF010000031.1, read as the reverse complement.
CACAAGAGCGTGAGCGACAGTTTGATATCTTGAGTGTCTACCAGTGTTTTGCTTTAATGGTTTATGCGTTTATTTCTACCCCTTTGAAACAAGATGGTATGAAAGCTGATTTGACTGAAGTACAAGTGGTACTAGCAAAAACCTTATTTTCTGGCTTGCCCGATGAGTCTTTGGTTGAACTTATTGAAAGTGGTGTGCGTAAATTTCAGTTGATTGGACAAGCAGAACACGAACATTGGACTGAGTATCGTGAAATGTTAGATAAAGCGAGTATTAGTTATGTGGTGGCTGCCACAGATGATGATAGCCCACATGATCGTGCAGAAGTGCTGCCATTGCTTACGCAATTGTTAAGTCAACTGTGCGAAGCCTTTGAAGAGTAACTGGGCAGGTTTAGCGCTGAATGCCTTTGTCAGCCAAATAGTTGGTGAAGTAGTCCACAGCCACTTGTTCGGTACAGTTGGCATGCGCGAAGCGATGGCCATTTTGCGCTAAGCGCTGAATATCGTCAGGAGATGCCCACAGTTTTTCAATTTCTTCACTCAATGCGACATCGTCTTGGTGTGTGAAGAATCTACCGGTTTCATCTTGCTCAATATAGTCTTTTACCGTGATGGCGTCAGTAATCAAAATTGCTTTTTGATGAAACATGGCTGAGACAATCGAACCGTGACCACAGGGTGTTTTGTCGTGGATTAATGGCAACACCATAAACTGACTGTGGTGCACAATGTTGTTGCAATCAGATAGCGGAATGTTGGTATAGACCTTCACGTTATCCGGAATGTTAAGCCCGGCAATATTTTCTGGCGTAACGACGATGACCAATTTAATGTTTGGCAAACGCTCCATCGCTTTGAGTAGTACGGCGTAATCGCGGCCTTGGCTACCAATCGCGCAAATGTATTTACCTTGCTCTAACGGCTCTCCAGCCTCGGCTAACACTGGCGCTTTAATCGGCCAGTGAATCATGTCAAATTTCGATTGGTCTAAATCAAAATAGTCCGCATAGAGCTTCTTTTCCATCGTTGAATAACATAAAAAACGATCAACTTGCTGATAAGCTTTGCTCATGAGTTTGTGCTGCATACCAGTAGGCAAACTGGTGAAGGTAAATGATACCGACAGATGTGGCAGGTCGGGTAGGCTGCTCGCGGCTAGCTTGGCACCATAGTAGGTTGGTCTTGGCGCATGAGAAACTAAGATAGATGGCTGTTTTTTTGCATGTGTAATGCTATTTCGCGCACTCAGCATACGTGAAATAGATGCTTGTTTTGGAATGAACTTGGGTATGTTGACTGCTTGGCTACTAAAGTGTTGCCATGTCAAATTGCTTTGAGGAAAGGCTTTGCTGAGCCAGTTCCAGTTAGCCGGTAAATCACTGAGGTTAATAATTTGTGTTGATGGGTTGTTGGTTGCCATGCTTGTCCAAGTTGCTATCTAAGTTTCAATGGTTTTGTCTGTAAAGACATTACCAATACTGTACGACAAAAAACAGAGTAACTTAAGAAATCTCTCTTGTTTCTAAAAACTCGATGTCTGGGTAACGCTCTTGAGCCATTTGTAGGTTGACTCGGTTGGGGGCCAAATAAACCACCTCGTCAGCACCATCAATCGCCACATTAAAGCCATATTTGTCAGAAATCGATTTGATATCATCATCACTGCCGCGTAACCACCTTGCGGTATAGCAGTCATAAGGTTCAAATAGCATTTCTACCCCGTATTCATGCTCAAGACGATGTTTGACCACGTCAAATTGCAACATACCAACAGCACCCAGTATCAAGTCATTACTTTGTAAGGGTTTAAATAATTGCGCGGCACCTTCTTCAGCCAGCTGCTTCAGTCCAATTTGCAATTGTTTCATTTTCATTGGATTTTTAATTTGTGCTTTGCGGAAGAATTCAGGTGCAAAGAAGGGCAGGCCAATAAATTTTAGTGCTTCACCAGCACTAAAGGTATCGCCCACTTTAATGGTACCGTGATTGGGTATACCGATAATGTCGCCTGAATACGCTTCATCCATCGTGGTACGGTCTTGTGCCATAAAGGTGATGGCGTTGTTGACAGTGATTTGTTTGTTGGTAGCAATTTGTCTGATTTTCATGCCACGTTCAAACTTACCCGAGCAGATACGCAAGAAAGCAATGCGGTCTCGGTGTTTGGGATCCATATTGGCTTGAATTTTGAATACAAAGCCAGAGAACTTCGCTTCATCTGGCAACACTTCGCGTGTCGCTGTTTTGCGTGGCTGAGGCGTAGGGGACACATCCACCACGGCATCTAGCAAGCCTTGCACACCAAAGTTATTAATGGCGGCACCAAAGAATACAGGTGTTTGTTTGCCTGAAAGATACTCATCTTCATCAAATTCGTTTGAAGCACCGCGTACCAATTCTACTTCCATGCGCAACTCATCTGCTTGATCACCAATGAGCTCATCTAGCCTAGGGTTATCTAAACCCTCAATGGTTTCAGACGTGCCTTTTTCTGCTTGGGGGTCATAAAATGAAATCGTGTCATTATAAAGATGATAAACGCCGCGAAATAACTTGCCCTGACCAATCGGCCATGTCATCGGTGCACAGGCCATTTTCAGTGTGATTTCGATCTCATCGAGTAATTCAATCGGCTCTCGGCTTTCGCGGTCTAGCTTGTTGATAAAGGTCAAGATAGGCGTGTCACGCATACGGCAGACATTTAAAAGTTTGATCGTTTGCGCTTCCACACCATTGACAGAATCAATCACCATCACTGCGGAGTCAACCGCAGTCAGTGTGCGATAGGTATCCTCAGAGAAGTCATCATGGCCTGGCGTATCCAGCAGGTTGATCATGTGATCGCGGTAAGGAAACTGCATCACAGAAGAGGTGACAGAAATACCACGTTGCTTCTCTAGCTCCATCCAGTCTGAAGTGGCATGGCGGTCTGCTTTACGACCGCGCACCTCACCAGCGACCTGAATCGCACCACCAAACCAAAGTAACTTTTCGGTTAATGTTGTCTTACCTGCGTCAGGATGCGAGATGATAGCAAATGTTCTGCGTCGATTAATTTCTGTTGTGATGGTGTTGCCACTCATTTTAAGGTTTTAGTCCTTGGAAAATATTTAGTATGTACGAAGATTGTGCGTTCGCCATTTTCAAAAGCGACATTCTACCTTAAAGCGAATCATGATGTTATGCCGCACATGCTTCTATTAATTAAGCTTAGTGAGAATGTTGAGAGAGATAGAGTTTTTTTAGGGCTAATCCTACCTGTCATATTTCTTAAACTTTGCTTCGTTATGATTGGCTCCCATAAAGAAAGTAATCGTAATTGACTATAGAAAGTTGCTACTTTTTTTAATGTCAATGATGGCATTGTTAACGTACAAGTCGCGTTGTAAGAGATTAATGGATTGTCACTAAACTTTAATTTTTTGATTTCAACGCATTGTAGTATTGAGTTTCAAAAGATTAATTAAGTACAAAGTTAATTAATATAAAGCTTAAATTAAGGAGAGTAAGAAAATGGCGATTGTTCATGATAGTGTGGATAGAAAAGGCTCTGAGTTCTTTTTTAATGCATGGGATAATGAAACAGGCACTGGTTATACATTAGATCTGGATCTAGAAACGCTTTTAGGTGATTGGATTGGCGCAGATCCAATCGTATCGCAAGATGGCGCAGCTACATTAGCTGCCGCAGTAGTCGGTACTGATCAATATGATAGTAACGGTGTATTGTTCAACGGTAGGTTAACAGAATTTGCTTCTACTTTTAGCAATACAGCTGATGTTCAGTGGACATTGGTTGCTTATGATGTTGATGGTCGTGAGCGTTCAATCGTAACTGCTGATGCTAATATCGCATCTCCAGAAAGTACTGCCTTAACCAACCAGCAAGCTGAATTGTTAGCTGGTACGCTTGATAATCAAGCAACACAAGTAAACGCTTTTGCCGCGACAGAAGATGCTGATACTTATCACACAACAACTGATTCCAATGGTGCCGCTTATGCAGGTAACTTTGGCGAAACATACCAAGGTAATGTTTTTGATACATCAAACGTACTGGGAGCAACTTCAAACCTATACGTGGTAACACCTGATAGCTTAGCCGCTTCTGCTCAAAACGATGCAGCTTCTATTGGTCAGATTTCTACTGCAGGTGATGTTGGTATTACAGCGAGAACTTATGAGATTAATGGTGAATGGTATCTTGAAGTAAAAGCAGAAGGTGCTACTGATGGTACTAAAGATACAGTCGTTGTAGAACCAGAGCCTTTTAACTCAGCTAAACCGCAATCTGAGATTGACTCATTTGCACAAATTGGTGCTGATAAATATGTTGTCGTTTACTCAGATGGTTCATTTGAGAAATTTACTGGTGATGACGTTACTTTTACAGATGGCGCTACAACTGCTGCGCAATTGGGTTCAACAAATCCATCAGCAAATGCTTGGGCAGGCGGTTTCACGCCAACAGTATTTGAGAGCCCAGGTAACCCTGCATTAGCTGAATTACTTGATCTACAGTTGATTGGTACAGATGGTAACGAAAATGTTATATCAACTGTTAATGTTGGCGGCCAAGAGGTTGATTTAGGCACTAATGACTTTATGAACTTAGGTGCTGGTGATGATGCTGCACAAGGTGGTGCTGGTAACGATACGCTTGATGGTGGTTTAGGTTCAAACTTCCTAACAGGTGGTACTGGTGGCGATACTTTCTTCATCGATGGTCGCGGCGCTTTTGATATCCCTGATGGCGTAGAGAATGATGCTGAGTTTAGTACTTGGTCGACTATTGTTGACTTTAGTGCTGCAGACGGCGACACCATTAACCTTTGGGGTTGGGAAGATGGCGTAAGTCAATTGCTATTGACTCGAGTTGCAGGTGAAGGTGCATCAGGTGCGACAGGCTTTGAAGGCTTTACACATCATTATGATCTAAACGGTAATGGCAATATCGATACATCAATTACGTTTACTGGCTTAGATGCTGTTCCTCCGACTAACGAAGCTAGAGAGGTTGCTGGTTTAGGGTATCAGTTCTACGGTGCTTAATTGAATTAAGTATTACTGAGCTTAAAAAAGGCCCCACTATGGGGCCTTTTTTATAGGCTTAAATCTTACGACTTAAGCTGCTCCAGTATCGCAGGATTTTCTAGTGTAGAGGTGTCAGATATGATCTCTTCACCTTTGGCCAAGGTGCGTAATAATCTGCGCATGATTTTACCTGATCGGGTTTTGGGTAAGTTATCACCAAAGCGTATTTGACTTGGTTTTGCGATCGGGCCAATTTCTTTTCCTACCCACTCTCTTAATAGTGCGATCATTGTTTTTGCAGCATTACCTTCTAATCGCTCACCTTTTAGGACCACAAAGGCAACGATGGATTCGCCTTTGATATCATCTGGAATACCAACGACAGCGGCTTCGGCAACATCGGTATGCGCAACCAAGGCTGATTCTATCTCCATCGTACCAAGCCTGTGACCTGATACATTCAGCACGTCATCAATACGCCCCATGATCGTAAAGTATCCAGAATCTTTGTCTCGAACAGCGCCATCGCCAGCGAGATACAGATCACCGCCAAGTTCATCAGGAAAATAACTCTTTTTAAAGCGCTCCGGGTCTCCGTATATCGTTCGAATCATTGAAGGCCAAGGTTTTTTAATCACAAGCAGTCCACCTTCACCCCAGACGACTGGTTTACCTGTTTCGTCGACCACATCAATATCAATGCCAGGAAAAGGTAAGGTGCAAGAGCCTGGTACTAATGGCGTAGCGCCAGGCAGTGGTGTAATGACATGACCACCTGTTTCCGTTTGCCAGAAAGTGTCTACGATAGGGCATTGGCTATTACCTACTTGCTCGTAGTACCACATCCATGCTTCTGGATTGATCGGCTCACCAACAGAGCCTAGCAGGCGAAGGCTACTTAAACCATAGTTGCTAGGTGCGACTTTTGGATTTGTGTTACTGGCTTTGATAAGTGATCTAATCGCAGTTGGCGCAGTATAAAAAATAGAGATGCTGTGTTTTTCAATCATTTGCCAGAAGCGTCCAGCATCTGGATAGGTCGGTACCCCTTCAAACACCACCTGTGTCATGCCCATTGCCAGTGGACCATAGGTCACATAAGTGTGACCAGTGATCCAGCCGACATCTGCTGTACACCAGAAAACATCTTCAGGTTTGGCGTCAAATGACCACCTGGTCGTATTCATGGCATGCAATAAATAGCCTGCAGAGCTGTGCTGTACACCTTTTGGCTTGCCAGTAGAGCCAGAAGTGTAGAGTAAAAACAATGGATGCTCTGCACTCACCATGACTGGTGGACAATCCTTGCTTTTATCTGCAATCAGTTCATGCCACCATTGATCATGTTGGTGCCAAGCGATGGTTTGCCCCGTTTTATTAAGTACGATGACTGACTTAAGACTTTCACAGCCACCCATAGCGATGGCTTCATCAGCGATGCTTTTTAGTGATAGAGTTTTGCCGCCTCTAAACTGTCCATCCGCGGTAATTAAGGCGCTGGCTTGCGCATCGATAATGCGTTCATTCAAGCTTTTGGCTGAAAAACCACCAAAGACAACAGAATGGGTTAACCCTAAGCGTGCGCAAGCCTGCATGGCGACAATGGCCTCAATGCCCATCGGTAAATAAATCACGATGCGGTCGCCGATATTCAGATTGAGTGATTTTAAGCCATTCGCAAATTGGCAAACCTGTTCATACAGCGTTTGATAGGTGACTGATTTGGTTTCACCGTTGTCTGCTTCAAAAATAATCGCAGTTTTGTTAGGAATCGTATTGAGGTGCTTGTCCAAACAATTGGCAGAGACATTTAAAGTGCCATCTTCAAACCAACGGTAAAAGGGCGCATTGCTTTCGTCTAATGTTTTAGTAAATGGTTGTTCCCAAACCAGTAGTTCTCTTGCTAGGTCAGCCCAGTAGCCTTCATAATCTTCTAAAGCGGCTTCGCAGAGTTGACGATATTGATTCATACCCGAGACATTTGCGGTTTTTTCGATGGTTGCACTCGGGTGGAAAACGCGTTTTTCGTTTAAAACAGACTTAATTGCCATAAGATCACTCCCTATTTGTATCTGGCATCCTTATAATGGATGGCGACTTTGTTTTTGAAGCTACTGCAGTAATACGACCCAACTTAAATTATGATTCTATCAGAAAATAATTCACCCCAACTAAGTCCAGTAATAGCAGAGCATTTTGAACATGCCTCCGCGCTGAGTGACGTCTTTAGAATGTGGTCTCAAGAGGAGGCGTTGAAAGCGCATTGGGTTGAGCACTACACGCAACCAGTCGCTACCAATGCCATGTATGAGATGTTGGGTGCCTCCGAAATTGTTGATGAGGTCTCGTTGAAAACGGCTTTGCGCAAATTACGTAAGGCGGTCATTGGTCGGTTGATATTACGAGATTTGAATGGTTTGGCTGACTTGACGGAGGTGATGCAAACTACTTCTGCATTAGCTGAGGTGGCGTTGCAAACTGCGAATCGATATTTGAGTGTTTGGCTCAGTGAGACTTACGGGCAACCAGCATTTTCACAAATCATGCCTGATCAACGACAAAGCCTAGTGATAGTCGGTATGGGAAAGCTGGGTGGCTTTGAACTCAATGTTTCATCTGATATTGATCTAATCTTTACCTACGAATCTAATGGTGTGACCGACGGTGAGCAGTCTTTATCTCACCAAGAGTTTTTTACTAGGCTGGCGAAACAGTTAATTTCAGCGATTGATGAAGTCACAGCAGATGGTTTTGTGTTCCGCGTTGATATGCGATTGCGTCCTTTCGGTTCTGAAGGGCCGCTTGTTTGTAGCTTTGACGCAATGGAAAGTTACTATCAGCAATATGGGCGAGAATGGGAGCGCTATGCTTGGATTAAAGGCAGGGTGATCACTGGCCATAACGATGTAGAGCGCATGCTCAAGCCATTTATTTATCGTAAGTATCTTGATTTTGGCACGCTTGATAGCATGCGTGATCTCAAAAAACAAATTCACGATGGTGTTATTAGAGGGGATATGCATGACAATATCAAAATAGGCCGCGGTGGTATTCGTGAGATTGAATTTATTGCACAAGCATTTCAGTTGATGCGTGGTGGTCATGAGATAACACTACAAGTAAAGCCAACCTTAATCGCATTGCAGAGCATGGTTTCGATTGGTTTGATCACGCAAGAAGAAGTTGATCAGCTTTCAGAAGCTTATACATTCTTTAGAAACCTAGAACATCGTTTGCAATATTATCAAGATCAGCAAACACATGTATTACCCAAGCATGCGCAGGCTCAGTCCATTATTGCCCAGTCCATGCAGTTTGATGATTGGGAAAGTTTAATGGATCAGCTCTCTCAATACCGAGAATTTGTTGCGAAAGAGTTTGATAAGATTTTTGCCAATGAGCCTGAGCAGGTTGAAATCGCTGAAGATGCCGTCTTGGTATGGGAAAAAACACTTAGCGAGCCTGAGTCGGAACAATGTTTTACTAATCTAGGTTATTCGGATGCGCAACATGCATATAAGCAATTGACCACTTTTAAAACCAGCCATCATTACAAGCGATTACCTGAAGTTAGCCTTAGACGAATTAATGCGCTGATGCCCAATGTGGTTGCGGGTTGTGGTAGGCATGAGAGTGCCAATGACTGTTTGCAGCGCATGGTGTTACTGATTGAGGCGATTTGCTTGCGTGCGAGTTATATTGCTTTTCTCACTGAGTATCCACATGTGTTAGCAAGACTCATCTCACTGGTTGGTGCGAGTCCATGGGTTGCGCAGTATCTGGGTCAGCATCCTATTTTACTGGATTCACTTTCAGTGAATAATGTGTTTGATGCAGAAGGTGGCTTTGATCTAGCAACCCTCGAAACTCAGGTTTTAGAAAAACTAGACTGGCTTGATGGTGACGTTGAGCAACAGATGAATGCCTTGCGCGACTTTCAACAGCAACAACTCTTTGCAGTCGCCAGTCAGGACGTGATTGAAGAAATTCCGATACAGCGATTATCAGACCTTTTGTCCCAGCTAGCAGACTTGATTTTGCGTGTGGTGATGAAGGTTGTCTGGCCGACCGTCAAGGGTGCACATAGAGAACAACCACAGTTTGCCGTTATTGCCTATGGTAAACATGGCGGTAGAGAGCTCAGCTATTTGTCTGATCTGGATTTGGTTTTTGTTTACGATGATGACTATCCTGGCGCGAGAGAAGTGTATTCACGTTTTGGTATGAAGATTATTTCTTGGTTAAATACCATGACCTCTTCAGGTATTTTATATGAAGTGGATATGCAATTAAGACCAGATGGGAATAGTGGCTTGTTGGTGATTTCTGTCGATGGCTTTGCACGCTATCAGCAAGAAAAAGCATGGGTTTGGGAGCATCAGGCGATGACACGTGCAAGGTTTGCAGAAGGTGATGCTGCGGTTGGTGCTGCTTTTGAAGCGGTGAGGGAGCAAACGCTGTTACAGGCGCGTGATCTTGATGACCTTAAAAAGCAGGTGTTAGATATGCGCGAACGTATGAAAAATGCTTATCGGTATGTTGAGGGCCAGTTTGACCTTAAAAAAAGCCTCGGTGGCATGGTTGATGTTGAGTTTATTGTGCAGTATTTGATCTTAGCCCATGCGCACCGATATCCTCAGCTGCTTAAAAACATAGGTAATGTGAAAATTCTCAATGCTTGTAGTGAAGTGGGCTTGATACCGCAAGCATTAGCGCAAACCACAGGTGAGGCCTATATTGCTTTGCGCCGCCAGCAGCATGTTATTCGGCTGCAAGGCATCGCTGACCCAAAAGTCCAAGAATCTTCTATGCTTGCGCTTGTGAATACCGTGCGTGAGTTATGGGAGTTTGTATTTTATAGCGACAAGGTTTAGCGCTAATTACATTCCCCAACGTAAGCCTGCAGTATGCACAGGGCTATCCCAATGTTGCTTGATCTCATCATCTAATAGGCATACTGTCAGCGATGCGCCAGCCATGTCTAGGGCGGTGGTGTAGTTTCCGACTAATGAGCGCTGAATATCAAGCCCTTGTGCGGCCAATAGTTGCGCAGCGCTATGATAGACGCCGTATAGCTCCATCAAAGGCGTTGCGCCAAAGCCATTCACCAGCAACAAAACTTCCGCATCCTTAGCTGGTTTTAAGTCTGAGATGATGGCATCAACACAGTCTTTCATCATGGCGTCTAGTTCGCGCATTTTCTCGCGCCGCCGTCCTGGTTCACCATGAATGCCCACGCCCATTTCAATTTCTTTATCGTTGATATCAAAGGTTGGTCTGCCTGCGGCCGGCACCGTGCAACTCGTCAATGCAATGCCAATGCTCGCGGTATGGCTGTTGACCTTGTCGCCCAGCGTTTTGCAGGCGACTAAATCTGCACCGGTTTGCGCCAAACTACCGACGCATTTTTCTACGATGACCGTGCCAGCAACACCGCGACGTCCTTCGGTATAAGTGCTGTTGATGACTGCGCAGTCATCGCTAGTGAGTACCGTGGCATGCTCTAATTCCAGCATTTCAACCGCCATCTCAAAATTCATCACATCACCAGCATAATTTTTCACAATAAAGAGTACGCCTTGATCGGTATTTAATGCTTCGGCAGCTGCCATCATTTGGTCTGGGGTAGGGGAGGTGAAAACTTGTCCTGGACAAGCCGCATCTAACATCCCATGACCAATATAACCGGCATGTAGCGGCTCATGCCCAGAGCCGCCACCCGAAATAAGCGCTACTTTGTTTGTCGCAAGGGTTTTACGGGTCAGAAAAACAGGCTCTTGATTAAATGAAACCAAATCAGCATGTGCTTGAGCAAAGCCTGACAGGCTTTCGATTAAATGATGGTCGACTTGATTGAGGAATTTTTTCATGGTCAATTTTTAAGCGGTAGCCTTCCGGATTTAAAGCGATAGTA
>CAZCBF010000030.1:0-18910 GCA_964496895.1 uncultured Methylophilaceae bacterium | reverse complement strand
AATGCTCAAATCAATACCATTGAGCACATTCACCGATAGGCCTTCGTAAGTTTTTTGCAAACCGCGACATTGTAAAACTAAAGGACGATCACTCATAACGCAATGCCTCAGCAGGTTGAATTTGGCTGGCTTTCCAGCTTGGGTAAAGCGTTGCCAGCAAACTTAAGACAAAAGAAATCACCACAATCCAGACCACATCAGACCAAATGATCTGTGAAGGTAACTCATTGATATAATAAACATCTTTTGACAAAAACTTGATACTAAATTGCGTTTCAATAAATTTAATAATCGCGCTGACATTCAAAGCGATGAGCACACCTGAGACCGCCCCAACAATCGTCCCGATGAGTCCAATCAGCGCACCCTGGATCACAAAAATCTGCATAATGCTTTGCGGGCTAGCGCCCAAGGTTTTCAGAATAGCTATATCTGCACGCTTATCGGTTACCGCCATTACCAATGTGGAGACTATATTAAATGCCGCAACAGCCACGATCAGCGTCAAAATGATAAACATCACCCTTTTTTCTAGTTGTACCGCCTGAAAAAAGTTAGCGTGTCTTTGCGTCCAATCGCTAACATAATAGCCACCGATTTGTTGTGACTGCTGATTCAATGCTGCCTGCATCTCGCTAGACAAAGCTGGTGCTGCAAACAAATCGGATAACTTTAATCGAAGGCCAGAGACTTTATCGCCCATGCGGTAGAGTTTGGCAGCATCAGTAATATGAATTAGCGCCAGACCTGCATCATATTCATACATCCCAATCTCAAAAATTCCAACGACTGTGAACTGTTTTAACCTGGGCACGACGCCAGTAGGTGTAAATTGCCCTTGCGGCGCCATCACCACAACACGATCTCCTTTTCTCACGCCAAGCGTAAAAGCCAGATCACTCCCTAGTACGATACCAAATTCACCTGCTTTGAGATGCGCGAGCGCACCATCTTTCATGTGCTTGCCGATATCCGCTACTTTATCTTCTTCTTCAGGTAAAATACCTCTGACAATCGTGCCTTGAACAGATTGCCCATGACTAAGCATGGCTTGCGCATTAATAAATGGCGCACTGGCTAATACATTAGGGTAGCCCTGCGCTTGAGTAGCAACCTGCTCCCAGTCGCCAAGGCGATTTTGCATACCAGTGACTTGCAAGTGCGAGGCGACGCCTAAGATTTTATTGCGCAACTCCTCCTGAAAACCATTCATGACAGACAAGACCACAATTAAAGCAGCCACGCCTAATGCGATACCGATCATGCTGGTAATGGAGATAAATGATATAAAATGATTTTTACGTTTCGCACGCGTATAACGCATGCCAACAAAACGTTCAAACATAGGCAACACTGAGGTCATTAAAGCCGTAACTCTATCACGCGATAATCAAAGGCCAAAACGATATTTATTTTAAACATATAGCGTTTATAAAATTACGCTATAGTGACGAGTTAATATGTCTATTAAACCAGATTTAACACCACGTTCACACATACAATCCATACAAGGCTTAAGAGCCTTGGCGGTGATTGCTGTCTTGCTATTTCATGCCAGAGTGTCTGGTATGGCAGGCGGCTTTGTTGGCGTAGACGTGTTTTTTGTTATTTCTGGCTTTGTGATCACCCGCTTAATCCGACATCAGTTAGAAACTCAAAGCTTTTCATTTGCTGAATTTTATAAGCGTCGCGCCTGGCGCTTAATGCCGGTACTTGCGGCAACCCTATTCTTTACTGCGCTTGTATTTGGTTTTTTAATGCCCGCATCAGAAAATCCAAGTCTATTTTTATCACTCATTAGCGCAACCTTTGGTCTGTCTAATTTCTACTTTAGCAATACGCTTGATTACTTTGATAGTGGCATTGCCAACCCTGTTTTACATACCTGGTCGCTCGGTGTTGAAGAACAGTTCTATTTGATGTTTCCACTATTAATGTGGTTTTTGTATGGCAAACAAAGCCAAAAAGCCTCTCACCAAACGCGTCGATTACTCGTTTGTGGTAGCTTGATTTTTATCGCAATCGCTGGCTTCATCATTGCGGCCTACCAAACTTATCAAGATACTAATAGCGCTTTTTTTCTACCTTGGTTTCGTGCCTGGCAGTTTTTAAGCGGCGCAATACTGGCCTATGTGGCACTTGAAAAAGTACCCAACCCATTAGCCAGATTAAGCTCATGGTCTGGGATCATCATATTAATCGCCATCATTTGCGCCTACGACGAGCAGACTAGCTTTCCAGGACTGGGCGCAGTCTTACCAACAGCAGCAACAATGTTGTTAATTTATGGCGCAACCAATCAGAACAGCATCAATCGCATTCTAACAACAAAAGCACTGCGTTTTATCGGCAATAGTTCTTATTCGATCTACCTTGTTCACTGGCCAATTATTTGTTTTGTAGGTCTTTTTATCTCATTACAAAACCCTATCACACAAGGCTTAAACATCGGTCTCAGTTTAGTATTTGGCTTTTTATTCTGGTATTTTATCGAAGAAAAATTCAGGCATGGTATCAAGTCATTCTCAATCAGAAAAAAAGCATTAGTGCCCATTGCATTGGTTTTCTGTTCTACTTTTTTGGTATTTTCGGCAGGTTTTGTGACGCAGCAATTTTGGGAACAGTTTCCCACTGCAAAGCGCTATTTTGCAGAGACCACAAAGCATTTGCACTTATTCCGTGCTGAGCAGTGCTTTATGGTTAAAAAGCCTGCAGATCACTATGACATCAACACCTGTTTAAAACTCAGCGACAAAAAAGAAAACATCCTAGTGATGGGCGATAGTCTGGCAGCAAATATCGTGATGGAATTGCAAAAAAAATGGCCTGATAAGAATTTTATGCAAGCCACTGCGCAAGAGTACATCCCAGGCAATTATGACAAATGGCTACCACTAGGTAAGTCATTAGATCAAGTGGTTGATACTTTTTATCAAAATCATTATCAAAAAATAAATACGTTTATTTTGTATGCTTTATGGCAGCAAGATGATATTCCTGCATTGCAGGCACGCATTCGCGCACTCAAAGCAGCCGGCCACCAAGTCATCGTACTAGGGCCTTCACCTCAGTTGTATGTGAGCGCGCCTATGATATTGGCCCATAGTGAGATTTTTGATTATGACTTTAGCAAGTTTCTATTCAAGACTAAACGACACAAGCTTGACCAACTCTATAAAGATCAACTAAAAGACGCAAACCAGTATGTTTCAACTTACGATATTTTATGCAAATCAGGCAATTGCGACCTTACGGTCAAAGGCAAACCATTGTATTTTGACGATATTCACTATACTCAGAATGGTGCCGAATATCTCGTTAGTCAAATTAAAGGCTGGGGCTCGGGGAGTAGCAATATGTCAGTCAAAGGTGCAGGCCTATCATTGAGATAACCTTGCGTGTAGTCGATTCCCATTTCTTTCAGTAAATCTGCAACGGCTTGACTATCAACCCATTCAGCAATGGTCTCTTTGCCAGTCACTTTAGCCACCTCTGCTATACATTTGACCGTCGCCTGACCAATTTTATTGTCAATTAAGCCCTGAATAAACTGACCATCTATTTTTAGATAATCCACCGACAAGTTATTCAAATAGCCAAACGAAGAAACGCCCGAACCAAAATCGTCTAATGAAAATCGTATGCCTAAATGTTTCATGGCGGTAATGAATTTTTTAGCTGTACTGATATTGGTAATCGCAGAAGTTTCTGTCACCTCAAAGCATAATTTAGTGCAGTCAATTTCATACTGACCAATCAACTTGATCACATACTGATGAAACGCCATATCGCCCAATGACTGTCCAGATAAATTCACCGATAACATGGAAACCCCATCTAACTGCATCTGATGCGTTTGCATCCAATTAAAAATTTGGTTTACCACCCACTTATCAATACGCGTTGCCATATTGAAGCGCTCCGCAGCAGGCAAAAAAGCACTGGGAGGAATCAATTCACCTTCTTTATCCTGCATGCGAATGAGTATTTCAGCATGATCAGGATTTTCATGATTAACCGACCGAATACGCTGACAAAATAAGACAAAATTTTCTTCTTCTAATGCCTGTTCAATACGACTGGCCCAGTGAATTTCGACTTGCCCACCATCAGGATCATTTTGTTCATTAAAATAAACGTGCACACGATTTCGCCCATTGCGCTTCGCCTGATAACAGGCACTATCTGCTGCTTGTAGCAACTTCGCTTCACTTTCCCAGCTGCCGTGTATCATGACCAAGCCGATGCTAGCACCAATTTCAAAGACGCGATCGTCATGATAAAACCGATAAAGGCTGATCGACTCACAAATTTTTCTGGCAATATCTAACGCGTTTTCAGTATCGCATTTTCTTAAAATAATACCGAATTCATCGCCACCAATGCGCGCAACCATATCACTGCTGCGTACACACCCCTTCAAGATGTTGGCAACGGTTTGTAAAAGCTTATCTCCAGCGGCGTGCCCACATGAGTCATTCACCTGTTTAAACCGATCTAAATCAATAAACATTAACGCATGCACTTGCCCAGCATCGCGATGATCGTTGACAAAGCGACGCAAACCTTGCTCAAACTCATTGCGGTTTGACAAGCCTGTTAACATGTCGTGTGAGGCACGGTAGGCAATCGCTTTTGCCATTTTTCTTTGTTCAGAAACATCATTAAACACCATGACCACGCCATGCTGACCAGCATGGTCCTCTATCGGCGAAACCGTAATCTCTATGGCATACTCTTTACCATCCGAGCTGAGTAAAAGTGTGTCATTGAGCAGATGCACAGTGCCCTGCGTTTGCAGACAAGTGGTTACCGGGTTTTCAATAGGTAAATAGGTATTTTCCGCAACGAGCTTAACAACGCGCTGCACATGTTTACCAATAGCATCTTCAGCCAGCCAACCAGTCAATTTAACGGCGGTGGGGTTTAGATGAGTCACATTACCTTCTAGATCAACCGTCAATACCGCATGATTAATCGCCTCCATGGTTAGCTTCCATAGACGTGCCTCATCATTCGCAATTTTCGCAATTGACTGTAAATGACTCATTTCCGTGGTATCAAAACTGCTCATGGTTGAAGTAATAGCGCTTTGAACTGCTATAAAAATGTCTGAATTAAGTGATGTATCACAATAAATCATAGTACAAATCACATTAAAAACAAAACGATAAGCCATTTATTTTGCTCATCACTTTAAAATATTCTGCGATTAATGCACCATCTAAAAATTAAGTGATCCGTTTTAGTGCAATATACTAGGCTAAGGACAGCTAAAATAATATTTTTCGACATAATCTGCTAAAATCACCGCATGTTTACAGGCATTATCCAATCTGTTGGTAAAATCCAACAAAAAGCGCCGCAAGGCAACGACGTCATCCTTCAGATAGAAGTTGGTAAGTTAGACCTTACTGATGTAAAAATTGGCGATAGTATCGCAGTCAATGGGGTTTGTTTGACTGCGACCAAAATAATAGACAATCAATTTGAAGCACATGTATCGCTAGAGACACTCTCAAAAACCGCAGGCTTTGAAGTTGAGCGCCAAGAGGCGACACCCGTCAACCTAGAAAAAGCACTACGACTCAATGATCGCTTAGGCGGCCATCTAGTCAGCGGGCATGTCGATGGTGTCGGTGAAGTGACTGCCTTTGAACAACAAGGTGATTGCTGGTTATTGGCGATCGATGCCCCCCTTGAACTCAGCAAATACATTGCGACCAAAGGTTCTATCTGTGTCAACGGCGTGAGTCTCACTGTGAATACGGTTGACGAAGAACTATTCACCGTCAATTTAATTCCACACACGCTTGAGGAAACAACACTCCAACACCTTCAAGAGGGTCACCAAGTGAACTTAGAAGTCGATCTGATCGCACGTTATATTGATCGCAGTAACGAGTGGGAACAAACACAAGCCGCACACACCTTCATCAGCTCTAAATTACCGTTTCAACTATGATTAGTACTACCGAAGAAATTATTGAAGACATCCGTCAAGGCCAAATGGTTATTCTAGTCGATGACGAAAACCGCGAAAACGAAGGCGACTTAGTCCTCGCTGCTAGTTTTGCCAGCGCTGAACACATTAACTTTATGGCCAAGTACGGCCGCGGGTTAATCTGTTTAACATTAAGCGAAGCCAAAACACAACAACTCGATTTAGACCAAATGGTGCAAAAAAATGGTACGCGTCATGGCACTAACTTTACCGTGTCTATCGAAGCTGCCCAAGGCGTGACTACTGGCATTTCGGCGGCTGATCGCGCCACGACCATTCAAGCGGCGGTCAATAAAACAGCAGTACCTGCTGATATTGTCAGCCCTGGTCATGTGTTTCCACTGACCGCTTCAGATGGTGGTGTCTTAGTTCGCGCAGGACATACCGAAGCGGGTAGCGATCTAGCGGCACTTGCAGGCCTAGAATCAGCCAGTGTCATTTGTGAAATCTTAAATGAAGATGGCACAATGGCACGCCTGCCTGATTTAAAGGCCTTTGCCAAACAACACAACTTAAAAATCGGCACCATTGCAGATTTAATACACCACCGCTCTGAAAATGAATCATTGGTCCAACGCGCAGCAGAACGCGAAGTCATGACGCCATACGGCGCATTCAAACTGATTGCCTACCGTGACAATATTGCCAATGAAACACACCTTGCCCTAATTAAAGGTACACCAACACCCGATCAGGAATGCTTGGTGCGGGTACACGAGCCGATTTCGATCATTGATTTGCTCGACAAGTCCAACTGCTCACATAGCTGGAACACCTTAAAGGCCATGGAAGTCATCGCAAAAGCCGAGTCAGGCGTTATTGTATTGCTTCACCATGAAGAGGATGGTGAAAGTATGATTGATCGCATTAACAATGCAGACAAACCCATCAGACTCAAACAAGAACTACGCACTTATGGCATTGGTTCACAAATATTATTGGACTGCGGTGTTGGCAAAATGAAATTGCTCGCAACCAAGAGAAAGATGCCGAGCATGACAGGATTTGGACTCACTGTGACAGGTTTTTTAGAGTCAGATGGTTAAATCTTTAAGGGGGTTAAACATGTTCCACGCATTTAAAAAATCTATGGTTGTTGCCATCAGTATCGTTGCGATGCAGATCGCAGGCTGCGCCTCGACCACCAACGCAAGCAAGTCCGGCGTAACACGTTCGCAGTTTATGCTGTTGCCATCGAGAACCGTAGACTCCATGTCTGCGCAAGCTTATGACCAGTCACTAGGTAAAGCCAAACAAGAAAACGCACTCAACGTCGATAAAAAAATGCTCAAGCGCGTTAGAAACATCTCTAACCGCTTGATCGCGCAAGTCAATGTGTTTCGCCCAGATGCCAAAGCATGGCAATGGGAAGTGAATGTAGAGAAAAGTGACCAGCTCAATGCCTACTGCATGCCAGGCGGCAAAATCATGGTGCTTTCAGGCATTATCACCAAGCTAGACCTCAGCGATGATGAATTAGCCGCCATTATTGGCCATGAAATTGCCCATGCGCTGCGTGAACACGGCCGTGAACGTATGTCTCAAGCGTATGTACAACAATTTGGGCTTAGAGCGTTGGCGTCACTTGCCAGCGGCACACTGGGCAGCCTTGCTATGCAGGGTGCTTCCATGGGTAGCCAGCTCTTTTTTGCATTACCCAATGGACGTGAACAAGAACGAGAGTCTGACCGCATGGGTTTAGAGCTCGCGGCGCGTGCAGGCTACAACCCTAATGCAGCAGTCACACTCTGGCAAAAGATGAGCGCACAATCAAAAAATGCGCCGCCTGAATTTTTTAGCACGCATCCCTCTAGCCAAAACCGGATTGCGGATTTAAAAGCGCTAGCGCCTGAGATGATGCCTTTATACGAAGCCGCTAAAAAAAGCTAATGACATTTAGCTAACACCATTAAATACGGGCAGGCCTCACCTGCCCCTTTTGTTTTTCGTCTTTACTGCAGTTTGCGGTAAAATGTGCGTTTTATTTTTCAACCTATTTCAGAGACTAACGTTTATGGACTCACGTCAAAGTATTATCGAAGCGGCTTTTGAAGACCGCGCCAACATCAACCCTGCTAACGCACCTGCAGACATTAAAGAAACCGTCGAAAGCGTACTTGGCGATATAGACGCTGGTACGCTGCGTGTCGCATCACGTATCGGCGAAAGCCAAGATTGGGAAGTGCATCAATGGCTCAAAAAAGCGGTATTACTTTCTTTCCGCTTAGAAGACAACAAATTGCTAGACGACGGCGTTGCAAAATACTTTGACAAAGTCCCAACTAAATTTGCTGACTATTCAGAAGAAGACTTTAAAAATGGCGGCTTCCGTGTAGTACCTAACGCTGTAGCACGTCGTGGTTCTTATATTGGTAAAAATGCAGTATTGATGCCTTCATACGTCAATATCGGCGCTTACGTAGGCGACGGCACTATGGTTGACACTTGGGCAACTGTAGGCTCATGTGCGCAAATTGGTAAAAATGTTCACCTTTCTGGTGGCGTTGGTATCGGCGGCGTTTTAGAGCCATTACAAGCTGGCCCTACGATCATTGGTGACAACTGCTTTATCGGTGCACGCTCTGAAGTGGTCGAAGGTGTTGTGGTCGAAGACAACAGCGTGATCTCAATGGGTGTCTACATTGGTCAATCAACCAAAATTTATGATCGCGAAACTGGTGAAGTGAGCTATGGTCGCGTACCTGCTGGCTCTGTTGTGGTATCTGGTAATTTACCTTCAAAAGATGGCAGCTACAGCCTTTACTGTGCAGTGATCGTGAAAAAAGTAGATGAGAAGACTTTAGGCAAAGTTGGTATCAACGAACTATTACGCGGCATTTAATTGCCAAGGTAACCCCAAGGAATCAACATGGACGTTTATGGTATCACCAATTGCAGCACAGTAAAGAAAGCACGAGACTGGCTCACCAAACATGGCGTGGAATACTCATTTCATGACTATAAAAAAGAGCCGCCAAAAGCTTCAATACTCAATGAATGGCTCACGCAAACGACTTGGGAAACCTTGGTCAATCGCAGAGGCATGACATGGCGCAAACTCAGTGATATTGAAAAAGCGGTGATCAACGACAACGCCTCAGCAGTGCGCTTGATGGTTGAAAAACCGTCGATCATTAAACGTCCTGTGTTGATTAAAGACGGTAAGCTTTTGCATGTTGGCTTTGATGTGCATGCCTACCAAGACACTTTTGACCAATAAGCAATATTGAATGAACGCCACGCCTTCCCCCACTTTAGATTTAACACTCGATTTACTTAAACGCGAATCTGTCACCCCAGAAGACGCTGGTTGCCAAGCTCTCATGATTGCCCGCCTTGAAGCCTTAGACTTCAAGGTCGAGCGGATGCGCTTTGGGGAGGTTGATAACTTTTATGCACGTCGCGGTACTGAAGGCCCAATACTGGTCTTTGCAGGCCATACCGATGTCGTGCCGACTGGCCCAATAGAGCAATGGCATACCCCGCCTTTTGAGCCAACGATCAAAGACGGTGAGTTGTATGCACGTGGCGCAGCAGACATGAAAGCCTCTCTTGCTGCGTTTATCACCAGCATCGAGGCCTTTGTTAAAGACCACCCTGATCATCAAGGCTCTATTGGGTTGCTAATCACTTCTGACGAAGAAGGCATTGCAACACATGGCACTGTTAAAGTAGTAGAAGCACTCAAAGCACGTGGCGAACATTTTGATTATTGCATCGTGGGTGAACCAACCAGCAACCAAACTGTAGGAGACATGATCAAAAATGGTCGCCGTGGTTCGCTTTCTGGCACATTAAAGGTCAAAGGTGTGCAAGGCCATATCGCCTACCCGCACTTGGTAAAAAATCCCATTCACATGGTATCGCCAGCCATCAAAGATATGGTTGATACGGTCTGGGATGAAGGCAATGATTACTTTCCACCCACTAGCTGGCAAATCAGCAATATGAATGCAGGCACCGGTGCTAATAATGTGGTCCCAGGCGAAGTCGATATCTTGTTTAACTTTCGCTACTGCCCTGAATACAATGGCACAGGTAGCACCGCAGAAAGCCTACGGGCACAAACCGTAGCTGTACTGGATAAATACGAACTCGATTATGAATTAGTCTGGAAAAATAATCAGCCTTACATCACTCCACGCGCAGCACTGGTTAACGCACTTGAAGATGCCGTTGAAGAAGCATTTATGATCAAGCCTGAGCTTTCCACCACAGGCGGCACCTCTGATGGACGCTTTATCGCAGATATCTGTGAGGAAGTGGTCGAGTTCGGCCCACTCAATAAAACCATCCATCAAATTAACGAATGTGTGGGTGTCGCTGATCTTGAACCACTCAAGCGCACCTACCAACTCACACTCGAAAAACTCATTAAATAGGTCCGCATTATGGCAACCATGGCAGTCAATCATGAAGCAGTGATTAAAGAACTCAGCACTGTGCGTGACTGGGTGCGATATGCTGTTTCGCAGTTTGAATCAGCCGATATCTTTTTTGGTCATGGCACTGATAACAGCTATGATGAAGCCGTGTGGCTGATCATGCGCGCGCTTAATTTGCCGCTCGACACACTGGATAACTTTTTAGAGGCCTCACTGATTCGTACTGAACGCAAGAAACTGATGCAATTGATTGATAAGCGCGTGTCAGATAATACACCAACCGCTTATTTACTCAATGAAGCATGGTTGTTTGATTATCAGTTTTATGTGGATGAACGCGTCATCATTCCGCGTTCCTTTATTGCCGAATTATTAGCCGATGACCTGCACCCTTGGGTAGATCACCCAGAGCTCATCGAATCTGCTGCTGACATTTGTACTGGCAGTGGCTGCCTAGGTGTCCTACTTGCAGATAGTTTCCCTGCAGCCCAAGTGGATGTTGTGGATATTTCGCAAGATGCCATCGATGTCTGCAATATTAATATTGAAAAATATGACCTACAAGACCGCATTAATGCCGTAAAGTCAGACATGTTTAGCGCCTTAGCTGGCAAGCAATATGACTTAATCATCAGCAACCCGCCATATGTCGATGCGCCTTCAATGGCTACGCTACCAACAGAATATCAACGCGAGCCGCAACTCGCACTAGGCAGTGGTGATGCTGGCTTAGACCACACACATACCTTACTCAAAGAAGCGGGTAACTACCTTAATGAACACGGTATTTTAATCGTAGAGATTGGCCATAATCGCGATGTATTAGAAGCCGCTTACCCACAAATAGCCTTTGAATGGTTAGCCGTGGCAGCGGGTAATAGCTATGTGTTTTTACTCACAAAAGCACAACTGGATGCACTAGCCTCAATTGACTAACGATACTCAAACACCACCACTTACCATCCATTGGCAAGAAGACGGACAAGATAAACAAGCGCACTGGCAATCAGAAAACCATGCGCGTATGCCAAAAACCATCAAAACTGTTGATGACACCATCAGCGCCGATGCGGCTTACAAGCTCGCTTGTGAAGGCACAGGCCTACTTTGGCGCGGCGACTACCAAAACGCCAAGCTATTATTGCAAGCCATCAAACGCAGAATCTTAAAACCTAAAAAGAAAGCGCCAAGAGCGCCAAAAGATTTAACCGAAACCTTTCACTTTCAACGCCAAGCACAATCTCACCAAGCCCGTATTATGGGCATGCTGCTGATCGAGCTTTCAGATAATAATACTATTGACCTAAGACGCGCCCCAGATGTGAGTGCTGCATGTGAACATGCCTATGGTGAAGTAAACACTAACCGACTATTGGCATTAAGAGAACTCCTTGGCGTCATCGGCGCTTTCGAATGGCATAAAAAAGGCCTCACGATAAAAGGTATAGACCACCCAATCTACCCCGCCTACGGTGTATTTTCCCCCACTAGGCATGAATACTTAACACTGATTCAACACGCGCCATTACAAGAAAGTTGTGTGACTGCTATGGATATTGGCGTGGGGACAGGCGTCATCGGTGCAATCTTAGCCAAACGTGGCATCAAAAATATCATCGCCACTGACATCTCAGACCAAGCGCTAAGCTGCACCAAACGCAATTTAAGCCATTATCCTGAAACCAATATCCAGCTTGTTAAAACCGATCTATTCCCAGTAGATAAGACGATCAAAGCTGACATTATCGTCTGCAATCCACCTTGGATTCCTGCTAGACCCAGCACAAATTTAGAAGCGGCAATTTACGATGATAAAAGCCAAATGCTTAAAGGCTTTCTCAAGCAAGCTAAAGACTACTTAAATCCAAATGGTGAAATCTGGCTGATCTTATCTGACTTGGCAGAGCACTTAGGCTTACGCACCAGAGAAGAACTGCTTCAGTGGATTGAATCTAGCCAACTAGCTGTTATTGAAACCAGTAACACCAAAGCAACACATCAAAAATCTTTCGATAAATCTGACCCATTACACGCGGCGAGAACATTGGAAAGCACTACTCTGTGGCAGCTAAAAAGCTTGTCTCCAATTGCTGAACTGGAAAAATAATAAATCAGCTAATACTGATCAATCATATTTGCCATAAATTCATTTATTCTTGGTTAAATAAACCATTAAATGATTAGCAACTGGCCTCTCCCGATTGGGGATATGCGTATGTATCGGCCTATTCAGCACTTGCACCTCCCCAGTTTTATCTTTGTAAGCGAGTGTCGCAGAGCCGCCACCATCAAGCTCAATCGCATTGTAAATTCCTTTTTCTACAAGCAATTCAGATAACGCCCTCAGCCCTAAACCAAGGCTGTAGTGATATTGCTTGCCATCAACAACGACTAACCATAAATGTGTTTTGGTCTTATCCATCGCTAATATTGCACTTGGATATGGTTTTGTTTCTTCTTTAATCGCAACAGCACCCTCTTTGACTAAATACTGTTCCCCAGAGACCGCAAATTGTATCGATTGATCTCTGCTAATGTCTTCTTGGCTAATATTTTTAAGCGCAACACTACCATTTTGATTGATTACAAAAGATGGCCAGCCACCATCACAACTCCCATACAACACGCCTTCATGAATGGTTGTACCCACTGGATAAACAGTACCATCGTGATGTGGGTAATAATCCAACAAATGCTTTTCGCGGAATGGGTAAAAAAAACTGGCATTGATGGCTAAGTCTGCATTAGATCTGGCCAATGCATCAGAAGTCGTGATGGCTTTGTGATAATGCTTTTCACCATCAAATTCGGGGGCGGTCGTTTTAAATTCAACATCAGATAAATTGGTTTTTACTGTGTGCATGACAGCTTTGCGCTGTTAAATTTGTAATACTTCACGTTCGTACTGCATACTGGAATTAAGCACGCTGGATGCATTGCTTACGTCTACAATGAATGTGTAAAACAGAATATAGGCAGATAATAACAACGCCATCAACCCGGTTAAAAACAGGACAAACTTTAAGGCAATTAGTATTGTATTAGATTCACTGATTCGAGAGGAAACAGAAGCCAACCATAGCGTCAGTAAAAAAACCAAACTAGCAACTGCAAATGTGGTTAACATTTTTATCTATGATGATCAGGCTAATCATTGATGAGTGATTTACTGTTTGCAACACCAATAACTTATGAGCCGCTAAAGGTATGCAGGTTATAAATTACAAACTGCTATTTACTAGCATCTTCACCGCCCCGAATGCGACGCTTAGTGGGGCGTCTGCGCTTGTTAGGCTTTGCATCTGATTTAGCTTTAGGCTTGCGCTTAGCATAGGGCTCAGCTGCCTCAGGAACGTGGTCTAGTAAATTTTTACGCTGCTTGCGTACTTTCGGACTAAACACTGCGGTAGCCTTGAGCTTTTCTTGTGGCGACAGTTGCTTGAGCGGTCCTGTTGGCACTGGCATCCCAACCCACTCAAGTAATTTAACGACTTCTTTTTGCTCCATTTTGAGCATTTTACCGCGCTTCACCCGTGGCGGCAGGGTAACTGGGCCAAAGCGTGTACGCATCAGACGACTAACAGGGAGTTCAAAAGCTTCAAATAAACGTCTGACTTCGCGATTACGCCCCTCTTTAATGACAACTTGATACCAACGGTTTGCACCCTCCCCGCCTTGCGACCAAATGCGTTCAAAAGCAGCAGGCCCATCATCTAGCTCAACACCTTCAGTGAGTTGCTTCATTTGGTCCTGAGTGAGCTCTCCAAAGATACGTACCGCATATTCACGCTCTGCTTCGTATCTGGGGTGCATGAAGTAATTAGCCAATGCACCAGAAGTGGTAAAAATAAGTAAGCCACTGGTATTGATATCCAACCGCCCAATAGATATCCATTTACCTTTGCGTAATTTAGGCAGTTTATCAAACACACTGACACGCCCTTCAGGGTCATCATGCGAGACGATTTCACCTTCTGGCTTATGATAGAGCAGGACTTGCGGTAGCTCTTGCTCAAAATTAAGCCGAATCGGTTTGCCATCAACTCTAATGTGGTCTTCGGCATGCACTTGCAGACCTTGGGTGGCCACTTCGCCATTGACCGATACACGGCCACTTAGCACGAGCTTTTCCATGTCTCGGCGTGAACCGTAACCCGCTTCGGCTAGGAGTTTATGTAGGCGAAAGCTTGGGCCTGTGGGCCTACGACTAGGTGCTTTATCAGCGACACCATAGTCAGGGCCACGGCGGGTTTTCTGTCGATTTGGAGACTGTGATTTTGGTGGTCGAGCCATTTAGAAACCTTACTTATTTGTGAATATTTGTTCGTGAACGAAAACGATATTCGACTATTCCGAATTAAGCTGAAATTCTTTCTGCTCGAAATCTTCCATCGGGGGTAACTCAGTTAATGAGCGCAAATTAAAGTCATCTAAAAAATGTTTGGTCGTCGCATACAACGAAGGCCTACCCGGCACTTCGCGTTGTCCCACCACATCGACCCAATCACGCTCTTGCAATTGTCGCATCACATTTGAGTTGACAGCAACACCGCGAATTTCTTCGATATCACCTCGCGTGACCGGTTGACGGTAAGCAATAATCGCCAATGTCTCTAACACTGCACGTGAATAGCGGCTTGGTTTTTCTGGGTTAAGCTTTGCGAGATATTGCGTGTATTCCATACGTGCCTGAAAGCGAAAACCGCTAGCGATCTGTACCAGCTCCATCGAGCCATCACGCCAGTCTGCTTTGAGATCATCAAGCAACATACGTAAGGTTGCACGCTCCATACGCTCTTCAAACAAGCGCTGCATTTGGTCTAAGCTCATGGGCGAATGCGCTGTGAGCAAGGCAGCCTCTAGTACTTTTTTATATAGTTCGATTTGGTTGGAATCACTCATGATTAATATTCTCAGGCTTAGGCAGCTTCTGATTCCTCTACACGCTGACTTGATTGCACATAAATGGTTGAAAAAGTTTCTTGCTGCGTGATTCGAATCAAACCTTCTTTTGCCAGTTCTAAAATAGCTAAGAAGTTAACAACAAGTTTGGGTACACCATCCTCTTGGATATTAAATAACGCTGAAAACTCCACCATGGATTGATCTTTCAACTGGCGCAAGACAATACTCATATGCTCACGCACCGACAAGGTTGCCTTTGCAACTTTGTGATGTTGAAAATGACTGGCACGCTTGAGTATATCTTTCCAAGCCTCAGTCAGTTCATCAATACTCACTTCTGGCGGTTTGATTTGTTGAATATGGTTAAAGTAAGCACTCGCAACGGTAATTTCATCGCCCACTTTTGGCATACTATCCAGCTCTTCAGCCGCGAGCTTAATCGCTTCGTACTCCATTAAGCGGCGCACGAGCTCCGCACGAGGGTCTTCTTCGTCTTCGACTTCAACGGGTTTTGGCAACATCATGCGCGATTTAATCTCAATTAGCATGGCTGACATGAGTAAATAATCGGCAGCGAGTTCTAATTTAACCGCGCGCATTTTATCCACATACGCCATGTATTGATGCGTCAACTTTGCCATGGGAATGTCCAACACATCTATATTGTGTTGGCGGATCAGGTAAAGGAGCAAATCCAGGGGACCTTCAAAAGCATCCAGATAAACCTCCATCGCCTCAGGCGGGATGTAAAGGTCCTTGGGTAAGTCCGTTAAGACCTCCCCTCTAATTTTAATAGTGGATTCTTCTGAATCAGCAGTCGCTTCGATTGTTTCTGACAATGGTTAACCTATGTAATGATATTCACAAATCAGGGTAAAAGAGACTGTATCGGCAAGCCAAAAACACTAGAAAGCAATATCAGCACGGCCAACATCATCGGCCACAATATGACACCTAAGACACGTGTAAACAACAGCACCATCAATATCACAAAGCCATAAGGCTCAATCTTGGCAAACGTTCTAGCAAGATTATTGGGTAACAAACTCACTGCGATACGTCCACCATCAAGCGGTGGTAGCGGTAATAAATTAAGCACCATTAAAACCACATTGATCATAATGCCCGCTTTCGCCATCAGCATCAGTGGCGTAGCCACAAAAGTCGAAAACGACGGGCTTAGTTTGAGTAGCATCGCCCAAAATAGCGCCATAACGAAGTTGGAAGCAGGCCCTGCTGCGGCTACCCAAAGCATATCTTTCTTAGAATTTTTTAATCTTCCAAAATTAACAGGTACAGGCTTGGCCCAACCAAATAACACGCCACCGAGCATGATGGTCATCGCTGGTAGCAATAAGGTACCAAATGGGTCGATATGCTTGAGTGGGTTGAGCGTGATGCGACCTGCATCATGGGCAGTGTTGTCACCAAAATAGCGCGCAGCATAACCATGTGCTGCCTCATGAATCGTAATCGCAAAGATCACAGGCAAGGCATAAACACTTATTTTCTGTATAACCGTGAGTTCTTCCATCGCGACCCAATTAGTCAATAAGATTAAAAAAGACTATTTTATGCGATATTGAAGTTTGCAGGAAACTAAATCCACGATATTTATGTATCATCTAGTCCAAAGGGTGCTAAATCACCCTCGCCAGCGCGAATCAAGCTTGGTGTACTCTCAGTGAGATTAATCACTGTGGTCTGCAAAAATGCACAGTTGCCAACATCTAAAATCAAATCTACTTGATGCCCGATCTGATCTTGTATTTCCCATGCCTCACAAGTCACAGTGTCCATTGTATGCGGCTGCATCAACGTATCTAAGCCCATGCTCAACAAAGGTTCATCCAGTGCCTCTAACATCGCTTGTGTGACCGTGTGATCTGGTACGCGCACGCCAATCGTACTGCGTTTAGGGTGCTGCAGCTTCTTAGGCACTTCACGCGTTGCTTTCAAGATAAAAGTATAGGCACCTGGCGTATTGGCTTTGAGTAAGCGAAACTGTGGATTACTCACCGTGGCATAAGTACCGATCTCAGATAGATTGCGGCAAACCAGGCTAAACACATGGCTTTCTTCGACTTGCCTAATCTGGCGAATGCGTTGCTGTGCATCATGATGGCCTAACAAACAAGCCAGTGCATAACCAGAGTCAGTTGGATAAACGATCACACCGCCACGTTCAAGTACAGCCTGAGCTTGGTGCAGTATGCGCAGTTGCGGATTATCCAGATGTAATGATAAAAACTGCGCGCTCATCATGAATGCCTAACTATGCGGCAAAAGCTTCCAGCTTTTGCTGTACATCAGGCCAGTTTTGCCAAATCGGCACACATGATGTAGGTAGCTCAGGTAAACGACCCGCTTCCATAAAGCTAAAACCCGTCCCATGAAAGTCCGAGCCGCGTGAAGCTTTAAGTGCATATTTTTCTGCAATCTTGGCATATTTGTCAAAGTCAGGCGCCGCATGACTACCTGTGATCACTTCAATGCCTTCGCCACCATACTGGATAAATTCTTTCATTAAAGCACGGGTATTGATCACACCCAGCTTGTAACGTCCTGGATGAGCAATCACAGCCGTCCCTCCCGCTTCAATGATTAATTGAACCGCTTGCTCAAGACTCATCCATTGATGATCAACAAAGCCGGGTTTGCCTGGCACCAAAAACTTCTTAAACACCGCTTTTGTATTTTTTGCGTGACCATGCTCAACCAAAAACCGAGCAAAATGCGTGCGGGTTAGAATCGCATCGCCTGCGAAGGCTTTAGCGCCTTCATAAGCGCCATGAATACCTACTTGGGCAAGCTTATTGGCCATTTCCATTGCACGCTGATCACGCGCTGTGCGCACATGCGCCAGTACTTTTTTGAGGTTTTCATTGTTAGGGTCTACTTTAAGACCAACAATATGCAGTGTGCGTTTTTTCCAAGTAACTGAAATTTCCACACCGTCAATAAAGTAAATATCATTCTCTTCAGCAACCTGTCTTGCTGTCGCTAAGCCACCAACGTCATCATGGTCAGTGAGTGCTAATACCTTTACCCCACAACGCGAAGCATTTAACACAAGGTCCTCTGGGCTAAGGGTGCCATCCGAGACATTGGAATGGCAATGTAAATCGACTACTGCAGACATTAAATTTACTCTCAATTAAAATCGTCAATATAATAGCAATATAAGACAAAATCAGCTAAACATTAATCTTCATTTATACTGTTTTAAATTCTTACATCAAAAGATAAGTCAATATTAAGTGCGCTTAACACTACTATAAAAACTTTCGTTTCGATGTCATAATAGCCTTTTAGCATGATGTAACCATTGAAAATAGCATGAAGAAATTTCTATTTGACCTATTCCCTATTATATTATTTTTCATCGCATTTAAGGTCAAAGGCATTTATGTAGCGACCGCAGTTGCCATTGGGGCAACTTTGGCACAAATTGCTTATTGCTGGATACGATACGGCAAGGTCGAAAAAATGCTGATCATTAGTGGGGTCTTGATTTCCGTACTCGGTGGCGCCACCTTATTACTAAAAGACCCTAACTTCATTATGTGGAAGCCGACTGTTTTATATTGGGTCTTTGCGAGCACACTATTGATTT
>CAZCBF010000029.1:0-19290 GCA_964496895.1 uncultured Methylophilaceae bacterium | reverse complement strand
TTCGGCATTGTGATGATAGAAGCCATGTGTAATGGTCTACCTGTAGCAGGACATCCTGTGGCAGGGCCTAATGATGTGATCGAACATGGCCTGACAGGCATCATCTCAGATGATTTCTTTCATGCGATTCAAAGCTGCAAAATGCTAGACCGTGAAACGATCAAACAACGATCCCGTGAAAAGTGGAGCTGGAATCGTTGTTTTGATATCTTTTCAAAGCATGTTAGCTAAATGGCTGCTTAACATTGACTACAGTCGCAGCCATGCGCGCTAAACAGCTTCGGCTTCTGATTGGCTATCTGCACCAATCACCTTATCCAATACGTTTTCGATTAAATCAACATCAATCAACTGTAGCATTTGCGCGCCTGGTGTTTCTGAATTGGATAAAACAACCTCAGTAATCACCTTGCTGGTGACAGAAATTTCGTCGCCAACTGGTTGAATCATCGCAGGATCAACATCCATCATTTCACCTAAGCCATCAATTGTTAACGCAACGCGTTTATCGCCAAGCTTAACAATCACTGCCTCGGTAACCTCTGTGTTATGCGGCTTGTTAGCGCCCATCAACATCGCAGAATGAATCAGACTAACTGATTTGTCTTTATAAATAATCGTGCCCGCCACCATCGAATCAACATTGCCACACACTGGAACCAATGTATCTACTGAAACTGCACTGATGACTTTTTCTGATTTAAAACCAAGCCAATCATCCCCAACATAAAATGTTGCTAACTGATTAGTGAACTGGTTAGTTGATAGCACATTGCTATGTGCTACAGCAACCTGCTTATTACTTTCGTCATGTTCAGTCACTTTACCAATGTCAATTGAGACAAATGCGTAAATAGATTGCTGATACGGATCTTTTGGGCCTTTGAACTCACGATAACCTTTAGATCTTACGCAACCAATCGCATAATAATGTCCATAAGATTTAATCGCGCGGCTGGTAGATTTGCCTGGTGCTAGCTCATAAAAGTCTTCATCGATTTCAAACAGGCTACCCACAGGGAATGTGTCATCTGAGGTTGCAATAATTTTTCGGTGCTCATCTGTAAAAACAGCCAAACAGTTGCTCTCAGTCTTGCCAGTACTGTCTTTGGGTAGCACATCAACCAACATACTCTTAAACTCTGGTGTTGAATCAAAGACAACACCGATACCGCCAACGGCACGCTGATTATCAAGGCTCTTGATACCTGCGGCATAAATATAGGTCGCTTCATTGTCATATAGCTCAGTTTCTTCAAACTCTGAAACCGTATACTGCTGCGTATCCGTATGCAGCATAACTGACTTTGACCAATTAGTGCCAACAGAACTGCCTACCATGCTTTCATATTTTGGGTTTGAAACCGCTACGGCCTTACCACGCTGATCAAACACAATGAGGTTGGTATACACGGTATATAAGTCATTGATGTAAGACAAGATAGCCTGCAGTTTCTTTTGATCAGTATCATCAATGTTAGGTTTGTCTAGAATCTCACGCATTCTGTTGTCTAGCGCCCACCAGCGACAGTCATTCGCACGCTCATATAGATTACGATCCATGATATCCATGGCTAACCATGCGCTAGACTCACTGTTTTTTAACACACCTCCCAAAACAGCCTGCTGAATTCGGTTAACAGACTCTTCAAAAATCCCCTTTGTATTCAACCCTGTATTTTTAATTTCACTGAGCAAAACTTTTGATACCGCAGCATCAGAGCCATTTTTCTCTGATGCCTGCAAAACATTGCCGTTCCACACAGAACGGTTAAGCTCTTTTTGAATTTGGTTAGCATACGCAGGGATTTGTTTAATTTCATCATTAAACAAATCTCCAGTCATCGCCGCACTTAATATTTGTGGTGAAAATGGATAATTGTCTTTTTTCTCATTAAATGCTTTATTCAATGGCAGCATCATGCATGCAGTCCAGCCAGCACCTGCATACCCTTGATAGGCTTCAGCTTGACGCGCACAAACAAAATATTCTCTGCCATTGCAATAAACAGTCTCATACTCCGCCTCAGATTTGAGGTTGACGTAAGCACCGGTCGGCACCAACTCTTCACGACTACTTGCGATGACTTGATGGTTGTCATCAAGCATTACCAAGGTTTCTGTGTTGCCATCCTCAATGAGATGCTCAAAGATACCTGCTAACTCATTTTTAAATTTAAAGCATAAACAGACAACCCCAAGTGCATCTCCAGAATCTTCCGCCTCAACGCGATACGCGTAAATCAGGCTGTTTTTTTGATGTGGTATTAAATCAGAATAGCCGAAGTATTCAACATAGTCCTCATCTGTTTTCAATGCTTTTTTTAAAAACGTATCAGTAGTATTGGTTACTGGGTGTTCTTCATCAAGTTGAACCAAGACCTTTCCAGTTTTATCTAACAGAATGACATCATGGTAAACACTGTACTTGGCAACATACTCCTTAAATCGCTTTTTTAATGCAATGACCTGCTGGTCATTTGTGTCTCGTGCTTTATGCGCTACTAAGAAGTTGCGAATATCATTATCAGTGGCCAAAAAACCAATGTCTGCGGTACGCTCAAATAAATTACGAATAAGAATATTGATGGTAACTTGCGCTTTTGAGCCGTATTCATTTAAAACTTTTTTGAGGCTTTCCAAGCCCAGGTGGTTCAGCAGAACGCCTGTTAAATGATTAAACTGTTTTCTAGCACTCGAAAGCTCATTTTCAAGATTTGCTAACTGAGCCATCACTGAGAGATAGTCCCAAGAGATTTGTTGCTGCTCTAAATTATCACGCTGATTTTGCACATGCGTCATATACCTAATGACCGCATATAAATCATCCTCTACCTCATAACCTTTGTAAATTGCCATTGACTTGCTCCGAAATGCTTTGTAGTACGTTGTACTGATTAAATTTTACAAAAGGCTAGGTCTGGACCTTAAGGTATCGTTATTAGGTTATTTAACCTACGAATTAAAATTTTTATTTACATTCTAAAGATCACAACTGAGATTTAAGGCCGAAAATAATCCATGTTTACGCTAGTAATTCATGCCTTTGAGTGCCAAAGCAAATATACCAAATACAAAAAAACCTGCCCGAAGGCAGGTTGGTATTGAATGTGACTGAGATTATTCTATCTTGATTGGAATATACAAAGTATCTCCACTGCGGTAAACCAGTATCGCGATTGTCTTACCAGTTTTAACACCGTTAATCTGCTCATTAAATCGCTCAACACTTTGTGTTTCACTATTATTCAGACCAAGAATCACATCTCCACGACGGATACCTGCTTTTGAGGCCAAACCTTCACTACCAAGCACCATCAAACCATTACGTCCGCCAAGTCGTTTAACTTGTTTTGGGGTTAACGCCTTTAAGGTCAAACCGATTTTATTTGACTGAGCAGTCTCTTTGGCAGGCTTATTACCCGCAACATCGTCTCCCTCTGATGGCATTTCACCAATAGCAAATTTCAGACGCTTCTTTTTGCCTTTACGTATAACTTCGATCGGCACGGTTTTCCCAGGCTTAGTATTGGCAACTGCTCGTGGGAGGTCAGAAGAAGATTTGATTGCTTTGCCATCAAACCGCGTGATCACGTCACCGGCTTCTAAGCCACCTTTAGAAGCTGGCCCGCTTGGTTCAACACCCGCAATTAAAGCACCTTGATTGTTAGCCATACCAAAAGACTCAGCAAGCTCTTCTGTTAACTCTTGAATCGCAACACCCAACCAACCACGCGTCAC
The DNA here is from genome assembly GCA_964496895.1 of uncultured Methylophilaceae bacterium. Lineage (GTDB taxonomy): Bacteria > Pseudomonadota > Gammaproteobacteria > Burkholderiales > Methylophilaceae > Methylotenera. Next base: position 15,549 of record CAZCBF010000029.1, on the reverse strand, counting down.
CCTACCTGAAGACTTCAACTGGTCTGTAATATTCATCGCCACATCAATGGGGATAGAGAAAGACAATCCAACTGATCCGCCACTGCGGCTGTAAATCTGCGAGTTAATACCAACAACTTGACCATCAAGGTTATACAAAGGACCGCCAGAATTACCAGGATTAATGGCCACATCCGTTTGAATAAAGGGTACAAAGTTTTCTTGAGGCAATGCACGGCCAATGGCACTAACAATCCCTTGTGTCATCGTATTTTCTAATCCAAATGGCGATCCGATTGCAGCCACCCACTGACCCACTTTTAGTGTAGTGGGATTACCAATGGTCGCAGTCGGCAGGCCTGTTGCTTTAATCTTAATTAAAGCAACATCAGTACGCTTATCTGACCCAATAATCTTCGCTTTGAACTCACGCTGATCTGTAAGCTTAACAATTACTTCATCGGCACCTTTAACGACATGTGCGTTAGTCAGTACATACCCATCCTCACTGATGATAAAGCCGGAGCCAAGCGACTTACTTTTATACTCCTGTTGTGGCGATTTACCTCGACCAGGCATACCGGGAAAAGGAATACCAAAATGTTCAAATAGCTCTTGCATCTGCTCATCTTGTGGAAAGCCCTTAAATCCTGAGCGTTTGGATGAAACATTTTGGATCACACTAATGTTGACCACTTCATCACCATGTTGCTCAGCCAGCTGGGTAAAGTCTGGCAACGCTGCAACTGCAGCGGGTTGAAAAGTCACGAACATACTGAACATGACCATTAAAAAAAATTGTTTTAACATATAGTTTCCTCTAATTAATCACAAAGAAATTAGACATCATCACTTTGATGCTTAGCAAGACGTAATAGTTGCGCATGATTGAATGATGGCTCACCATTTGACATGTCATTCTGCGCTCGGAGTTGATATAGATACTTAGTGATCATAAAACCGCTCAACAAACCCGCAGTAGCAGAGAGCATGACCGCGAGATCACCACCCCAAAGCCAATGCCCGAGTAATGCACCAATCAATAACGTCATTAATGGTAGACAATATAAGAAAAAGGCCGCATTCAAGAATAGTTTCTCTTCTAAGCCAACGATAACAAGATCACCTACATTGGCATTGATCGTGTTTTTAAGTTCTAGTGAGTCGTCTTTGTGTCCAAGCAATTTACCCCATGTGGCATTGCCACAACCACGCTTTTGACCACATAATGTACAAGCACTTGCACGCTCAATCTCCAATACCACTTTGCCATCTTTTTTATCAACAATGATGCCTTGCTCTTCTATCATTCTGATTGATTGACCTTGGTTTTTGCTTCTACCTTCACTGATTGTTCGGCATTAGTCGCTTGCTTTGGATGAAACTCAATGGCTTGCCCAAATTCAATCACAGCATCTTTAGGCACTTCTCCAACCACTGTAATTTGATAACCATGCCTGACATTAGCATATAGGCTAGTATTGCCTTTTGCATAATGCCCAACAAATGGTCTCATCTCTTCACTGACCGACTCAATAAACATCGAAACAGAAGACAAGCCATCAGAAAAAATCAACTGCGTCATAGGTTTTCTATCATTATGCGCATGTACTTTAACTTGGTTGACTTTTTGGTAACCCACTGGCAAACGCACAATCTGCCAATGCTTATGGCCTGTTGCGTCTGGTACGATGGGCATCGGGTCTTCCATCTCATAAGACTTACTAGTATCTATTTGGGGTTTAAACCAGTCTAAATCAAGCTTTTTGACTAAATTAATCTCATTAAAAGCCACACTCTCCAATACTTTATGCTTTGCATTTTGCACTTGGTATTTCAAAACCATGCCATATTCTTGATCAACCCAAACACGATAAGTGTAGCGATAATTATCTTTGGGTAGCAATAAAATTAATCTCACAGCTCTGCCGGCTACTGTTCCAGATTCAGCGGCGTGTGCTTCGTAACTCGACTTTAACGAGCGAATATTAAGCGGCAGTACATTGGGGAAAATATTTTTATCTTGCCGTTTTTTGATCACAACCTTTTCTTTTTTCTGGTTGTAAATCACTAAACCCTGACCTTCAGTAAAGAGCTCTTTTGGCCTTGCATCTAGTGTGACATTTCTTGCATATTCACCTTTTCCATCATAAATATGCTTAACTTGCACGGCTTTCGTTTGCGTATCATTGGTATAAACAAAGATACCCGTATAGCTCAAGATATGACTGGCAACAGCTGCTTTTTGTATCATATGCCAAGCATCCGCTTGCGATTCAGCATGCACCGAAACCGAACAAGCGAGCAGGAAAATACAAACTAAGCGCATAACATTAAAGACTAGGTGCTGCAAACCAAACATACTGTTAATCAGAAGAGCTGACCGTTTGAATATAATAGCTACCTACGGTTGGCGCGGAGATATGATGCGCTTGTAAATATTGTTGAGGTATCTCATCAATAGACGCATATTGCGCAACCTTGGGAGTAGTGGCCTGAGGTGCTTTTATCGTCGCTAAAAGCGGCATACTAGACATCATTGTTGGATCATTGCTTTGCTGCTGATCAAGCGTAAGGTAACCCACAACGACGACAGCAGCAATGGATGCAGCAATCGACCATTTTGGCGCCAGTTGTTTGTTCTTTATGGTTTTGTGTTCAGACGTGTCAGCCAGTGGTTTTTCTACGATAGCATTGGGCGATAAAACTGTTGGCTCCTGTTCAATTTGAACCATGATACGACTGGCTAAATCAGTACTACCATTTGCAAGACCCAAGCCATCAACATTACCACGCAGCACGTCACCAATTTGTTGATATTCTTTGTATATCTGAATGGTTTGTTTTTCAGATATCAACTTATGGATACTTTTCTCCAGACGAAGCTTATCCATTTCTCCATCTAAAAATGTGGAAACTTTCTCAGTCATCACCTCACTCCAAAATATATTCTTAGCATTATTCTTATTACCAGCGCTTGTGTTCTGGTGTATCCAATAAAGGTCTTAGTTTAGCAGCTATCGTTTCTCTGGCTCTAAAAATGCGCGAGCGCACGGTGCCAATCGGGCATTGCATAATTGTTGAAATTTCTTCGTAACTCAAACCCTCAATCTCACGCAAAGTGATCGCTGTTCTCAGCTCATCCGGTAACGTCATCATTGATTCATTCACTGTTTGCGCGATCTGCTTAGTCATCAGGGCTGACTCTGGTGTTTCTTGCGTACGCAATTCATTACCATCATCAAAGTTTTCCGCATCATCGATCTCAATAGCGGTTTGTCTGCTGGGCCTACGCCCCATAGAAACAAGGTAGTTTTTAGCTGTATTAATACCAATCCGATATAACCAAGTATAAAACGCACTATCACCACGAAAGTTAGGCAATGCGCGATAAGCCTTGATAAAAGTCTCTTGCACGACATCTTCGACCTCTGATTGGTCGCGTACCATTCTCGCAATTAAGCGTGATAGTTTGCGTTGGTACTTTTCAACCAACAAACCAAAAGCTCGCTTATCACCATGCTGAGCCTTGACCACTAACTCGCTGTCAATTGCTCGCTCACTGCTTGGTGCTGGTGCGCTCATAGTATTCTCGCTTGATCTTGAATCACGGATTGGCTCTAGCTTATTATTGTAATAGTTTTCATGCATCAGGGCATTATTTTGCTGTGAATTCTTCAGCACATTTTGAGTCTCAACAGTCTTTAACATAATTTGCATCCCTTTTTAACATAGTCTAGTTGGTTAACCTTCAACGCTACGTACAATCCCAATTAGCCTAAATGGATAAATTAACTTTATAATGATTGACTGTTTTTTGACGAAAAAGTTCCCTCTAGTGACAATGAGTGTATTCAATCATGCAAGAATTTGATGTTTTAATCATTGGTAGTGGGCTGGCCGGTTTGTCTTTGGCCCTGCGCATCGGACATACAAAACAAGTGTGCATCGTTAGCAAGCGGCAAATTAATGACTCTGCTAGTGATTGGGCACAAGGCGGCATCGCAGCTGTAATGACCGCTGAAGACTCAATTGCCTCTCATGTGGCTGATACACTCAATGCTGGTGCTGGGCTGTGTGATGAAGCGGTGACTGAATTTGTCACCCAACAAGGTAAAACGGTCGTTGATTGGCTGATCGATCAAGGTGTTGGCTTTACTAAAGAAGCGCACAATGATCAGTACCACCTCACCCGAGAAGGTGGTCATAGTGAACGACGGATTATTCACGCTGCTGATGCCACGGGGCATGCGGTGCAATCCACGCTATCGGCCAAGGTTAAAGCACACCCCAATATCACCCTATTAGAAGACCATATCGCGGTAGACTTAATCACCACCAGCAAGCTAAACAAAGTCCCTCACCAAGTCAATGAGGATCATCAATTTTACCCACCAGATGATAACCATTGCCTTGGCGCCTACGTGATTGACAATGACTCTGGCAAGGTAATCACCATCAGTGCTCAACATACTGTTTTAGCCACTGGTGGCGCAGGTAAAGTTTACCTCTACACCACCAACCCAGATGTCAGCACGGGCGACGGCATTGCAATGGGTTGGCGTGCTGGCTGCCGCGTTGCCAATATGGAATTTATTCAATTCCACCCAACATGTCTATTCCACCCGCATGCAAAATCTTTTTTAATTTCTGAAGCTGTGCGTGGTGAAGGTGGCATTCTTAAGCTTCCCAATGGTGAGCGTTTTATGCACCGCCATGACACGCGTGAGGAATTAGCCCCTCGGGATATTGTGGCACGCGCAATTGACTTTGAAATGAAAAAACATGGTCTAGATTGTGTGTATTTGGATATCACACATCAACCTGTGTCGTTTATCAAATCACACTTTCCGACGATTCATCAGCGCTGTTTAGAGCTCGGCATCGACATGACCAAAGAACCCATCCCTGTCGTCCCTGCTGCGCATTACACCTGCGGTGGCATCATGACAGACTCACAGGGTAAAACAGACATTCAAAACCTCTATGCGATTGGCGAAACCGCCTGTACTGGCCTACATGGTGCCAACCGCCTCGCGAGCAACTCACTATTAGAGTGCCTTGTCTTTGGCAAAGCTGCCGCGCAAGATATTCTGGCGCAACCTGCACAAACATTACCAACACTACCCAACTGGGATGAAAGCCGCGTCACCGATGCCGATGAGGCCGTGCTAATCGTGCATACTTGGGGGGAGCTAAGACGCTTTATGTGGAATTATGTGGGCATTGTGCGCACAGACAAACGTCTCAGCCGCGCATTGCACCGTATTCACATGTTGCGCGATGAGGTGCATGAGTTTTATCGTAATTTCCGCATCACTAACGACTTGATCGAACTAAGAAACTTATTACAAGTGGCCGAGCTGATCGTGCTCAGTGCTATGCAACGCAAAGAAAGTCGAGGCTTACATTACAGCAAGGACTATCCTGAGACGGACGAAACGGCTGTGCCAACTGCGCTAACACCTTCAAACCACTACAGCCTCCTAGACCGTCACCATGGTCACGACCAGACAAATTAAACAGCCCGTCTTTACCTTCTATTTAAGTTTAATCTTGCTTTTTCTCTCCACCAGCGCACTGGCGGTGGATTACCAAATTACGCATATTTATGACGGTGACACAATCAAACTCAGCGGCCCAAATGGTGAATTTAAATTACGCTTTGTAGGCATTGATGCCCCCGAACGCAATCAAGCCTATGGCAAAAAGTCGCGTCGTGCAGTAGACAAAATCTGTAAAAAAAATCATGCCAAGATTAAAGTCTATTTCTTTGGCATGGATAAATACCAGCGCTACTTAGGCTTGCTGTTTTGTAACGACATCAATGTCAGCTTATACCTCACCAAACAGGGCTTAGCATGGCATAACATCCGTTACTCTAGTGATATTAATCTCTTCTTAGCACAACGCGAGGCGCAACAACACAAAAAAGGCCTATGGAAGCAGCCCAACCCCACACCTCCTTGGCTGTGGCGCAGAATACACAAATATCATTAAACAACCCATCAATTCAATGTTGTTATACAATGCAAAATTATTGGGTAAAAATCAGGATTAAGCATGCAAATCTCTATGAACACTGTTGTCACGATGACATATGAACTAAAAGATGCTGATGGCAATACACTGGAAAAAAGTGAAGCGCCTATTGCATACCTACACGGTGGTTTTGATAATGTCTTTCCTAAGGTAGAGGAAGCCATTCATGGTAAAAACATCGGCGATGTGGTGCACGTAGATTTGCAACCAGAAGATGCTTTTGGTGATTATGACGAAACCTTGGTGCAAATTGAATCAGCAGACCAATTCCCCGCAGACGAATTAAAAGTAGGCATGCAGTTTGAAGGCGAAGATACCGAAACCGGCGAAGTGATTGTCTACGCCATCACTGATATTGCAGATGGTAAAGTGGTGGTCGACGGCAACCACCCTTGGGCTGGGCAACGAGTTGTTTTTAGCGCCACCATCACAGATGTACGCCCTGCTGAACAAACAGAGATCGAGCACAAACATGTACACGGTGCTGATGGCCACCAACACTAAACATCTACACCCATCAACTCTCTTCGATTTGACTTTTTAATTGATATAACAAATCTAGCGCCGCTTTAGGCGTTAGATCATCTAAACTCATTTCTGACAAGGTCACCACCGCAGGATGCGTATGATCAAACTGCACTTCTTCTACCATTGGCATAGCAAATAAATCATCTTGGTGGGTATTGTTGCCAACTTGCTGCTGCTCCAATTGTTTGAGTTTCTGTTTTGCATTGTTGACGACAGTTTTAGGAATACCCGCCAATTGCGCGACTTGCAAACCATAACTTTGATTCGCAGCGCCCTGCTCCACTTTATGCATAAACACCAATTGCTGACCATGTTCTACCGCATCTAAATGCACATTGGCCAACTGCTTAAACTGCTCTGCTAAGCGTGTGAGCTCAAAGTAATGCGTCGCAAAAAGCGTGTAGCTGCGGTTTTTTTCCAATAACTGTTGCGCCACTGCCCACGCCAAACTTAAGCCATCAAAAGTAGACGTACCTCGACCAATCTCATCTAATAAGACTAAACTTTTGTCAGTCGCATGATGCAGAATGTTTGCAGTCTCTGTCATCTCCACCATAAAGGTAGATCGGCCGCCTGCAAGGTCATCAGAAGCACCTATTCTCGTCATGATGCGATCAATTTCGCAGATTTTAGCAGAAGATGCAGGCACATAACATCCAGAGTAGGCCATTAAGACAATCAACGCCGCTTGACGCATATAAGTCGATTTACCACCCATATTGGGGCCGGTAATCAACAATAACTGCCGGTCTGGATTTAGGTGCAAGTCATTGGCGATAAACGGTTGATGACTAGCAGCGCTTAATAAATGTTGCTCAACGACAGGATGTCGCCCTGCTTCAATGGCAATACCATCATGCTGATTAAACTGCGGTGCAACATAACCCAGCGCTAATGCACGTTCGGAAAAACAACACAACACATCCAAACTCGCAATTGCACCCGCAAGCACTTGCAGGTCTGGAATAAATGGCAATAACGCTTCTAGCAAACTAGCATAGAGTTTCTTTTCTCTGGCCAAAGCACGTTCATTCGCACTTAACACTTTGTCTTCAAACGTTTTTAATTCAGCCGTAATAAAACGCTCTACATTTTTAAGGGTTTGCCTGCGTCGGTATTCAGCTGGTGCCTCTTCTGCCTGTGCACGGCTAACCTCAATATAAAAACCATGCACGCTGTTATATTCAACCTTGAGATTTGTAAGCCCAGTGCGTGCTTTTTCTTTGGCCTCATAATCCAGCAAAAAACTGCCATGATCATTTTGTATGGCCCGTAACTCATCTAACTCTCGATCATAGCCATCAGCAATCACACCGCCTTCTCGCAACAAAATGCTGGGTTCAGGTTTAATCGCACTTTGTAGTAAATCCATCAAGTCAGGCGCGACCTTGGCAACATCACTAATGGTTGCGAGCAAACTGGCAGCATGCAGTGGTGCCAACTGTGCCTCTAACTCAGGCAGCAATGCAAGACTATGCAATAAGCTGGATAAATCTCTGGGCCTAGCACTTTGCAAACCAATACGCGCACTAATACGCTCAATATCGGCGACTTGCTTTAGCGTGGTATGAATTGAGGTGTGGTAATCGGCATTTTGCAAAGCACCAACCGCGTGATGCCTTTGCATGACCAAGCGTTGTGAACGTAAGGGCTCGTGCAACCAGCGCCGCAACAAGCGTGCGCCCATCGCTGTTTTAGTCGTGTTTAATAGGTCATACAGTGTAGGACTCGTCTCGCCTTGCAGGGTGATATCAATTTCAAGATTGCGTCGGGTAGCCGCATCAATCTGAATAAAATCAGTCACTTGCTCAACTTCAATCGCTTGAATATGCGGCAGCGAAGATTTCTGCGTTTCTTTCACATATTGTAGTAGCGCACCAGCGGCGCCAATCGCAGCATGCAAGTCGGCACAACCAAATCCATTCAAATCTTTAGTGGCAAAATGTAGGCTTAAGGTCTGCTGTGCGGTTTCCACATCAAACAACCATTCACTCAAGGACTTCTGTAAAGTTTTAACCCCTGAAAGCGCAGGCAAACTATCTGGCTTAATCAATTCTGTGGGTTGAATGCGCTCGATTTCATGCACGAGCAAATCGGCCTGTACCTCATGTAAAACAAAACTGCCTGCCGCAAGATTGAGTCTTGCCAAACCAACTGTTTGGCCCATTGGCCACACGCTTAAGATAGGGTAATCTTTACTCTCCTCAATCAAAGCGCTATCAGTCAGCGTACCGGGCGTTAAAATACGTGCAACCTGCCGTTCAACCGGGCCTTTGCTTTTTACAGGGTCGCCCACTTGTTCGCAAATGGCCACGGACTCACCCATTTTGACGAGCTTAGCCAAGTACTGCTCGGCAGCATGATAAGGCACGCCTGCCATTTTAATAGGCTCGCCGTTACTGCTACCACGACTCGTGAGGTTAATACCGATTAAGCGAGAGGCCTTCTCAGCATCTTCAAAAAACAACTCATAAAAATCCCCCATCCGGTAAAACAGCAACATATCAGGGTGTTGTGCTTTTAGGCCAAGATATTGGCGCATCATGGGAGTGTGTTTGGCAAGTTCGGCTGGCTTCATTAATGCTTTCTTATTCTAAAGGTGTCAGCGATACGGGGCGCTTTCATCAAACCAATATAATAACAAATTACACTTGCATATTGTTTGCTATCACGCTGACCAAAGTGCTTGATTTCGCGATACATCGCTTGCTATAGGCAATAAAAAAGGCTGCCGAAGCAGCCTTTTTATACTAGTGAAACATCTTAATCAGTAATAATTTGATTATTAGCCATTAAGTTCTGAATCACTTGCAAATCAGACATCGAGCCACCTGAAGTTAGATCAACGCCATCGAGCTCAATCACCTGAGTGGTATTAGCTTCTAGCGAAGCCGCATCAACCGCTCCACCTTCAGTGCTAAAGTTACCTTCTGAGCTGATATGTACTGTAGTCTTATCACCATCTGTTTCAAAATGTAGGTAGTTAGATAAGGTTTCAGCATCATTTGACTCACCAACCAAGATATCTTTTAGATCAAGTACATCTGCACCGTCACCAAAATCAGTAATAATATCAGTGGTAGCACCTGTCTCTGATGTATCTGATAAGCTCCAGCTAAAGGTATCGGCACCAACACCGCCTGTGAGTATATCGCTACCTTCACCACCTGCGATCACATCATCTCCTTGACCACCGTCAATGATATCATTGCCAGCACCGCCATGCATCTGATCATTACCTTCTAAACCAAGCGCAGTCTCATCTTTCGCGGTACCTTCAAAGGTATCATCTTCGATCGTGCCAATCACCAAGCCATCATCAGTGCTTTGTTGCGCACCGCTTGTATCTGGTGTTGTATAGTCGACTCGAATATTGTCAACTAATCCACCTGTAGAGTTACTATCTGTCGCTTGTAGCTCTACGCGCATAGGCTCTCCAGTACCTTCAAAGCTGAATTGATAATTGTTAAAGCCAACACTATCGGCTGAAACAGTATCGATCACCACACCATCGACCAGAACATTGATGCTGGAATCTTCACCCTCATATCCCGCTCTCGCAGAGTAATCAAATGTGAGCGTCACTGCCTCACCTTGGCCTGCAGTAACATTGGTGTACAGGTTGCTAGCATCACCTTCATTGCGCTCTAGCTCAAGCACATTTCTGCTTTCACCTGCGATACCATAAATACTGCTGCGATTGACTTCAACACGGCCTCCAGCATTATCAGTTGCCCAACCTTCTGGTAGTTCAGCATTCTCACCAGTACCTAATGCATCAAGATCTAAGCTGACTGATTCTGCTTTTGCTTGTGTTGCTTGCTGATCTAAAGCCACTGTGTAACCCACTTGGATGTTGTCAACCAAACCACCCATTGAGCTACTGTCTGCCGCTTGTAATTCAACACGCATTGGCTCTCCAGTGCCTTCAAAGGTGAATTGATATTGGTTAAATCCAGCCTCATCCGCAGCAACAGTGTCGATAACTTCACCATTCACGAGTATATTAATAGCCGAATCACTGCCTTCATAACCACCGCGCGCAGAGTAATCAAATGAGAGTGTCACTTGCTCACCTTCTACCGGGTCTACCGTGGTAAATAAGTTGCTAGCATCACCTTCATTTCGCTCTAGCTCGATCACATTACGTGTCTCACCTGGAACACCGTAGACGTCGCTTGAGTTAACTTCAACTGTACCGCCAGTGTTATCGGTTGACCAAGTACCTGGCAACTCACTATTCAGCGATTGCGTTAAGCTTTCAGCATCAAGGGAAACAACTTGCTCAACCATTTCTACTGTAGGCAATCTTGAAGGTAATGGCGCTCTATCCGCGATCGTTAAATTCACCTGCGCACTATCGGTACTACCGTTTTGATGTGTCACACTGTAACTAAACGATGCAGGTCCTTCATAGCCATCAAATGGTGAGAAGATCACGTTTTCACCATCATAGACGACGGTACCATTGACCGCATCTGTCACGCTAAAGCTCTCCAGATCCTCAACATTTTCATCATTTTGCAGCAAGGTTGCAGGATCGATCACAACAACACCTTCTGGCGTATTCTCTAAAGTGTCATCGTTTGTTTCAACCTCATCCACAAGGACTGGATAGTCAACAGGTGTCACAGGTGCATCATCCGTTGTTGGGGTGATGTCGATTGGTGTTGTGCTTAGCTGGATATTATCCACTAACCCTCCTTCACCATTTTGATCAACCGCCTGGAATAAGACTTTCATCGCCTCACCAGTCGCAGGCACTTGATAAGTATAGGTTTCAAAGCCGGCTGACTGCGGATTAATCGTTGCAACCACTTCATCATCAATCACCAATTGCACCGCTGAATCTTCGCCTTCAGTACGCTCAGGTCTTGCTGAATAATCAAAACTAATCGCAAGCGTTTCGCCTTCTTCTGGCTGCACAAAAGTGAAGAAGTTACTTGGGTCATCATTATTTTTCTCTAACTCAAGTACATTGCCTTCACCCGCAACATCGTAGTAGCCACTTGGATTAATCTCAAGTAGATTACCTGGGTTATCGGTATACCAACCTGCTGGCAATTCTGTACCCTCTTCTGCTGGTACAGCATCATCAAAGTCAAGGATGTAGTCATAGCTTGGTGTAGCCTCTATTGGCAGCTCATCTGCAATCGCAGGTGCGATCGTCAAATTAACCGTTGCAGTATCTGTTCCACCTTGACCATCTTCTACAGTATAAGTAAATGACGCCTCGCCAACATATCCTTCATCTGGTGTGAAGATAATATTCTCACCATCAAAGGCCACGGTACCATTAACAGGGTCTTGTACGCCGACGCCTGTTAATGTATCACCATCAGCATCTACGTCGTTCGCGAGTAATGATGCCGGTGAGATCACGACTGCATTATCTACAGTCCCTTCAACCTCATCATCCTGTGCATCAGGCATTGTGTTTTCTAACACTGGCACTTCAGCCTCAGGTGAATCAGTAGTTACCGCACTCGTCGTGATCGCGATATTATCTAGCAAACCACCGTTGCCATCTGTGTCACCTGCCTGAAATTCGACACGTACTGGCTCACCTGTCCCTGGAATGTCATAAGTAAAGTGTGTGAATGAGGCCTCTTGCGTATCCAAAGTGGCAAACAGCTCACCATCCACCAAAATATTGATCACAGAGCCCTCAGGATTACCGCCGCGAGCAGCATAATCAAAGTCTAGTGTAATCGTGTCGCCTTCAGCGGACTCTACAAAGGTGTAGAAATTGCTCGCATCATCACCATAACGTTCTAACTCCAACACATTAGACACTGGCGCATCGACACCGTAGATATTGCTTGGCAAGACTTCAATTTTGCCACCATTATTGTCTGTGTACCAACCATCTGGTGTGTCATTGTCTGGGCTTGCAACAAAGTCATTAAAGTGTAGAACACCGATTGGATACTCTACCGTCTCTTGTGCGTATACCATCAAGCTCACAGTCGCGGTGTCTGTACCACCATTACCATCATCAATCATGTAAGTGAATGATGCAGGACCAACGTAGCCTTGATCTGGTGTAAAGGTATAGAGGTAACCATCAAAATTTACAGTACCGTTTTCAGCACTCTCAATCGTCACAGTCAGCGCATCGCCATCTGGGTCATAATCATTGCTCAATAAGCTGCGTTGAGAAATCGAATAGTCGCCTGGTGTCCAGCTTGGATGAATCGCGTCATCAACCGCCACTGGTGCTTGATTGCCCGTGTCTACTGGTGTATCACCATCAGCAGCGACCATACGTACGCGATCAACTGAAACGCCAGCGTTATCAATCTGTCCATCACCCTTAAACTCAAGGCGATTCGCACCATCACCAGCCCCACCAACCACGGTAAAGCTGTAAGCTTCCATCACACCATCAGCCGGGTTAATTTCAGCAATGACTTCACCACCCCAAATAACTGTTAGCGTGTTGTCGCCATCAAGGCCATCTTCAGCAGTTTGCACGTCACCGGCATCAAATGTTAACTGATATGTCACACCAGTTTGCGCACCATCTACGGTTTGCACCACATGATTATTAGAATGCGTACCGCCTAGGTCTAACCAGTTATTACCATCAGTTGCGTCTAAACCACCACGGCCATCGTTATGCACATCAACCGAGTAGCCTTCTTTGTCAGACCAGCCAGGAATCTGCCCATCATCTGATGAGTAACCATAGCTTTCTTCATCCATACCGGTGGTATCTTCAAAAGAACCATTCACAATCAGATTTTCACCATCATTACCGCCATCGCCTGCAGTAATCGTGATAGTCAAGCCCGCACTCGGAGGTGACTCTTTACCACCACTATTGGTCACGGTATAACTCACTTGATAGCCACCTTCAGGCAAGCTAGCATTTGGCGTGATTTGACCATTTTCGTAAGTCGATTCAACCAATTCGCCATTAATATAGAGGTTAGGTGTGTTGTCACCCACATCAGCAATCGCAAAAGTCGGCGTATCATCGCTGGTAATATCATCGGTATTACTCACGCCTGTATCAGAGCTAGCGATGAGGTCTGGCGTATCTGTTGGTGCTGCTGGCGTCGCGACACCATCTACCGTCAACGCTGCCGTAGCGGTATCTGTACCACCATTACCATCAGAAATCGTATAAGTAAATGAGGCCTCTCCTGCATAGCCCTCGGTCGGTGTAAACAAGATATTGATACCATCAAATTCAACTGTACCGTTGACAGGGTTTTGCACACTCACTGTGCTCAATGCATCACCATCTACATCAATATCATTAGCTAATAAGGTTGCAGGATCTATCGTTACCACACCTTCTACCCCACCTAGATTTGCATCATCAATCGCATCTGGAGCTGTATTATCTGGACCAAAGGTAGTAATTTGCACACTGACCTCTTGACTTGGCAATGAGGTATTGCCTGCAGGGTCCGTCAAGGTATAACTCACGGAGTACTGACCCTCTGGCAATGGGTTAACAGGTGTTAATGTGCTATTGCTCGCATCATAAGTCGCCTCAACTGGTGCACGATTAATAAATAACGTCGGCTGTGCTCCATCCTCAACTGGATCGATACTAAAGCTTGGTGTTGTATCATCGGTAATACCATCATCGTTGTATTCACCCGTATCGCTTTCTGGTGTCAGCGCAATATTGCCAGTATCTGGTGCTTGTGTATCAATCAATACGGTTAACGCTTCACTCACTGGAGTTTCATTGCCAGCATCATCGACTAACTTATAGCTGATATTGTTTTCACCCTCTGCTAACGGTTCAGCTGGTGTCAACTGATTGGTTTCAGGGTTGAAATTTGAAGGGACTTCTTCACCATTAACAATTAAGACTGGCGTTAAGCCTTCTGGCGCATCGATTGCAAATGAAGGTTGTGTATTGTTGGTAACATCATCAGTATCGCTCTCACCAGTATCCGTATCTGCTGTCATATCTGGCTTGTCAACGGCACCATAGGTTTGATTGTCGATGGTAATCGTCAACGCTTCACTGAGCGGCGACTCTTGGCCTTGATCATTTTGCAAGGTATAAGCAATGTCTTGATCACCATTCGGCAATGGCTCACTAGGGATTAGGACACCTTTCGCCTCATCATAAGTAGAGGGTACTGCCTCACCATTAACATATAAAACAGGTGTGTACTCACCAGGATTCTCAATCGCAAACTCTGGTGTTGTGTCATTGGTCAAGTCATCTGTATCACTGATACCAGTATCGGTTTCAGCCGTCATATCTGGTGCCTGTTCAGGCGCTAGAATGACCTCACGACCATCGACTAACAAATTAACCGTTGCGGTATCTTCACCGCCATTACCATCCGTAATCGTATAGGTAAACGATGCTGGACCTGCGTAACCATCAACCGGCGTAAACACCACCGTACCGTCATCAATCACAGCCGTACCGAAATCGGCATCTTGAATACTGATAACACTCAATGTATCGCCATCAGAGTCACTGTCATTGCTGAGTAAAGCATCAAATCCAATAGTAATCGAACCCACTTCGCCTGTATCAACGGTATCATCTACCGCATCTGGCGCTTCGTTAAATTCAGACTGCCCCACTTCAATTGGTAAAGAAGGACTAGGTGCAGACTCATTACCCGCTGGGTCAGTTAAGGTATAACTAATGTTATAACTGCCTTCTGGTAATGGGTTGACTGGCGTTAATGTTTCGTTCGCTGGCTCGTATACTGCTGGCACTTCTTCGCCATTAACATAGAGTGTTGGCGTGTTTTCACCAATCTCACCGATCTCAAAACTCGGTGTTGTATCACTCGTAATATCATCCGTATCACTATCACCAGTATCTGATTCAGCCGTCATATCTGGTGCTGTATCTGGCGTGTCAGGTGCAGTCAAATCAAGATTGATCGGTAAAGCAGGGCTTTGTGGTGACTCATTACCTAACGGTCCTGCAAAGGTATAGGTTACTTCGTACAAACCTTCACCTAACGGCTCGGTTGGAGTTAAAGTTTGCGCGACTGGATCATA
>CAZCBF010000028.1:0-19297 GCA_964496895.1 uncultured Methylophilaceae bacterium | reverse complement strand
ATGTTGGCAGCCAAAAAAGACCAAAAAGCCATTAACGATTATGTGGCTTGGACGCTCAACGCGACACAATCGATCGGTATTAAAGTCGTCAACCCAGGCGGCATTAGCGCATTTAAATTTAATCAACGCCGTTTAGACTTGGACGAACAGCACCAATTTTACCAAGTGTCGCCTCGAGAGATTTTAAAAAGCTTAAGCACAGCTGTTAACGAAATTGGCATTGCCAAACCGCTACACGTGCACTGTAATAACCTTGGCGCGGCTGGCAACTTCCAAACGACGTTAGACACCATGGGCGCCAGTGAAGGCGTGCCAATGCACCTTACACATATTCAGTTCCACAGTTATGGTACTGAGGGCGATAAGAAATTCTCATCCGCAGCAGCTGAGATTGCTGAAGGTATTAATAGCAATAAACACATCACCGCTGATGTGGGCCAGATCTTGTTTAACCAAACCGTCACAGCTTCTGGCGACAATATGATGCAGCACCTTAACGCTGATCTTGGTAGCCCGAAAAAATCAGTCATCATGGACATTGAATGTGATGCCGGCTGTGGTGTGGTGCCATTTAAATACAAAGATGAAAACTACGTTAACGCCGTGCAATGGGCTATTGGCTTAGAAATCTTCTTATCGGTGAATGACCCATGGCGCGTGTTCTTAACCACTGACCACCCTAACGGCGCACCGTTTACGAGCTACCCGCATTTGATTCGTTTATTAATGGATAAACCGTTCCGTGATGCTGCGTTTGATACGCTTAACTTAGACGCACAAGCGATGAGCAACCTCAAAAACATTGATCGCGAATACAGCTTGTATGAAATCGCGATTATGACACGTGCAGGTGCAAGCAAACTCATCGGCTTAAATAACACAGGTCACTTAGGCATTGGTGCCAATGCAGACATCACCGTCTACACAGACAAATCAGACCGTGAAGCAATGTTTAGCAAACCAGATTACGTTTTCAAAAAAGGTGAGCTGGTCGTGAAAAATGGTGAAGTCGTTAAAGTGGTTTGGGGTGGTACACACACTGCCAAGCCAAACTACGACAATGGCGTAGAGAAAGACCTCAAAACCTATTTTGACAGCTACGGCACCATGCAAGTCGATAACTTTAAAATTGATAATGATGAAATTGCCGACAATGGTCGCGGCCACGTTATCGTGAACGAGCACGAGAGTTAAGAATATGATCATCAACGGCATCCAAATTGACGAAACCTTTGCCGAAGCATTTGATATGCGCGGCACAAGAGTGATTATCACTGGCCAAAATTTAGACTGGGCCTACAACGCAGCCAATGCCATGACAGGCTTTGCCACCTCCGTGATTGGCTGTGGCGTAGAAGCTGGTATTGAGCGTGAAATGACACCAGACGAAACGCCAGACGGCCGCCCCGGTGTGAGCATTCTGATGTTTGCCATGGGCAGCAAAGTACTCAAATCGCAGTTAGAGAACCGCATGGGGCAATGCATACTCACCTGCCCCACTGCTGCTGCTTTTTCTGGTTTAGAAGAAGGCGACCAAATTAGCTTAGGCAAACATTTGCGCTTCTTTGGTGATGGTTACCAAACCTCAAAACAATTTACTGACGCCAATGGCAATTTAAAGCGCTACTGGCGTGTACCAGTGATGGACGGTGAGTTTTTAACTGAAGAAACCACAGGCATGATTCGCGCGATTGGTGGGGGTAACTTCCTCATTTTGGCAGACTCACAACCTAACGCACTAGCTGCCGCTGAGACAGCAGTGGCAGCGATGAAAAAAGTACCCAACATCATCATGCCATTCCCGGGGGGCGTAGTGAGATCAGGCTCTAAAGTGGGTAGTAAATACAAAGCGCTATTTGCCTCCACCAACGACGCCTTCTGCCCAACACTTAAAGGCGTGACTAAGTCTGAATTATCAGACGAGATTGAAAGTGTGATGGAAATCGTGATCGATGGCTTAAGCTTTGATGATATTGCTGAATCCATGCGCGTTGGCATGCAAGCCATTTGCGACATGGGGCCAGAAAGCGGTGTTAAACGCATTGCAGCAGGTAATTACGGCGGCAAACTCGGCCCACACTTATTCCACCTACAAGACATTATGGGAGGCAAATAATCATGACTGCCTTAACCTTTACGCTAAAAACAGACTTAAACGCAAACTTGGATTGTACCCCGATCAACACAACCAATCTTGAAGGTAAATCAAGCAGTGAAATTCAGGCAATCGCACTCAACTATGGTAACCAAACCACAACAGTTGGCGATATGTTTGAAGTCACAGGCGAAGATGCAACTAACTTAGTCTTTGATAACACAACCAACAAAATGGACTACGTAGGCGCCAAAGCATCAGCCGGCACGATTACGATTAATGGAGATGTCGGCAACTACACTGCCTTCAGAGCAAAAAACACGGCGATCATACTCAACGGCAACGCCGCTGACTTTACCGCCTGCCAATTAGGCAGCGGCACACTAACCATCAATGGCAATGTCGCAGACTTCTTAGGCGGTGCAGCAGCAGGACAAAAGAAAGGCATGCGCGGCGGCACAGTCATCATCAAAGGCAATGCAGGCAACCGTGTGGGTGACCAAATGCGCCGCGGCATGATCTTAATCGAAGGCAACACTGGCGACTACACTGCCAGCCGGATGATCGCAGGGACAATTGGTGTACTAGGTACCTTAGGCAATTTCACTGGCTTCAATATGAAGCGCGGTACAGTGCTGGTTAAAAACCTACCAACTTTGCACGCAACCATGCAAGACTGCGGCACCCATACCCTGCCCTTTATGGATATTATGTTGAAGACGTTTAAGCAACTGGATTCGGCGTTTTCTAGTATTGATAATATGCGAGTTCAGCGGTTTGTTGGGGATGCTGCAATGCAGGGGAATGGGGAAATATTGTTTTTGCAGTAAATCTCCCAACTCAAATATATGAAGGCGCAACATGCGCCTTTTTTAATTCCTAAAGTTAAGTACCTAACATAATCAATTTAAATTAACAGAATAACCTAATGATCAATAGGTTATTATTCCATACTGATATTACACTCAGGATCTCAGCATTTTGGACACTCTAGCCTTTATTGATGAAACTGGAAATGTTGATTTAGATACTTCAAAACAAAATGTATCCAAATATTTTATTGTTTGCGCTCTAATAATCGATAGTGACAAATACGAGTCAGTAAAGCAACAAGCTGAAAATGTTCGAAAGTACTATTTTCAAACTGGCGAGATCAAGTCGAGCAACATTAAAGACAAAGATAATCACTCTCGCCGAATTAAAATATTAAAAAGCATCTTGGATATCGACTTCAAATTTTATGCATTAGCTGTTGATAAGAATGCAATTCAAAAAGATGGTGGTCTGAGGTTTAAAAAACCTTTCTTTAAATTCATTAACGGGATTTTATATAAACAGCTTTTTCAAAACTTCCCGACTCTAACTGCATATGCAGACGAGCATGGTAATGAAGAGTTTCAAAAGAGTTTTATTACATACATAGAAAAAAATCACAAACATGATCTGTTTTGGAAGTCAGAGATACATTTAGTTTCAAGTAAACAAAATGTCATAGTTCAACTATCTGATTTTATTGCGGGCACGTTAGCAAAGGTTTATGAAGGAAAATCTAACCCCGCACTTGATGAAGCATACAGAGAGCTATTAACAAAAAAAGCATTAGGCCTAAAAGAATGGCCTACGAAATACCAAGCCGTTTTTGAGAATGATAAAACTAGTGAAGTATATGACCAGTTCATACACACCCATGCTCTTTCTAAAGCTGAAAGTTTCATTGAGGAACGAAACAACAATAATGATGAAGAAGTTCGACTTCAAGTGTGCACGCTGAAATACCTAGCATTTCAAAGTAGGCTCGCTACGGAAGATAAATACATTTCAACAAACACAATAATTGAACACTTAATCAGCTCGGGGTTTGTGAATATTTCTGAGCAATTAATACGTTCTACAATAGTATCTAAACTAAGAGACCATGACGTAATTATTGCAAGCTGCAATCGTGGTTATAAACTCCCAAGCAGCTATAGTGATCTTCACGATTTCGTTGATAGAGTTGATAGCTTAATCATGCCATTGCTGCGCAGACTTAATAAAGCAAGGAAGAGCTACCTCATTGCCAGTAAAGGAGATGTAGATTTACTAAAAGGGCCTAAATATCCTGAACTCGTTGAGTTTTTACATATTTTAGATAAACAAAAGTAAAAGATGGAAACAGCTGAAAAACATAACATAGCTTCTGACATCCTTAGAGAGCGATATAAATATTGCCGAGATGAAGTGATGTATAGAATAGATACACGATACAAGCTACTTAAATCGCTAATTTTAATAATTAGTTTTAGCTTTGTTGCTATTTATCAGCTGAAATGGAATTTTTTCCCACTAGTAACGATATTCTTAATTAACACGTTCTCAATAATATTATTTGCAGAAAGTATGCATATTAGGATACTTTCAGACTATATGATTAGAATTGAAAAAATTCTAGATAATCGCTATCAGATAAATGTTTATGGCTGGGAAAGAGAGTCTCGCTCAGTAAAACACAACAAGCTAAAGATAAGTACATTACTAGCAGTTTCCGCATTAGTTTTTGCCATACTATTAAACTTTGTTTTTGCGTATCAGGCTGCAGAATGGCTATCAACAAATTATACCAACCTATGCCTAGCACCCCAGTGCATGATTCTTAACTGTAAATTTCAATTCATGTTTTTACTGTTAGCCCCTATAGTTATCTTCGCAATATACGCGTACAAAAGCCAAATAGAAAAATGGATACGGAAAAAAAGATAAACCCTAATGAATATTTATCCAACTTTAGGAAAAATCAACGAAACCAAAGCTGAGGTTCGCTCTAACCTGCAATACTCCAGCGCATTTCATAAGCAATCAGCCTATCTCTAAATTAAGTCGTATTTACTTGTTTAGCATTCAAATTCATTGATAAATCACTTATTTATAATGTAGTTTATTAATGTCAAATTGCTATTGTTATGCTAAAAAAACAGACTACCTATTTCATTCTTAGCTTAAGTGCATTATTCAGTTATTCGAGCTATGCAATGCCAAACATAGGCAATCAGCCGCCACAGGTGTCTATTATTACGCCCGACAACAACACAACCCTCTTGATCGGCGCACCCTATCTAATCGAAGTGGCAGCAAGAGACCTTGATGGCAGTATCACTAAGGTTGAGTTGTATAACGGCAATGCGATGTTTCAAACAATAGATACATTGCCATACCACTTTTCTGGTTCTACTGCGAATCTGCCTGAAGGTACTTATACTATTACTGCCAAAGCTTATGATGATCAAAACCAAGTGACCACGAGTAATCCTGTGGTAGTCACCTTAAAAATAGCCGGACCAGATGACAATGCCCAGCCAACAGTAGCACTAAGCATTGCGCAAGATCAGAGAAAAATTGTACAAGGTGATCCGTATAGCTTTAATGTCATTGCCAGTGATGGTGATGGCACAATTGATCGTGTTGAATATTACTATGACGACAATCTGTTTAACACGATCACTACCCCTCCATATGATTTATCTGGCTCTACTGAAGGGGTTGCAACAGGTAACTACCCTATTTCCGTAAAGGCGTACGATAATCTCGGCGGTGTGGCAACAAGTGATGTAATTAATGTGGAGGTAGTCGCACCAGAACAGCCAAACCCAGACATCGCTTTTAAACCTGAAGATATGCGTGTTGCAATCAACTTACTTGATGAGCAAGTCAATAAATATATTAACTATCGACAGCTGGATCGCAATTCACCTATTTTTTATGGGCATTGGGATTGGCATTCAAGCGTACATGGACATTTGGCAAGAGTGATTTATTTTGAAGAGAATGAAGACCCAATCGGTTTAGCCGCCTTTATTGATGATCGCTTTGAACCAAGCCAAGTGCAAGCCGAGATCAACTTTAATAAATATGATGTGTATGGCTGGG
Organism: uncultured Methylophilaceae bacterium; assembly: GCA_964496895.1. Lineage (GTDB taxonomy): Bacteria > Pseudomonadota > Gammaproteobacteria > Burkholderiales > Methylophilaceae > Methylotenera. Next base: position 13,299 of record CAZCBF010000028.1, on the reverse strand, counting down.
CTTGGTTGATGCAATTAGACGTTCGGCTTAAGCAGAATGAAATAGACCGTTTATCACCGTTGGCCAACCATTTTTCTAATCGTTTATTGGACCATATTGTCAACCACAACGGCGACCCTGCGACTGGTTCATATTCCGATCGTAATTGGTATGCAGCAGGTTTGTACCAATGGGCGCAATACCATGGTGACACACAGTTGATGGCACAAACCCAGACAGCTTTTGCACGCCTGCAAGGGTTTTCTTCTGTCAGAAGTAACACTGGCATTAGCGAAGGAGACTTTTTTTCTAAGGTTGGTATCACTGCCTATGCCCATGTGGTGATAGGTATGACCGATACGCCTATGTATCAACGCGTGCATGACATTATGTTAGCGGCTGTGACTAATGGCGCATTACAAAATTTCGTCAACCAAACGGCCTCCGTGCTAAGGCGTGGTGCTGTGTTTGACCATGCACCAGGCAAAATCAGCGGGCTAGGCTATGGTTATTGGGCGTTATTTCAACAGACAAAGAACCCAGCTTTTTTTCATGCCTATAATAAAATCTTAAAACTATCGATTGATCATGCCGATGATTTGGGTGAGACGGTGGCTACTGGGCATTGGTTGCCTAATTTCGCCTCGTTTAATGCTGGCCTGCCCAACTACCTCATTGTGGAAGATACGGGTGGTGATGTTAGTCGCGCTGTGGATCAGTGGTTAAGTGACCACCCAAACTTTTATTAAATGGCAGTTTTTCTTAATCTGTAGTTTCAGAATCATGCATGCTGTCAGACAAAATTCTAGGTTTACGCGCTACCAATTGGGCAATCCAGTGTAATATAGCAGAAATTAGTGCCCCTATAAACACTACAGCACCTCGTTCTAAACCTGTGGTGATCAGAGGATCACCAGCTGCCTCATTCATAAAAACAATCGGTGCTGTCCACATTGCCACTCGACACTTTGTCCAACATTGAACAATCAAGGCACTAAAAAATACGATAGCCATGATTTGTATCGGAACATCAATTCCAAACAAGCCAAACAAACTACCCACTAAAACAGCGACTAATACGCAAACTAAGGTACCAACCACTCGCCATAGTAACGAATTTCGAGTGTCATTGAGTATATCTTCAGAAACAATAATTGCTCATATTGCTGCCCAAACAGGGTAAGCAAGATCAAGAGAAAAGCACCTAAAAATGACAATGTTGCAGCAAATGAGCAGCGAATAGCAAATAATAAATTGGTAAAAATAGGATCAGGTGCAGGCATGTTGCTCCTGCAAATATACAAAGCATTAGCGTACTAGTATACTTGGTTATGATACAGAATAGATTTCTATGTCTACGCGATTAATAAATAGCCGCTTATATTATATAACTAGTGTTTATTGGCTTTGAAAGATACCTACCGGCTCTCTAGTATCTGCCTTAGATACTTTTAACAATAACTTTATTTCATTTCTAAGAGATTTGAACATATGCTCGCAACAAACAATATCCCATTAAACGTCCCATTTAAAGAAAAAGACGAAGCAAAATCCCATGGTGCCCGCTGGAATCCAGGCGCCAAACATTGGTATATTCCAGAAGGTGTAGAGGAAGAGCCATTTGCAAAATGGCGCGATGGCGCACCAGATCAGCATGCAGCTCCAAGTGAACAGCCCAACCCTTCAAATACCACGCTGTCAACCAATACCGACTTTGATGATATCAATGCTATGCTGCGTGATGCCTATGAAGGTGACAATGACTAGCCAATGAAAATTAGATGTGAATGGGCTAATGCCTCTGAGTCAGAAGCAAAGTACCATGATGATGAATGGGGGGTGCCTTGCCATGATGACCAACAATTATTTGAAATGCTAACCTTAGAGGGTGCGCAAGCAGGTTTAAGCTGGGCCACTATTTTGAACAAGCGTGAAGGTTATCGCAAAGCGTTTGCAAACTTCAATATTAAGACAGTCGCAGCATTTGATGAGGCTAAAATTGAGTCATTACTCCTAGATACAAGTATCGTCAGGCACCGGCTAAAAATCAACGCAACGGTTAATAACGCGCAACGTATCTTAGCCATGCAAAAACAGCATGGTAGCTTTGATGCTTATATTTGGTCTTTCGTGAACAACACGCCTTTACAGCCCGAACGTCAAACGATCAAAGAAGTGCCTAGTAGTACTGCAACCTCAGATGCCATGAGTCGTAGTCTGAAAAAAAATGGTTTTAAATTCATTGGCTCAACTACTTGCTATGCTTTTATGCAGGCATCGGGTATGGTCAACGACCATCTTGTGAGCTGCTTTTGCTATGCAGACTGCGCAGATCAATAAACAATATCTTTATCTAGAGAGTTAATGCCTCAGCGGTAACACTAGTCATCATTTCAGCTAAAATAAAACTTTAAACGTGCTACGTAGATACCAACTCCGCTGATAATAGTGAAAGTAACTCATATCATGCTTGTTTAGGTGATCATATTGGTGTTATTGGCCTTTAGATATCACTACAATACACGCAAGGAAAACACCCCTGCTAACTTGGTTAAGGTCTGTTCGAGCAATAAAAATGAATGCCATGATGTGGATATCAAAATCGTAAATGCGGTTCAAACGAAAGCCTTCAACATAGCCCAAAACGATGATGCCGAGCTATTCCCAATCGAATCAGTTCAAGCGTTAGACACGCTATACTTGTTTAGTCAGGAAGATCTGATTAACATCTATCAATCAGTCGCTAAGGACAATGGGCTTGAAGTGGAAACCCTATCCAATAATCAGCTCGACTCTCTGCCTGACTTGATACTTTATTTGCATGAAGCGACCTTGAAGCAAAGTAACGCAGATGATGGCATTCGAAAAAATAAGCTATGATCATGAGTGATCTTGTGAAATGAGACCATCGCGTAACGATCTCTATTGCTACTTGACTAAAAGCTTTTCAATATCTTTTAACTTTTGCGTGATCAGTGAGACTTCTTGGTGAATACTCTGTAGCTCAGCCGCCTCTTGTTCTGCTAAATTCTGGTCATGAATTTGCTGCTCTTTTTGCATCACATCGAGTATCACACCAATCATCATATTCAGAAATACAAACGCGGTTAAGAAAATAAAAGTAAGATAAAAAATCCAGCTTAATGGGTAGACTTCCATTGTTTCGTACATTACATCCGTCCAATCCTCAAAAGTAGCGACTCGAAATAATGTTAACAAGGCAATGGTAATATTCCCCCACAACACTGGATTAATCTCCGCAAATAATAAGCTGCCGATCGCCGCATAAATATAAAAAATAATAAACATCAATAAGGCAATATAGCTCATGCCTGGCATCGCTTTGATCAAGGCGTTAATCAGCATGCGTAATTCTGGCACGATAGACACTAAACGCAACAACCTAAAGACACGGAGGAGCCTTGCGATCAATGCCGTTTCAGCACCCTCTAGTGGTATCAAGCTCACTACCACAATTAAAAAATCAAATACATTCCAACCGTTTCTGAAAAAATGTAGGGTTTTGGGCTCTGCCATTAAACGAACGCTAATCTCAAACAAAAAGAATAGCGTAATCAAATTATCCAGCCAAGTAATGACAGTATTGGCCCAACCATGCAGATCATACGTTTTGACACCAATCAACAGCGCAGAAACAATGATGATTGAGATCACCGATAGTTCGAAAATTTTGTTTTCTTTGAGCAAAGTAATACATTGCAGCATACGAGTAATATAAGTAGACATATTGATTTCTAGCGTTAAATTTTCAACGAGATCATAGCATTATTTATTGGGGCATTTCTGCTTTTCAGCAGAAGAGAATATTCGCCTCATATTAAAGTAAATCTGACGAATGGGAATATAAACACTTGAAGTAAAAATGAATTAATACACGTTGGCTGCGCACTGCGCGCCCTTAAGTTTACAGCAGCAGTTTTCGTGCTATATTAAGTTTGTTAGAATGTGGAGTTGACTCAGTTTCTGCTTACCTATTATGTCTAATACACCGCATCAATTCCTCACTGCCGCGCTATACCACTTTGTTAGCTTACCAGACTATAAGGCGCTACAAGCACCCGTGCTAGAGTATTGCAAACTGCAAAAAATCAAAGGCACGCTACTATTGGCGGAAGAAGGCATTAACGGCACTATAGCAGGACTACCTGACAACATTCATAATGTATTGCACTTTTTGCGCAATGACCAAATCTTCAAAGGGCGCTTAACCGCACTAGAGCACAAAGAATCTAGCTCAGACAAACACCCTTTTTATCGCATGAAGGTCAAACTTAAAAAAGAAATTGTCACACTTGGCGTGCCTGGCGTCAGCCCGACTAAACAAGTAGGTACTTATGTCAAACCAGAAGAATGGAATGACTTAATCTCAGACCCTGATGTTGTCCTGATCGACACGCGCAATGACTACGAAGTAGACATTGGTACCTTCAAAGGAGCAACCGATCCAAAAACAGCGACATTTCGCGAGTTCCCAAACTTTGTGAAAGAAAACTACGATATAAAGAAGCATAAAAAAGTGGCGATGTTTTGCACTGGTGGCATCCGTTGTGAAAAAGCCTCTAGCTACATGCTAGACCAAGGGTTTGACGAGGTTTTTCATCTAGATGGCGGCATTTTGAAATACTTAGAAACTGTACCCAAAGAAGAAAGCTTATGGGAAGGTGAGTGCTTTGTTTTTGACCAGCGCGTTGCAGTCAAACATGACCTTGAAGTCGGCAGTTATGATCAATGCTATGCCTGCCGCCACCCATTATCAAAAGAGGACTTGGAAAATCCCCATTATACCGCTGGCATCTCATGCCCTCACTGTCACGACAAAATCTCTGAAGATAAAAAAAAGCGACTAACAGAGCGCCAAAAACAAGTGATACTTGCCAGAGAACGCGGACAAAACCACATTGGTGAAAGTAAGGATTAGTTTAGAAGTAACCAGTTAACACCTAGCTGTTCACCATTATCTTATTCTTTAGTAGGGATAGAATTTAGTCTATTCCTACTAGAAAGCAAGGCAATACTTAATATGTTAAAAAGAGAGCAAGAGGCTAGAAAGCGGTATTTGAAGTTTTTAGTACACAAAGGTGCTACAGTCAATATGATTGCTAGAAGGTTAAAAGCGGTTAACGCAATGTTTAAGCATCTGGTACAGCTAGAGACAACTCAAGAAAATTATCAGAAAGCGGTAATAGCGCTAGTTGATAGTGTCGCTGATGACATCAAGTCAGAGTATGCCTTATTTGCCCATGAATTTTATACCTTCTGGATGAATGATCCAGTGAACACCAGTCTATTTATGCAACACTTTTGTTTTGATGTAGAGTCTGAAAAATCCAACCTTCGGATAAATAGCTTGCAAAAAGAACTACCTCGACACCCTGTACAAAATACCTATAACAACCAACCAATCTACTTGTCTTAGCAAATATTTGCACAATAGTAGCCAATAGAGATTATCAGGCTGATTCTAGCTAAGGTAAAAAATGCCACTCAAAGCTATGAGTGGCATTATTATTTGATAAAGCGATCTAGCACACCTATCGCTACAACAGCCTGATCTAATTGCCTTTAAACAAAGGTATCACCTTGATGATGAACCAATCACTTACTTGCGCAGCTGAGAGGCAATTTTTAAGCGCAAGGCATTGAGTTGAATAAAGCCTTCGGCATCATGATGGTCATAAGCACCCGCATCATCTTCAAATGTTGCGATATTAGGGTCAAATAAGGAATCAGTCGCACTGTCTCGGCTCGCGACAATCACATTACCTTTGTATAGCTTAAGACGCACGACACCATTCACATTCGTTTGCGTATGGTCAATGAGTGCTTGTAATGCTAAGCGCTCAGGGCTCCACCAATATCCATTGTAAATCATGCTGGCATAGCGTGGCATCAGCTCATCTTTAAGGTGTGCCACTTCACGGTCTAACGTAATGCTCTCAATCGCACGGTGTGCCTTGAGTAAAATGGTACCACCTGGTGTTTCGTAACAACCACGAGCTTTCATGCCGACATAGCGGTTTTCAACCAAGTCTAGGCGACCAATACCATGCTTACCACCGAGTCTATTGAGCTCGGCTAGCACTTCATGCGCTTTCATCGCTTTACCGTTTAATGCAGTAATGTCACCTTGTTTAAACTCAATATCTAAGTACTCTGCTTCATCTGGTGCGGCTTCTGGACTAACTGTCCAACGCCACATGCTTTCTTCGGCCTCTGCGGCCGGGTCTTCAAGGTGACGACCTTCATAAGAAATGTGTAGCAAGTTAGCATCCATACTATATGGGCTGCCGCCTTGCTTGTGTTTCATTTCCACTGGGATACCATGCTTTTCAGCATACGCCATCAATTTCTCACGGCTTAATAAGTCCCACTCACGCCAAGGGGCAATCACTTGAATGTTAGCGTCTAAGGCATAAGCACCTAACTCAAAACGCACTTGGTCATTACCCTTGCCTGTTGCGCCATGTGAGATCGCATCCGCTTTTGTCTCATGCGCAATTTCAATCAAACGCTTTGCGATCAATGGACGTGCAATAGAAGTCCCTAACAGGTACTCGCCCTCATAAATGGTATTGGCACGAAACATTGGGAACACAAAATCACGCACAAACTCCTCGCGCAGGTCATCAATATAAATCTCATTAACACCTGCCGCTTTGGCTTTTTTACGCGCTGGTTCTAATTCTTCACCCTGACCAAGGTCAGCAGTAAAGGTAACCACATCTGCTTGATATTCATCTTGTAACCATTTTAAAATCACAGAGGTATCTAAACCACCTGAATAGGCCAAAACCACTTTATTGACTTGCTGTTTATCAGCCATTGAAAGCTTTCCTTATTTCACTTATTCTCATCAACTGACAGTGTTATTCACTGTCTACTTTTCCTAACAAAAGATACTCCATGAGCGCCTTTTGTACGTGTAATCTATTCTCTGCCTCATCCCACACGACTGATTGTGCGCCATCAATCACGCCTGCGGTGACCTCTTCACCACGGTGCGCAGGCAAACAATGCATAAACACCGCATCATCCGCAGCCTCTTTCATCATGTCTTCATCCACACACCAATCAGCAAACACTTTACGACGTGTTTCGTTTTCTGACTCAAAGCCCATACTGGTCCACACATCTGTCGTGACCAAATCTGCGCCTTTGGCAGCGTCCATTGGGTCTTCAAATATAGTCAAATGTGGGTTACCCTCGATGGTTGCTAACGCAGGATCTAGTGCATAGCCTGGCGGTGTAGAGACATTCACGTGAAAGTCCAAAAGCGCTGCTGCCTGCAACCAGGTATAGCACATGTTATTGGCATCACCAATCCATGCAACCGTTTTACCTTTTATTGCACCACGATGCTCGATAAAGGTAAAAATATCTGCCAAAATCTGGCAAGGGTGAAACTCATTGGTTAAACCATTGATGACAGGCACGCGTGAATTCTGCGCAAATTTATCCAGCATCGACTGCTCAAAGGTTCTGATCATCACCAAGTCGCTCATGCGTGAGATCACTTGCGCCGCATCTTCTACAGGCTCCCCGCGGCCGAGCTGCGAATCGCGCGTATTAAGATAAATCGCGCTACCGCCTAGCTGTTGCATGCCAGCTTCAAATGACAAACGCGTACGCGTACTGGCTTTTTCAAAGATCATAACCAAGGTACGGTCTTCTAACGGCCAGTATTTCTGATAGCTTTTAAACTGCTGCTTAATTTGATGACTGCGCTTAAAAAGATGTGCTAATTCATCAGCATTAAGATCATTAAATTGCAGAAAATGTTTGATTGTCATTGGGATAACCCCGTTTATTATTTTGCAGTATTAGGCTGCTAAAAAAGCGTCTATTACTTGGCTCAATTGTGTCACCAAGTGCTGCGCTTCAGTCTCGTTAATGATTAATGGTGGCAATAATCTAATCACTTTATCTGCAGTCACATTGATTAAGAGCTGCGCATCAAGCGCCTGCTGGACCAATGCACCACAAGGTCTGTCTAGCTCAATAGCGATCATTAATCCTGCATTTCTCACGCAAGCAACCCCAGCATTATCCTGAAAGGCCTGCTCAAAACCAGTTTTAATCTTTGCACCCATCTTGATTGCATTTTCGCGTAGCTTAGATTGCTCGATGGTATTTAGCGTAGTCAAACCTGCTGCACAGGCTAGCGGATTGCCACCAAATGTAGAGCCATGCTTACCTGCAGTCAGCACATCAACGGCCCTACCCGCTGTTAGACAAGCGCCTATTGGCATGCCTGACCCTAGGCCTTTCGCCAGCGCCATGACATCAGGCAAAATATCTGCATGCTGAAAACCAAACCACTCACCAGTTCTGGCAATACCTGATTGCACTTCATCCAACATCAACAGCCATTGATTCTCATCACATAAGGCGCGCAGCCCTTCTAGGTATGCTTTGCTATCCGCTGGAATATTAATCCCGCCCTCACCTTGCACGGGCTCGACCAATACTGCCACTACATTATTTTTGTTTTGTGCAACCTGCTCAATCGCAGCCAAATCATCATACGGCACACGCCTAAAGCCTGAAACCAACGGCTCAAAACCTGCCTGCACTTTGCGGCTACCGGTCGCAGACAAAGTTGCCATTGTTCGGCCATGGAATGAATGCTCCATGACAATCACTTCTGGTTGATCAACGCCTTGGTTATGTCCATACAATCGTGCAAGCTTGATAGCAGCTTCGTTGGCTTCGCAACCGGAGTTACAAAAGAACACTTCTTCCATGCCAGAAATCTGAGCCAACTGATCAGCCAATTCAGATTGTTCCGCAATCTGATAAACATTAGACACATGCATCAACTTAGCTGCTTGCTCGCTGATGGCCTGCACCATGGCTGGATGCGCATGACCAAGACCATTCACAGCAATACCTGACAACGCATCAAAATGCTTGTTGCCATCTGTATCCCATAGCCATACACCCTCACCATGCGTAAAGGTCACGGGCAAGCGTGCATAATTTTTCATTAAGTGGTCAGACAACTAAAACGCCTCTTTATTCATACGTCAGTAAAACAAAAAACGGCAGCTGATGCCGCCGTAAAGTAGTTTTAGCGTTTGCCGCACAATCGCATGCAAACAACTAAAGAAGTAAACGAGTATTATACCAAATTATCTAATGAGCCGTCCATGCTGTTAAGTTTTACACATCAATAAATGCACGCTACCAAATTAATAATACCGTTATAATGCAGCTGCCATTGACCAAGCAACCACCTTCATGTCATTCAAACCTAATATACCGAATTTAAAAAGCAGTTGGATTATTGTTGCAGCTGTCGGCTTTGCGATCATGGGTGCGCTAGTCAAACTCGGTGCAGAAAAATTCACCAGCAGTGAACTCGTTTTCTACCGCTCAATATTTGGGCTATCGCTTTTACTGATTTACATCAAGCAGCAAAAGCTATCCATCAAAACGCAATACATCAAAACACATTTGGCCAGAGGTATCGCAGGCTTTTTAGCTTTACTGCTATTTTTCTACGCCATTGCTCACCTAGCACTCGCAACAGCGATTACCCTTAGTAATACTTCAGCTTTGTTTTTAGGCGTATTGACACCTTTATTCCTACATGAGAAACAAAGTGCACACACCTATATTGCACTGGTCATCGGCTTCATTGGCGTCAGCTTACTCTTAGAACCTAACATTAACCATGCAGATTTTTATGCTAATTTAATGGGTCTGCTCGCTGGGTTTGGCGCCGCGATCGCTTATTTGTGCGTGCGTAAATTAGGCAAACTCAACGAACCAGATTGGCGTACAGTGTTTTACTTCACACTGATTTCAACCATCGGTGCGACTATTTGGATGCTAGTTGAAGAGGTACATGCTTTAAACCTCAAGGATGTGCCAATATTACTTGGCTTAGGTGCTTCGGCCACCATTGCCCAACTTGCCATGACAAGAGCTTATCGTACGGGTAACACTTTAGTGGTTGCGTGTCTTGGCTATAGCACCCCGTTATTAGCGAGCTTAATCGGCTTTGTCTTGTGGGGAGAATCGCTAAAGCCTATCCATTGGCTGGGAATACTACTGATTATTGGCAGCGGTGTGGCGATCAACCTGATTCAGAACCGCCAAAAAAACAACTAGTCTTTTAACGGCTAAGCATCCAATAAACCACTACGCATCGCAATCAGAGCGATTTCAGCAGAGTTTTTCGCATTGAGTTTTTGCTTAATATTGTAAAGATGGGTGCCAACGGTACGCTCACTTAAAAACAAAGTATCCGCAATTTCTTTTGTAGTTTCGCCTTTGGCCAGCGCCATAAAGACCTCAAACTCACGAGGAGAGAGCACATCTACAGGGCTTTGATCACCCGATAATTGCTGAATCGCCATTTGCTGTGCGACATCTGCCTCGATAAACTTCTTACCAGAGTCAATGGTACGGATTGCCTTTATCAACTCTTCCGCCGCACTGCGTTTGGTTAAGTAGCCCATCGCACCTGCGTTAAGCACACGCTTAGGGTGCACAGAGTCTTCATGTGCAGAAAGCACTAAGATCTTAAAAGCCGAATCCTTGGCTAATATTCTTTCGATGGCCTCAAGACCGCCAATCCCTGGCATGGTGATATCCATGACAATTACATCTGGCTGGTGTGCGACAGCATCTTTGATCGCCTGTTCGCCACTGTCTGATTCCGCAACAATTTCGATTTCTGCGTCCGTCTCTAAAAGCATCTTAAATCCCATGCGAACCACTGCATGATCATCAACTAGCATAACGCGAATTTTTGCCATGTGTACCCCTTTTTGTCTTTTTCTGTATTATTCTTGATTGATCGGAATCATAATTTGAATACGAGTACCTGATTTTTCATCTTGCTCATTTGATCGCAAACTAAAAACACCTTCTAAAGCTTGAACCCGCTCTTTCATGCCTAACAAACCAAAATGTTTGCTTTGATCAACAATATCGATGTCCATACCAATACCGTTATCTTCGATAATCATCACAATCATATCACTTGCCTGATCCGCTTGGTGATGTACTGACACTTTGATGTCTGAAGCCTCTGCGTATTTTAGTGCGTTATTGACGGCTTCTTGCACAATACGATACAGATTGATACTAATGCTTTCACTCACATCTTGGATTGGCTTAGGCATTTCTATTGCAATCTTAATCTGAGGATTCTGTTGTTGATAACTATTGATCAAATCTTTTAAGGTTTCTGCAATCCCTAGATTATCCAATGACCCCGGTCGAAGTTGGCGGATAATATTGTGCATACCATCGTAAATCTGATTGGCTGACGATGCGATCACGCCAGCATTTTTTTCAATCATTTCCAACCCTTCTTGCTTTGCCTGATTGCCAATACCGACTGCAAAGGTTTTGATCACCGTGACGTATTGCCCCAATTCATCATGTAACTCGCGCGCCAGACTACGCCGCTCATCTTCGATATGAGATTGAATCAAATGCGTTAGCTGTCGATTTTCTTCCAACTCACGCTCGGCCTGCAATGCCACTGCCATTCGGTTTAAGCTTTGTCCTATCTTATTAAATTCAGGCACATTAAATGCCGGCACGATCGTTTTTAAATCGCCTTTTTCCACCTGTTGTATCGCATCTAAAATGGCCTGTACTGGTTTTAACGCATGACTGAGAAAAGCATAAACGAAAACATTGAGTAAAATAAAGAAGATAAAGCCAATGAGCATCACTTGCCGAAAACTAGACCACGCTTCACGCACTGATCCACTTGGATTAGAAGAAATCACCAACACGCCATAACGTATCTCACGTGCGACTTGCTCTCTGTCAGGTACTACCAGTTTTTTAAACCAACCTGGCGGCTGGATATCACTCATAAACTTCGACTCAGGCGAAATAAACAAAGCATTATGTGCATGATCATAGAGCTCAATATGACTACTTCTGACACTCCCCATTCTGCCTAAAAACTGCTGCATCACTAAATGTGTTGGCCCAAGACTGGGGTTTAACGTTGAATTTAAAATCACATTATCCAGCAATTGCACAGTGACGCGCATTGCTGCCTCTTCCTGCTCACGTATAGAGACACGCGTATCATTGACCAAGACAGTACCAACGACTATCACGAAGGCAAGTGATAACAAGGTGACTAGTAAATTTAATCGAAATCGAAGACTCATGTAAAACCAATTTTTAGTCGCGTGTCACAGTCTGTTTAGTTTAGCCTAAACAAACAAGGCAGAAAATCATTAAATCTGTTAGGGTGATTTTTTCTAAAACCACCTCAGCATTATACAAAGACAATGACAGAACATAACAATGAAATGCTTATCATCACTACCACATGCCCCAATGAGGATGAAGCCAACACCATGAGTAAAGCCTTGGTCTCCAAGCAGTTCGCTGGCTGTGTACAAGCCTCGCCTCTCAAGAGCACTTACGCTTGGGAAGGGGCAATAGAAAGCAGCGATGAAGTGAAGCTGGAGATTAAAACGTTAACCAAACATTTTGACAAGATCAGCACACTCATTCAAGAATTATCCAGTTATGAGTGTCCAGAAATCATTGCAACGTCAATCGTTAAGAGCAGTAAAAGGTATAGCCAATGGCTTAAAACAAGCGTAAATTAATATTAAAAGTGAATAACACCAATAATAATTTGAGTTTGAAAGGAGGCTGAAAGATGAAATCTGAAATGATTTTGCAAATCATCGAGGCTGTTGCAGAAGCTATCGACAGCAATGAAGCGGATATTGAATCATTAGATAGAGCCATTGGCGATGGTGATCACTATATCAATATGAAGCGCGGTTCAGAAACTATTTTACAAATGAAAGATGAACTGGCTGAACTCAACCCATCAATGCTGCTTAATCGTATTGGCATGAAATTGCTCAGTACCATAGGCGGTGCTTCAGGACCTTTATTCGCCAGCTTTTTTATTACCATGTCCAAAACCTTACGCACCAATGGAGAAGAAGCTCCCCTAGAAATCGCCGCTGCATTTGCTGCTGGTGTACAAGCCATTATGAGCCGAGGCAAAGCTGATGTGGGCGAAAAAACAATGTTGGACGTATTAGTCCCTGTCTCAACCACTTTTACCCAAATGGCGGCATCATGCGAATCTACTTTAGTAATCTGTGAGTCCTTAAAAAAAGTGGCTACTGAGGGACTTGAATCAACACGTGACATGATCGCAACCAAAGGTCGCGCAGCAGGGCTAGGTGAACGTGCGGTTGGTCATCTTGACGCAGGTGCTAAAAGCTGCGAAGTGATGATCCACGCGAGTTGCGACCGAATTGCCTCTTTAAACTAATGCATTCTTAAAAA
>CAZCBF010000027.1:0-19381 GCA_964496895.1 uncultured Methylophilaceae bacterium | reverse complement strand
CGGAACCACATAACTAAACTACCAGCTTAGGCTAGCTGACCAGGTTAACGACAAGCATAACCGGACGCAACAAGCGGAGCGCAGCGTAGCTTTTTGCGGTCCGAGTTTATGCGCTTGTTAGCCAATTTTTTCGTGGAGTTCTTCAAGACTCTCTATTGTTATTGTTGGTTCTATTCCCCATGGATCAAAGATAGCTTCTTTGGAGCGCCGAACCCAAGCAGCACACATACCAGCTGAAATTGCTCCGATAACATCAAATGGATTACTTGAAATTAACCACGCTTTACTACCTGATGCCTCAGATTTTCTTAGAAAATGAGCATATACCGCAGGATTTGGTTTAAATGACTTAAGATCGTCAACACTAACAACCCCAAGGAAATAGCCTCTTATACCAGCAGCTTCGAGTAATGTTTCAACTGCGTCTGCACTACCATTAGAGAATGCGTACAAACGAAAATTAGCTGCCTTCAATCGAACCAACCCTTCTTTCACATCTTTGAATGCTGGAAGTGTACGATAACTATCTAAAAGTTCATGCTTTTGTTCTTTTGTGAGAGCAATTTTGTAAAACATAGATGTGTAGTCAAGAGCATGACTAGTACAAACAGAAAAGTTTTCGTAATTTTGCATTAAGCCTCGACGAAAGGAATACTCCAACTGTTTTTCTCGCCAACTTTGAGAAAAATCTTTTGCTTTGTCCCCTATTAGCTCATGTAGTTTAGAAATAATTCCATGTGTATCAATTAACGTTCCATATACGTCAAAAGCTAGTGTTACAGACATTAAATTCTCCAGTGCTATAGATGGCTAACAGTATGAAAACTAGGACGCTATCCTAGTTTTTATTATTACTAGGAATCCTAGTTTTTTTATTTTGAAATTATTCATTAATCGCTAAATGATTGAATAAAATTGTATTTTTATATTGTTTTGGTTTTTCATAGCTGTTAACTAGGATGGCATCCTAGTTAACCATATTCTTTTATGATATAAATATAGCATATTTTGTCATCAAGGTGATGTATGCCACGTTCTCGCTTTTTGAATTCTTTAAGTGAATATATGCTGGTTAGGCGATATAGCAAGCGTACGATCGAGAGCTATTTGCATTGGGTGAAGGCGTATATTTGCTTTCATGATAAACAACATCCCAAAGATTTAAACCAATTACATATTAAAGCGTTTTTAACATACCTTGCTACGCAGCGACATGTTGCTGCCTCGACCCAAAAAATAGCATTAAATGCTTTAGCATTTTTGTATAACAAATACTTAAATTTACCGATTGGAGATTTTTCTGAGTTTGTGAGGGTGAAGCGTCAGCCTAAATTGCCAACAGTGTTAACGCAAGATGAAGTCATGTTGCTACTCACTGAGTTGGATGCAAACTATAAACTACCTATTGGTCTTTTGTATGGCTCAGGGTTGCGCTTGATGGAGTTAGTGCGTTTACGTGTTAAAGATATCGATTTGAATTTAAAACAAATTCAAGTTTGGAATGGTAAAGGCTTTAAGCATCGCTTAACGACTTTAGCGCCTGAGTTGATCCCAGCAATCGAGCATCAGGTTCAAAGGGTTGAACTTTATTTGCAGCATGATTTATCCAATGCTGAATATGCAGGGGTCTGGATGCCTGATGCGCTTGAGAGAAAATTTCAGCATGCTAATAAATCCTTGAATTGGCAATACCTTTTTCCTTCTGCAAAACTGAGTGTCGACCCTCATAGTAAGTTGATTCGCCGTCATCATATTGATGAGACTGGTATTAATAAAGCGATTAAGCGTGCTGCCCAAAAGGCTGGCATACGTAAGGCCATCAGCTCTCACACACTTCGCCATTCATTTGCAACACACCTTTTGCAAAACGGTGCCGATATTCGTACGGTGCAGCAGCAGTTGGGTCATAGCGATGTGAAAACCACTGAGATTTATACCCATGTGATTAAACAAGGGGCAGATGGTGTAAAAAGCCCATTGAGTAATCTGCTTGCTTAATAAGTCGGTACAATAGCCGCATGGCTTTTAAACACATTACCTCACGCGATAACAGCGTGTTTAAACATTTTAAAAAAGTGGCGGATAACGCTAAATATCGTCGCACTGAATCCCTAACTTTGCTTGATGGTGTGCATTTGATTGAGAGCTATGTTGATACATATGGCGAGCCGATTAAGCTGATTATCCCAGAGGGTAAAAGTAGCGGTGAAGCGCTGGCGCTGATGCAGCAGTTTGAAGAGGATTTGATTGTGATGCTGCCAACGTTGATGTTTGCCGAGCTCACGCCGGTGGCGAGTAGTACTGGGATTTTAGCGTTGGTGAAAATACCTGATCTGCCAGTGCCTGAGCAGGTGAGCTGTGCCTTGCTAATTGAGGATATTCAAGACCCTGGCAACCTTGGTAGCTTGATGCGTACTGCAGCGGCAGCAGGTGTAGATGTGGTGTATTTGAGTACGGGTTGTACGCAAGCGTGGTCACCTAAATGTTTGCGTGGTGGGCAGGGTGCGCAGTTTGTGTTGCCCGTGGTTGAGCGGGTCGATTTACAGGCACAGTTGGCTGATGATGCATTGAAGAGTTATGCCACTGTCATCGGTGGTGATGACTTGTATGCGCAGGATTTAATCACGCCTACGGCCTTTGTGATCGGCAATGAAGGCAATGGTATTCAACCTGCTACCGCAGCAGCTTGCGATTATCGTGTGACGATTCCTATGGCACAGCAATCACAATCAGGTGTGGAGTCATTAAACGCTGCGGCTGCAACGGCAGTGGTGTTGTTTGAACGCTATCGGCAGTGTTTAGCAGCTGATCAGTAATCGTTAACTTTAATGCAGTTTGTCTTGAGGGCTTTCGCCTGCGTTTTCTGTAGCGCTTAGCATGAGTGCTTTGGCATCGACTTCATCAAAGACATATTGTTGATTACAAAAGTCACAGTTAATTTCGATTTTGCCTTCATCTTCAAGGATGCTGTTGATTTCATCATTTCCCAAATTGCGCAGCATATTCGCTACGCCGTGGCGTGAGCAACGACAAAAGAAGTGGGCATGGTTGGGCTCAAAGAGCTGTATTGATTCTTCATTAAATAATCTAGTCAGCATGGTTTGCGCATCAAGCGCGAGTAACTCTTCTGGTTTGACTGTTTCTGCGAGTATGCCAACACGATTCCATATTTCGAGTTGATCTGCTTTTTGCGATTCACTCATGGTGGTTTGGTTGGTGGTGTCGGGTAGTTTTTGTACGAGCAAGCCAGCCGCAGTGTCGTTATCACTACTTAAAAAGATACGTGTGTCGATTTGCTCAGAGCGGTACATGTAGTTTTCTAAGACCTTGGCAATACTGTCGCCCTCCAGCGGGACAATGCCTTGGTAAGATTGCTTGTTGTCTTTAGGGTCTATGGTGATGACCAGTTGACCATCCTCGATGAGGTCAAATAAATGTTGGTCTTCATTAATTTCGCCATCCCATTTAGCGGTGGCACGCAAGCCAAACTCAGAATTACACTCCACGACTAAAAATTTGAGCACACCTTTGCCTTGCATTTGCATGATGAGTGAGCCATCCATCTTGAGCGTGGCGGTGAGTAGCGCACTTGCTGCCATGAGTTCACCTAAGCCTAGTTTTAGACTTTTTGGCATGTTTTGATGCTGTAGTGCTTGCTGGTAGCTGAGGTTTAGATTAACCAGATTGCCACGGATAGGGGTATTTTCAAATAAAAAACGATGTAGTGTGTCGTGATGTTTTTTCATAGTGTGTTGAGTAATTTTTTGAGGCACAAGCGGGTTTTTAATAGGCTTGTAAATAGGGCGGTATATGCCAATCTTCTAATAGGTTGCCCAGTAGCGTTATCTGACACGCTACGCGGTCACTACCATGCGTGCTGACTTCAAATTGATAGTGACGCTTAAATTGCATATGGCCACGGTTGTTGCGGCCAAGGCTTATTTTTTTGAGTGTGACGGTTTCATCGAGTAACTGTAGGTTAAATTTTTTAGCGAGGTCTCTGCCCAGTGCCACAGCACGTTCACGTTTGGACATGCTATCGAGCCAAAATAAGGCAATCCCTATTAATAATGCAATAAATACGAGTTCCATGGTTGTCGTTTTAGGTAATTGAGTGGTTTAAGCGAATAATTGGCTTGGATACTTGGTACTTTTTAAAAGATAAATTGTTGTTAACAAAGCCTAAAATTAACAATGTCTTTCACTGAGTAAAGCACTTGCGATGCAATACATCAAGTGTAACAAAAAATAGATTGGGCCAGTTATGGAAAAAACAAGAGAGCAAAAAGCAATTGACGCGTATGTTGCCATCCTGCAAAAAAATGGTGTCGATGAGTATAACATTGCTGCCAGAGAAGAGATATTGGATGAGCTTGGTGCTGTTTTGGCTGATCAAGTACTCGATGGCAATGGTTATCGCACAGTGCTAGAGACGTATCTTGAAAACAAACCTGACGATGAGTGGCCATTTATTTTGTCAACTGCGCGCGAGTTTTATCATTTTTGGGTGGAAGACATTAAGAAAATTGCTGAACACAATAAAAAAGAAATTTATAAAAAGAATGAAGATGGCTGGGCTCCAAAACCAGTCACGATGGAAGAAATTACCAAAGCGCTACAAGTAGAGAAATTTGGCACGGCTGAACTCTGGCCGCTAAAAGCGTATAAACAAGCGCTTAAAAATGCTGGCGCTGGTGAAGACTTGATTAATGTGCGGATGAAGCTCTCAAAGATGACTTTGCTGCGTATGCGTGAAGCCCCAGAAAATACCCAACAAACCTACCGTACTGTGGTCGACAGCACATTACCACTCTTTAAAATCAAAAACAGCCGTAAACTTTATTTGGAAGTGGTGCGCGAGTTTTATCATTTTTGGAGTGGGCATCCTGAAGCAGAAAATTTCGTTCTGCAAGCAGCTTGAGTTGCTCCTCGTAACGCACCTATGTAGTGCGAAAAATTTAAATAGCACCTATGTGGTGCTATTTTTCTATTTGTATATAATGACAATATATTTAAAAACAAGCACTTAGTGAAAAGGAATGATAATTGCTTGTTTTTAAAGGCTTTCAAAGCAATATTATAAAAAATAGGAGAGTGTTATGGAGGAAATTAAACTAGCAGGGGATACCCTTTTTGTATTGTTAGGCGCTATTATGGTGCTTGCTATGCACGCTGGATTTGCATTTTTAGAGGTGGGGACTGTACGTAAAAAAAACCAAGTGAATGCCTTGGTTAAAATTTTGGTCGACTTTTCAGTGTCGACAATTGCTTACTTTTTTATCGGGTATAGCATTGCCTATGGCATCAGCTTTATGGATGGTGCAGAGGTATTATCGGCTAAAAACGGTTTTGAATTAGTCAAATTCTTTTTTCTATTAACGTTTGCTGCGGCAATACCGGCGATTATTTCTGGCGGGATTGCAGAACGTGCCAAATTTAACCCGCAAGTGGCGGCCACGTTTGCAGTGGTGGCTTTGGTTTATCCATTTTTTGAAGGTATTACTTGGAATGGTAATTATGGCTTTCAAGATTGGATTGCGAGTAACTTTGGCGCAAACTTTCATGACTTTGCAGGATCAATCGTGGTACATGCCATGGGTGGTTGGATTGCGTTAATGGCGGTAATGTTTTTAGGGGCTAGGAATGGTCGCTATAAGAATGGCAAGTTGGTGGCTTATGCGCCTTCCAATATTCCATTTTTAGCCTTGGGTGCATGGACACTGACCGTTGGTTGGTTTGGCTTTAATGTCATGTCTGCGCAGGCTATTGAAGGCATTTCAGGCCTGGTGGCGCTTAATTCATTGATGGCCATGGTTGGTGGTACATTAGCGGCTTTAGTCTTTGGTAAAAATGATCCTGGCTTTGTACACAATGGCCCATTGGCTGGCTTAGTTGCGGTGTGTGCTGGCTCAGACATTATGCATCCACTAGGCGCATTGGCTACAGGTGTTATTGCTGGTGCATTGTTTGTCTATACCTTTACACTCACGCAAAACCGCTGGAAGATCGATGATGTCTTAGGTGTATGGCCGTTGCATGGTTTGTGTGGTGCTTGGGGCGGTATTGCCGCTGGTATTTTTGGCACAACAGCTATGAAAGGCCTTGGTGGTGTGACATTGATGGCTCAAGTCGTAGGTACATTATCAGGTATTGCTGTTGCCTTAATCGGCGGTGCATTGGTTTATGGCATCTTGAAGGCTGCTGTGGGTATTCGTCTTACGCAAGAAGAAGAGTTCGACGGTGCTGATTTGAGCATTCATAAGATTCCATCGACTGATGATTAAGTAGCATTTTTTGATGATGATTAAAAGCCCTGATTTTCAGGGCTTTTTTAGTTTCTTGGCCTCAGTTGATCTGATTGCTGAATACAGGCTTATTCAATCGAGTACTCAATGAAAGCCATCAAGTTAAAGAAAGCAATGAAATCCTATTTAACATTGTCGTTAATAAAAAGCCTATGCTTATAAACTAATACGTGAAAGACTAGTCAGCTAAATGTACAGTCTTTTATACTGTGAACTCTTTTATTGGAAGCCTTTAACTTATGCGAGTGGATACCAGCGAAGCCCCTAAGACCAAATTTTTAAAAGACTATACGCCAGCGGCGTTTAATGTCAGGCATGCAGATTTAAAATTTGCGTTATTTGATGGTAAAACCATCGTGACGTCTACAGTGCAGTATGAAAAAAATCCAGAGAGCCCTTTAACCGATCTGGTGCTCAATGGACAGGATCAAACATTGGTTTCGGTGGAGATTGATGCACTTGCATTTGACGATTATCAATTAGAGAACGATTTGCTGACGCTTGCGCCTCTGGCTGAGTCGTTTACCTTGACGATTGTTTCTGAAATCGACCCAGCATCCAATACGGCGTTAGAAGGCTTGTATCAATCTGGCGGTACTTATTGTACGCAATGTGAGGCTGAGGGCTTTAGGCGCATTACTTATTTTCAAGATCGTCCTGATGTCTTGACGACTTTTACCGTACGCGTTGAGGCGGATGCCGCGCAATATCCTGTTTTACTATCCAATGGTAATTTAAAAGACAAAGGCTCACTGGCAGGTGGTCGTCATTTTACGGTGTGGGATGATCCATTTCCTAAGCCTTGCTATTTATTCGCGTTGGTTGCGGGTGATTTGGTAATGACTTCAGATGAATTTGTCACCCAGTCTGGCCGCAAAGTTGATTTGCATATTTATGTGCGCGAAGGCGATGAAACGCAATGCGATCATGCCATGACATCACTCAAAAAAGCCATGAAGTGGGATGAAGAAGTCTATGGCCGTGAGTACCAATTAGATTTGTTTAATATCGTTGCGGTGAGTGACTTTAATATGGGTGCGATGGAAAATACTTCGCTCAATATTTTTAACACAGCATTGGTATTAGCACAGCAAGAAACTGCGACAGATGCGGACTTTATGAGTGTAGAGGGTGTGATCGGGCACGAGTATTTTCATAACTGGACGGGTAATCGCGTGACGTGTCGTGATTGG
Source organism: uncultured Methylophilaceae bacterium (assembly GCA_964496895.1). Classification (GTDB taxonomy): domain Bacteria; phylum Pseudomonadota; class Gammaproteobacteria; order Burkholderiales; family Methylophilaceae; genus Methylotenera. The sequence goes on along the minus strand of CAZCBF010000027.1, from coordinate 11,883 downwards.
TTTCAGTTGTCACTCAAAGAAGGGTTGACGGTTTTTAGGGATCAAGAATTTAGTAGTGATCTTAATTCACGCGCAGTGCAACGGATTGATGATGTGGATCGTTTGCGTAAATTACAGTTTTCAGAAGATGCCAGCCCGCTAGCACATTCGGTTCAGCCTGATAGTTTTATTGAGATCAGTAATTTTTACACCACCACGATTTACGAAAAAGGGGCGGAGATTATCCGCATGCAGCACACTTTGCTTGGCGAGAGCGATTACCGTAAAGCGACTGATCTGTATTTTGATCGCTATGACGGTCAAGCGGTCACGTGTGATGACTTTGTAGCCTGTATGGCAGAGGCTTCTGGGCGTGACTTGGGCCAATTCTTTTTGTGGTACAAGCAAGCGGGTACGCCAACGCTTGAAGTCGATAGCGTATACAATGCTAGCGCGCAAAGCTATCGTTTAACCTTTAAGCAATCACAGCTAGATACACCTGAGCAAACAGACAAAAAACCATTGCATATGCCTATATCAGTGGGTTTGCTCGATCAGAATGGGGTGCAAACCCATGACACAAGTGTGCTTCAACTCACAGAGAGAGAGCAGAGCTTTACCTTTGTGGATATCCCTGAGCAGCCAGTGCCGTCTATTTTGCGCGGTTTTTCCGCGCCAGTGAAGTTGAGCACTGACCTGACTGATGATGATCTACGCTTGCTGCAATTGCACGATACCGATGGCTTTAACAAATGGGAAGCGGGCCAAACTTTAGCCATGCGTAATATCGAACGCTTGATGGCGGATAAAGATACGGATGTTTCGACTTATATAGATGACCTTGGTGCGTTGATTGCGCAGGGGATGGAGAGTGATGCAGATAAAGCCTTGCTTGCGCGTGCATTAACCTTGCCAGACAACGCGGTGATTGCACAAAACCAAGCGGTGATTGACCCTGCGGCGATTGATAAAGCCAAAACCACAATCATGAAAGGGATCAAACGTGCGCATAAGTCTGCATTGGCAAAACTCTATGATGCCAATCAAAGCAATGGTGCGTTTAGTATCGCACCAGCAGCAATGGGCCGCCGCGCCTTACAAGGTGTTGCATTAGAATACTTAACGGCAACTAACGGCACAGGCTGTGCTTCTCGATCAAAGAAACATTATGAACAAGCCGATAATATGACCGACCGTGTGACGGCCTTATTCTGCTTAGCCGATAGTACCAAGCCTGAGCGTGCAGAAGTATTTGCTGATTTCTATGCGCGTTTTAAAGACTATCCATTAGTGGTGGACAAGTGGTTTAAATTACAAGCGATGGCAAATCGTAAGGCGATCTTTGATGACCTTGAAATGTTGCGCGCCCATGCTGAATTTAATATTAAAAATCCAAACCGTGTGCGTTCTCTCTATACCGCGTTTTCAGTGCTTAACCCGGTTAAGTTTCACGACCCTAGTGGCAAAGGCTATGACCTGCAAAGTGATGTGATTATCTCGCTGAATACGATTAATCCCCAAATCGCCGCGCGACAAGTGACGCCATTTAGAGAGTGGAAACGCTATACACCAACACTGCAAAAGAAAATGCAAAAAGCCTTACAAAAGATTTTAGATACGCCGGACTTATCGAATGATGTGTATGAGTTGGTGAGTAAGAGTTTGAAGGGCTAGGCTTTCTCTTGAGAGGCTGATGAGTAGATTGCTCATGGTTGATCGTGCCGAAGTGTGTTGCTTTAGCGCGATCTTTTTTTAGGCCGAATCCGTTAACCATCGAAGATGGTTTGAGAGTGTTGGTGTTTTTTAATCATTTATTTTTTACCTGAATGTTGCTGCTGAAATAGGCGACTCGCGTTAAAATAGGCATCAATCATTGGACAGGAGGAGACCCAATGGCAGTGCCTTGGTTAGTAGTGTTAAAGAATATCCCTTGGGGTGAAGTGATTAGTGGCGCCCCTAAAGTTGCCGATGAGGCAAAAAAGCTGTGGACCAGTATCAAGCGTGAACCTGGTGCAGGCAGCACGGCTGGCTCGGCGAGAAAAGGCTCTGCAGAAAATACTGTGGATATCGATTTAGATGAACCATCATCACTGGTAGATTTGCAAGCTAAAACTGTGCAGCTAGAAAATGCTGTTGATGATTTGCATGCACAATTAGTTGAGACTTCATCGATTATCAAAGCCTTGGCTGATCACAATGAAGTGTTAGTTAAGCATATCGAAATTCATCGTTCTCGGATTAAACTGCTGGCGATTGTGCTTGCAGTTTTCGTGCTTGTTGGTGTCTTTACAGTCTTGAAAATGCAAGCAGTGATTTAGAAAAGATAACACATGGCAAATTATGTGATTATCCCAGCTGCGGGGACTGGCAGCCGTATGGGTGCACAGGTGCCCAAGCAATATTTGCACTTGCATGGTAAGCCTTTGATCGCACATTGCCTTGAAGTCTTTACGGCTTCGAAGTTGATTGACCATGTTTATGTTGTTTTGAGCCCCGATGATCAAACGTGGAAAATGCAAATGAACGCATTTGATTTTGGGGATAAAGTCAGCTGTTTGTATGCGGGGGGAGACACTAGAGCCGCCACTGTGCTTAATGGATTGCTGGCCGTACAGGATCAAACTGACGCTGAGGATTGGATTTTGGTGCATGACGCGGCACGGCCAGGCTTGAGCAATGGCTTGTTGACCAAGTTGATCGAATCCTTACAGGATGATGCTGTTGGTGGTTTATTGGCCATGCCAGTGGCGGATACTTTGAAGAAAGTACAAGGCGACTCGCCAGAGATACGTGTTGAAAACACCGTATCAAGACAAGGCTTATGGCAAGCTCAAACACCACAGATGTTTCGCTATCATTTATTAAAAACTGCGTTGCAATTACCGCAAGACGCACCAACAGACGAAGCGCAAGCGATTGAAACATTGGGACATCAACCTAAATTAATTACAGGTGCATTACGCAATTTGAAGGTGACCTATCCACAAGATTTGGATGTGGTCAGTGCGCTGATGCAAGTAAAGGAGTGAGCATGAGAATAGGGCAAGGGTTTGATGTACATCGACTGGTAGAGGGCAGAAAGTGTATTATTGGCGGCGTCGATATTCCATATGAGAAAGGTCTGGATGGCCATTCTGATGCAGATGTCTTATTACATGCGATCAGCGATGCGTTATTAGGTGCCGCTGGCCTTGGTGATATTGGCGTACACTTTCCACCTAATGATCAACGATTTAAAGATGCAAACTCACGTGTGCTTTTAAGGGAAGTGCTGTCGCTATTAGCTGAAAAAGGTTATGTCGTGGGCAATATTGATGCAACTGTAATTTGCGAGCGTCCCAAGCTAAAGCCGTATACCAGCCTGATGTGTGAAAATATCGCCTCTGACTGTGGCATCGCGGTTGACCAAGTGAATGTTAAAGCGACGACATCAGAAAAACTAGGATTTACTGGGCGAGGCGAGGGGATCGCAGCAGAAGCCGTGTGTCTGATTCAAAAAAATAGTTAATAAACTGTAACTAAACTAACAAGTTAGGGGTGTTTGGGCCATACGGGCTATCGTGCACTTTGGCATAATCCGATATATTTCGTTTATAGAGATTTTTGTCATTTAACTGTTAGATTTACTAAGCATGATTATTGCTTAATTAAAAAAACATACAATAAAAGGGTTGGGAGTTTATGTCAGCTGAGACACTGAACACGGCTTCGTCTGGCTTAAAGGCGGAGGCTAAGTTAGCCGATTATCTGCGTATTGCGCGCTTTGATCATAGTACTAAACACATTTTTATCATACCGGGCATTGTGCTTGCGTATCTGTTGCGTGGTGTCACCACAGACAGTTTATTGCTCAATGTAGTACTTGGGCTGATTACATTGGTCTGTATTGCTTCAGCAAATTATGTGATTAATGAATATTTGGATCGTGATTTTGATAAACACCATCCAACTAAATCACAACGTTCTGCGGTCCAAGTTGATTTAAACGGTAAGTTGGTCTGGTTAGAGTGGGCCATTTTTGTGGTTATTGGTTTAGGGGCGGCTTATATTTCCAGCCCTGCTATGTTGCTGACAGCTGTGATTTTTGCGCTACAAGGTATTGTGTATAACGTACCGCCGATTCGTTCTAAAGATAAGCCTTATTTAGATGTGATTTCTGAATCGATTAACAACCCTTTGCGCTTGATGATTGGCTGGGTGATGATTGATCCTTCCTCATTACCGCCAGCTTCTGTTTTATTGTCATATTATATGGGTGGTGCGTTCTTAATGGGTGCTAAACGACTGTCAGAGTATCGTCAGATTGTTTCATCACATGGCAAAGAGCTGCTCATGCGCTACCGTGCGAGCTTTAAGGGTTATACAGAGATCAAGCTGACAGTCTCTATCTTTGTGTATGCGATGCTTTCATTGTTCTTTTTAGCGGTATTCTTGATTAAATATCGTGTCGAGTATATTGTGCTGATTCCATGGATTACATTGTTGTTTGGCTATTATCTTGCGCTGTCAATGCGTCCTGATAGCTCTGCACAAAAACCTGAGAAGCTCTTTAAAGAACGTATGTTAATGATGATGGTATTTGTGATGGCGGTGTTATTTGTTGAAACGACCTTTGTTGATATGCCATTTTTAACTGAGCTTTCTGAACAAAAATTTATTGAATTGCCGAAATAATGACAAAGATGACCATCGACTGGGATGCATTTGATTTAGTAGTATTTGATGTGGATGGTACTTTGTATGACCAAAAACAGCTGCGTTTTGCAATGATTAGGCAGCTGTTGAAGCATGCATTGTTTAAGTTTGACTTTAGTATCTTTGCCATCATCAAACATTATCGAGAGTTTAGAGAAGAACTCGGTGATGATGAAGTGTTTGATTTTGAAGCACGTCTCGTCAAAAAGACCAGTCAGGTCACAGGGCAGCCCGAAGATAAGGTGGTGCTAGTGATCAAAGAGTGGATTGAAACACGCCCTTTGCCTTATCTACCGCTAGCTAAATACGATGGTTTGGATGAATTGTTTAATGTGATCAAGAAGCAGGGTAAGGGCTTGGGTATTTTGTCTGACTACAAAGCTTCGCGCAAAGTGAGTGCTTTAGGCTTGTCTGCTGATCTGATCGTCAGTGCGCAAGATTCTGAGGTGAATGTCTTAAAGCCACACCCTAAAGGTTTGCAAACGATTGCAGAACAAGCGGGTGTTGCCTTAGACCGTGTGATTTTGATTGGTGACCGAGATGAGCGCGACGGTGAAGCGGCGAGAAGGGCAGGCGCGCAATACCTGATTAAGCAAAAGCCCAATAAACCTGCTGTGCAAAATGGTTTTATGCATTACACAGATGCAGTGTTTTCACCCTTATTCAATTAGTCTTAATCGATACCTTTAGTCATTATCATTAATCAATGAAATCTGTTTTAGAGAAGTTTGTAGGCTATTTTGTCTCTGGAGGTCTGGCTGCTGTAGTTGATGCGGGCGGCTTTGCACTGTTGCAAGCCAATGCGGTTGCTGTGATTCCTGCCGCTGTGATCAGTTTTTGCGCGGCGGCAGTCTTGAATTATCAGCTGAGTAGTCGCTATGTTTTTAAGCAGCAACCGACGCAAAAGCAATTTGTACACTTCTTTTTGGTTGCATTAATCGGTTTGGCAGTTAATGTGTCGATTACCTACTACCTGTTAACAACCTTCGAACTCCTACCTGTTATCGCTAAGATCATTGCGATTGGCTTTGCCTTCTTTATCAATTTCTTGCTCAATTACTTGCTTGTCTTTAAAGCAAGTAATTGAATGCAATCACGCTATTTCATACACGCTTGATTATCATACAAGGCCCATTGAGGGATGCGTTTGACCAGTACTGGTTGACAGTCGAATGTGCTAAATAAGTCTGTATTTTCATTACTGGTGTTGTTACGCTCAAGAATATAGCGATAGTCGCTAATGTCTTGTTTAAAATCAAACGCAGTACCAAACTGATAGCGTACCGGGAAGGGCGCTAAGCCTGAAAAGTTTGGATCTACAAAGCCCCCTTGTTCAGCCTGATACCACAGCGCATAGTAATCATAACGCTGAAGTGCCTTAGGCGCGTTTTCACTATCATTGTCATTGGTGATGATTTTAAGCATCCTTTGGTTTGGCTCTAATGTAGCCATCAAGCTGTCGATGGCGGAATTGTTTTGTTGATATTTCCAGTGTGCATAACTTTGGTAAGCAAGATTAGCCCATACAACCAGTATCACAGCACTAAGCGTATAGCGTTGTATCTTGGTATTTGGGTTGTCTGTATTAGTGTTGCTTCTTGCAAACAGCATGGCATAGCTGATTAAGACAAAGAGTGAGAAGCGCTCAAAGACGGTAAAGGTGCCAAAGATATTGTCTGGAAAAAACAATACTGTACCGATGGCCAACACAAAGAAAACCAATGCAGGGGTCTGACGCCACTGAATGCGTAAACCAAGCAGCCACGGCGCACTAAATAACACTAAGATGCTGGGCGCTAATAAATATAGTGGCATTACTTTTACTGAGTTAGTAAAGGTGAAAATCAATGATTTTGGGATGCGTAATGGGCTGAGATTCCATACAATGTCTGAGATGCTATTAAGTCTATAGCGCGCACATTCTTCGCAGGCTACATTAAACGCGTTGTTGTACTTGTATAAAATAACAAAAGCAACAAAAAGTACAATAAAGGGAATCAGGCTGCTAATAAAACGACTGAGCGACTGATAGCGGATCAGTAAAAAGGTACCCGCAACACCAAAGGCAAATAAAAACATCAAGCCATGCGCTTCCAATAAGACTGCCCCCAGTAGCATTAGCACGAGTGTTTTTTTAATACTGGGTGCCAGTGCAAAACGGTCTCCCAGCCAAATAAAGCATAGTGCTAGCGGTGCCGCCAATATAAATGACATGAAACCCAACATATACGGGTAGCCAAAAAAAGGCAGTAAAAATAACCAGTCGAGTCGCGCGTCTGCGTTAAAATGTTGTCGTAATTTACGTGCAAAATAGACAAAGCCAACATAGCTGATCGACACCAACACGGCAATGGCGCTACTGATGCTCATCAAGGAAGTGAGCAGCATGAGTAAACCGTATAGGGTGTAGTTCGGCGTGAATGGGTTGATTTGCACAATATTTTGCCATTGTGAATCGCCAAATAACATTTCTTTAAGTACGCTTGCTTGGCCAGCGTGTTGTGGTAGGTCGATGAGTGGTAGATGGTTTGTCATCCAAAAGACACTCACCCCCCAAATGACCGAGAGGATAAAAAGAAACTGATGCAAGCGAGACTGTCGGTTGGACATTTTTGAGAAACCTTGTTTTGTTATTATTGAAGCGTTTGTTATTTATTATTATGCCATTGTTGATCAGGCTAGGCTATTGAATCTAAAGATATATTTGACTAAAAATACTATGTACCAATGGTTTGAAAAGCGTTTAACCCCGTTCCCCACTAAACAGCTTGATGTTTCTGATCAAGCGTTATTGCCTTTCTTATGGGCTAGCATCAAAGGCGCAAAGCGCTATTTGTTTGGCATGACAAGCTTTACCGCCATGATCGCAGCCTATGAGGCTTTTTTGTTTATGATTATCGGTAAAGTCGTTGATTGGTTGTCGACGATAAGCCCATCTGAGTTATGGGTGGGTGAAGGTTGGCGCGTCTTTGGTATAGGTTTGATTCTACTATTGAGCACGATACCGATTATGTTGACCACGCTGCTCAAGCATCAAACTTTGGCAGGTAATTTTGCCATGCGACTACGCTGGCAGTTTCATCGCTTGATGTTGAGCCAAAGTATGTCGTTTTACCAAGACGAATTTGCAGGGCGTATCGCAACCAAAGTCATGCAAACGGCTATCGCGGTACGTGATGTTTGGTTTATTGTGGCGGATATTTTGGTTTATGTGGTGGTCTACTTCTCATCAATGGTCTTGATTGTCGGCTCTTTTCATCCTTTGATTATGCTGCCTTTTTTGTTGTGGGTTGCGATCTACTTAATTGGCTTGCGATATTTTGTGCCTAAGTTAAGTAGGCTCGCTAAAAACCAGGCGGATGCGCGCTCGATGATGACAGGTCGTGTGACGGATGCTTATACCAATATCAGCACCGTTAAGCTGTTTTCACATGCTAACCGAGAGTCAAGTTATGCCAAATTTGCGATGAGTGAGTTTTTAGGCACAGTGCATAAACAGATGCGACTCGTGACTAAAATTCAGGTTTTCAATCACTTGTTAATCATGAGTCTCATTGCTTCGACCGGTGGTCTTGCACTGTGGTTATGGGGGCAGGGCGCCGTCACCATTGGTGGTGTGGCCGCTGCCACGGCCATGTCACTCCGACTCAATGGTATTTCGCACTGGGTGATGTGGGAAATGACTTCATTGTATGAACAGGTGGGCACGGTGCAGGATGGCCTGACTACTTTTAGCCAACCGAATAAGATTCAAGATGCTCCAGGTGCCCCAGCGTTGGTCGTTGATCAAGGTGAAATTACCTTCGATCAAGTTGACTTTGACTATAGCAACGATAAGCCATTATTTGAGCAATTTAACTTGTCCATCAAGCCAGGTGAGAAGGTTGGGTTAGTCGGACGCTCAGGGGCAGGTAAAACCACCTTGGTGAATTTGTTGCTAAGGTTTTTTGAAGTGAAAAATGGTCGGGTATTGATCGATGGGCAAGACATCAAAGCGCTTTCCCAAAATAGCTTGCGTGAACAAATCGGTATGGTGACGCAAGATACTGCGCTGTTACATCGCTCGGTACGAGATAATCTGCTGTATGGTAGGCCTGATGCCACTGAGGCAGAAATGCTTGCTGCTGCCAAGCAAGCTGAGGCGCATACCTTTATTGAGCAACTTCGAGATGCCAAAGGTAGAACAGGCTATGACGCACATGTTGGTGAGCGTGGTGTAAAGCTCTCTGGTGGCCAGCGTCAACGTATTGCTATCGCGCGGGTGATGCTCAAAGATGCGCCAATATTATTACTGGATGAAGCCACTAGTGCCTTGGATTCAGAAGTAGAAGTCGCGATACAGGCGAGTTTAGAGCAATTGATGGCAGGCAAGACTGTGGTGGCCATCGCACACCGGCTGTCTACGATTGCTGCAATGGACCGCTTGATTGTCATTGATGAAGGTAAAGTTGTGGAGGTGGGTGACCATCAAACTTTATTAGCCAAAGGTGGCTTATACAAAACGTTTTGGGAGCACCAGAGCGGTGGCTTCTTAGGGGAATAAAAAAAGCTGATGAGGTTTGATCTCATCAGCTTTTTAGCAGGGCTTGTGAATATCTCACAATTGTTTCTAGGATTATATCCTAATTGACGTATTTTTGCGATAGCGTCACCTATTAAGTGTAGCTTGTGCCTGGCATAAACTCCACTTCATTGGCTGCAGGTGCAGGCCACTTGTTAGCGGCTACGGTCTCTGCAATCACTTTGTTGGTGTCAAAAAGTACTTGCCAGTAGTGATCATTATTGCAATAAGGTTGCACACAAAACAGCGGGCCTTCTTCGGTAAATTCTAATATTTGCACGTTTGGAGCTGGGTTGGTTTCGATGTTCGCCACTTTGGTTACTGCCTTTTGTAGTTTGGACAGTACTTCATTCGTATCAACAGAGTGATAGAGCTTCACTTCACAATCTACGCGACGGTATGGCTCAGCAGAGAAGTTTTTAATGTTGTCGCTAAAGATTTTGTTATTGGCAACAATGGTTGTGACGTTGTCAATGGTGACAATGGTAGAAGTAAATAGGCCAACTTCTGTCACGGTACCTTCAACGGCACCAGCATCGATATAATCGCCTACTTTAAATGGGCGTAACACTTGCATAAACACGCCAGCTGCAAAATGCGCCAGCAAACCGCCCCAAGCAGTACCAATGGCTAAACCAGCGCCAGCTAATAAGGCTGCAAATGATGTTGTTTCAATCCCAAAGCGGCTTAAGATAAACATCACCAACAATACAGTGAGTAAGCCACCTAAGATACTGATGATGTATCCCGCTAAAGTATGGTCGATTTTGCCACTGCGTTGCATCGCCATACCAATGAGCTTGGTGATTTTACCAATGACCCAGCGACCGATAACCCAGATGATGATTGCAGAAACAATGCTGATAGCAATATCAACACCACGTGTACTTACAAACTCCATTACCTTGTCAAAGTCCATTACGTTCCCCTTAATGTTGTTGTAGATGTTACTGATTGATTTAGATCATAAGGTTAGTCGATCATGTATAAAAGCAAAATTTACATTTTTTTAACTGATTTTTGATAATAAAGCTAAAGTTAGCCTTTGAGTAAGACGATGACCGCACCACTGCCACCATCTTGAGGTTTTGCCTCTGCATAGGCGATCACTTCATCTTTTTGCATCAACCATGCGCGTAATTTGTTTTTGAGTACTGGCTCTTTATTACGCGAGCCTAAGCCCTTGCCGTGCACAATGCGCACGCAGCGGATGCCACGCTTTTTGCAGTGACTGATAAATTGAGAGACGTAAGCGCGGGCCTCGTCACTGACCATCCCGTGCAAGTCAATGTGTGATTGAATCACCCACTTACCCCGTCTGAGTTTGCGTAAAATATCTGGAGATTGACCATCTCGTAAATAGAGCATTTCTTCGCCTGTTTCACGCTCATGCCTAGGGATAAAGTGATCGGAGAGGGAGTCGGCCAAAGCTTGCTGTTCATCTTGCATGAACTGCTGGGGCACTGGCCGTGGTTTTACTTTGAAAATTCTAAACGGACTGGTATTGAGCGGGCGTACATCTTTCATGGCTTCTCGAAAGTAAGCCTGATCGTCATGTTGTTGGTCAGCCAGCTGGTTTGGCTTTTGCGCCTTTGACATTATGCATTGCCCGCGTAGTACTTGATTTATTCAGCGACAAAGCGCTCAGCATCAAGCGCTGCCATACAGCCAGTACCTGCACTGGTGATGGCTTGGCGGTAAATATGGTCTTGCACATCACCTGCTGCAAACACACCAGGAATACTGGTCATGGTGGCATTACCATTGCGGCCCATTTGCGTGATGATGTAGCCACCTTCCATTTCAAGCTGGCCTTCAAAAATATCTGTATTCGGTTTGTGACCAATGGCAATAAAGACGCCCATTACATCAATTTCTTTGGTGCTGTCATCTTGGGAGCTTTTTAAGCGCATGCCTGTGACACCAGAGTCGTCACCGAGTACTTCATCTAGTGTTTGGTGTAATTCTAGCTCGATTTTGCCTTCCTCAACACGTGCCATGAGTTTGTCTACTAAAATAGCTTCTGCCTTAAAAGTATCGCGACGATGTACTAAAGTCACTTTGCTGGCAATGTTTGAAAGGTAGAGCGCTTCTTCTACCGCGGTATTGCCACCACCAACGACTGCGACGGGTTGGTTGCGATAGAAAAAGCCATCGCAGGTCGCACAAGCAGAAACGCCTTTACCCGCAAAGGCTTCTTCACTGGGTAAGCCAATGTATTTGGCAGAAGCACCTGTTGCAATAATCAAAGCATCGCAAGTATATTCGCCGCTATCACCAACAAGCCTAAACGGCTTTTCTGTTAAGTGCGTGGTATGAATATGGTCAAACACCATTTCTGTTTCAAAACGTTCAGCATGTTTTTGAAAACGTGCCATCAACTCAGGGCCTTGCACACCATCAGCATCAGCAGGCCAGTTATCCACATCGGTCGTCGTCATGAGTTGACCACCTTGGGCAATACCTGTGACTAAAACAGGGTTGAGATTGGCGCGTGCTGCATAAACAGCTGCTGAATAACCGGCAGGGCCAGAACCTAAAATAAGCACTTTTGCGTGTTTTGCTGACATAAATAAAACCTTAAGAACGTTTTTGAAAGATCGACACCATTTTAGCTTTTTATAAGCGCAATGTAAGCATAAATTTTG